>JBMOKE010000138.1:0-5991 GCA_049315425.1 Mycobacterium sp. | reverse complement strand
TGTAGTGCGTCGGCCCGAACTGCGCTGCGCCGACACCGATCGAGCCCACATCAGAAGGGCCGGTGGCCTCACCGCCGCCGACCGGGGCGACCCAGCGCTTCGTGGTGGCTACGTCAACCACCATGTCGATGTTCGTCGCCGTGCCGTCTGTGGTGCGCTCCACAACAAACGGAGTGGGACCGGAGGACTTGCGCACCTCGGTCACCATCTGCTCGAAGGTCTTGACATCGGTTCCGCCGACCTTGACCACCACATCGCCGGCCCTGAGACCGGCCAGCGCGGCCGGCCCTGTGCCTGTGCAGGTGCCGAGTTCACCCTTGGTGAGTTCCGGCTTGACGCAGCTGATTTCACCGACGATCGCATTCGTTGGCGGATGCAGATTCGGCAGACCCCACACGATGGCGATTCCGTAGACCAGCACCAGGCCGATGATGAAGTTCATCGCCGGGCCCGCGAACAGCACCGCGACCCGCTTCCAGGTCTTCTGCTTATACATCGCGTAGGGCTCGTCCTCGGGCTGCAACTGGTCCACCGACGTCATGCCGGCGATGTCACAGAAGCCGCCGAGGGGAACGGCTTTGAGGCCGTATTCGGTCGAGCCGAGTTTGTTGGGCCGCATCGTCGACCACAGGGTGGGGCCGAAGCCGACGAAGTAGCGGCGCACCTTCATCCCGGTGGCCCGCGCGACCCACATGTGGCCGCATTCGTGCAGTGCCACTGAGACGAGGATGGCCAGCGCGAAGAGCACGATTCCGATTACGAACATCATCGCAGCGGTGCGACCTCCTGTGCGGCGACGGCAATGACGTCGCGGGCGCGTTGGCGGGCCCAGCGCTGGGCCTCGAGTACTTCGTCCACGGTAGCCGGTTCCGCGGACCACTGACCGCCAGCACTACAGACGTCAGCGATTGTTCGCACAATCGCCGCGAAGCTGATACGTCCGGCCAGGAAGGCCTCGGCGGCCTCCTCGTTAGCGGCGTTGTAGACCGCGGTCATACACCCGCCGGTCTCCCCGGCCCGGCGGGCCAGGTCCACGGCCGGGAATACGGCATCATCAAGCGGCTCAAACTCCCAGGTGGCGGCGGTGCTGAAGTCGCACGCGGCCGCCGATCCGGCCACCCGGCCCGGCCAGCCCAGAGCCAGCGAGATCGGCAGTTTCATGTCCGGCGGGCTGGCCTGAGCGATGGTCGAGCCATCGGTGAAGGTGACCATCGAGTGCACGATGGACTGGGGGTGCACGACGACGTCGATGCGCTCGTAGGGAACACCGAACAGCAGGTGGGTCTCGATCAGTTCCAGTCCCTTATTGACCAGCGACGCCGAGTTCAACGTGTTCATCGGGCCCATGTTCCAGGTGGGGTGGGCTCCGGCCTGCTCGGGTGTCACCGACTCCAGATCGGCGGCCGACCAGCCGCGGAACGGCCCGCCGGAGGCGGTGAGCACCAGTTTGGCCACCTCGTCAGCGGTACCGGAGCGCAGGCACTGGGCCAGTGCGGAATGCTCAGAGTCCACCGGGACAATCTGGCCGGGTCGGGCGGCTTTGACGACCAGCGGCCCGCCAGCCACCAGGGACTCCTTGTTGGCCAGCGCCAGCCGGGAGCCGGTAGCCAGCGCCGCCAGCGTCGGTTCCAGCCCAAGTGCCCCGACCAGCGCATTGAGCACCACGTCGGCTTCGGTGTCCTGAACCAGCCGGACCGCCGCGTCGGGGCCGATGTAGGTGACCTCGCCGACCTTCGCCGCCGCAGCCGGGTCGGCCACCGCGATATTGGTCACTCCGGTCTCGGCGCGCTGACGGGCCAGCAGGTCGGGATTCCCGCCCCCGGCGGCCAAGCCGACGACCTCAAAGCGGTCGGGGTTGGCGGCAATGACCTCCAGTGCCTGGGTGCCGATCGACCCGGTGCTGCCGAGGACCAGCACGCGGAGTCGGTTGGCGGGGCTCACCGGTTCATTGTGCCGCGCCGCTGTGCCGGAGTACGCCGCGCGTACGGGCGCCGGCGCAGGTGTGACCGCCATCACACCTACCAGTCTTGAGTATCGTGGACGACGAATGCCTCACGCGGCCGGCCCTCGGTCGTGTGCAACCCCGATCAAGCAGGAGAACGAATAGATGATGTTCCAGCGTTCAGTACTCACCGCAGCGGGTTTGGCCGCCGTCACCGCCATGGCCCTTTCTGGCTGCTCGTCGGCCACCAAGGAAGCTACCTCGTCGGCGACCGAGAAGGCCTCGTCGGCTGCCTCGTCGGCAACCTCAGCCGTGAGCTCTGCGATCGCCGCGCCGGCTTCCGGTGACCCGGTCGGAGCGGGCTGCGCCGCCTACGCGGCGCAGGTGCCCACCGGCCCCGGCTCGGTTGCCGGTCTGGCCGCGGATCCGGTCGCGACCGCGGCGGGAAACAGTCCCGTGCTCACCACACTCGCCTCGGCACTGTCGGGCAAGTTGAACCCGAACGTCAACCTGGTGGACACGCTCAACAACGGGCAGTTCACCGTGTTCGCCCCCACCGATGAGGCATTCGCCAAGGTCGACCCGGCCACCATTGAAAAGCTCAAGACCGACTCAGACCTGCTGACCTCGATCCTGACCTATCACGTGGTGAGCGGCCAGGCCGCCCCGGCGCAGGTCGTCGGCGAGCACACCACCGTGCAGGGTGCCCCGCTGACGGTGACCGGATCGGGCAACGATCTGAAGGTCAATGATGCCAACGTCGTCTGCGGCGGTATCGCGACTGCGAACGCGACGCTGTACCTGGTCGACACCGTCCTGATTCCGCCGGCCGCACCGGCGGCGGCGACCACGACAACAACCCCCTAGCCGAACCACGACAACAGGGAGGGCCGGTCGCGTAAGCGACCGGCCCTCCCTGCGTTCGGGGCGACAGGGCAGCATGGGGGTATGCCGTCGACGCTGCTGTGGTTCCGCCGCGACCTGAGACTGCGCGATCTGCCACCACTGATTGATGCCGCCGCCGACGGCTCCGAGGTGCTGGCCTGCTTCGTGCTCGATCCACGGCTGGAGGCCACTGCCGGCGCGCGCCGACTGCAGTTCCTCGGGGACTGCCTGCGCGCCCTGAACGACTCTCTCGGCGGGCGACTGCTGATCACCCGGGGACACCCCGAAGAGCAGATTCCACAGATTGCCGCCGCGATCAGCGCCGCGTCCGTGCATATCTCGGCCGACTTCAGCCCGTTCGGGATACGCCGTGACGAAGCGGTTGCCGCGGCGCTGTCCGGTACCCGGCTCGTCGCCACCGGGTCGCCCTATCTGGTATCGCCGGGTCGGGTTACCAAGGACGACGGCAGCCCCTACAAGGTGTTCACACCGTTCTTTCGGCGCTGGCGCGAAGTCGGCTGGCGCGCTCCCGCTCAATCCGATCCAGCTACCGTCAGCTGGATCGACCCGGGCCGCATCTCCGCGCTTCCCGTGCGGGTAGATGCTCCGGATCCCGTTGTGACACTGGATATTCCAGCCGGTGAAGCCGAAGCACGACGCCGGTGGGCAGAGTTCCTCGCGGGCACTATCGAGGACTACTCCACCGACCGCGACCGGCCCGACAAACCAGGAACCAGCCGGATGTCGGCACACCTGAAGTTCGGCACCATCCATCCGCGGACCATGGCGGCCGACCTGGGCTCGCACGACTCCGGGCCCGCCGCCTACCTCCGCGAATTGGCATTCCGCGACTTCTACGCCGGCGTGTTGCACCAGTGGCCGCGCAGTGCGTGGCACAACTGGAACCCGAACTTCGACGCCATCGAGGTCGACACCGGGGCGCAAGCAAAGGCGGTCTTCGAGGCATGGAAGCTCGGCCGCACCGGTTACCCCATCGTCGATGCCGGGATGCGCCAACTCACCGAGACCGGCTTCATGCACAACCGAGTCCGGATGATCGTGGCGTCATTTCTGGTCAAGGACCTGCACCTGCCGTGGCAGTGGGGTGCGCGCTGGTTCCTCGAGCAGCTCGTCGACGCCGACATCGCCAGCAACCAGCACGGCTGGCAGTGGGCCGCGGGCACCGGGACCGACGCCGCGCCGTACTTCCGGGTGTTCAACCCGACCACCCAGGGCGAGAAATTCGATCCATCCGGCGACTACGTGCGGCGCTGGGTGCCCGAACTGGCCGATACCGCCGAGGTTCACAAACTCAAGGCCGGACGCCCCGCCGGATACCCGGAGCCCATCGTCGATCACGGGGCCGAACGCGCCGAGGCGCTGAGGAGGTACGGACTGCTCGGCTGAGGCGGATGTGCCACACTTGTCCTAGGTTGGAGGACCCAGATTCACCGATCCCAGACTCACGTCGACAGGAGGCCGCCATGGTCAAGGCCGAGGTAGAACGCTACTCGGAGGTCGATCCCGCCGATGTGCCGTCGGCGGCCTGGGGTTGGAGCAAGATCACCTACCGCACCTGGTACGCGCTGGGCGGCTTCATCGTCGTGTTCCTGCTGGGAATGATGCGCGGCAACCACATCGGTCATGTGGAGAACTGGTTCCTGCTCGGCTTCGCCGCGATCGTCACATTTGTCATCGTGCGGGACTTCGTTCTGCGCCGGCGCGGCTTCCTGCGCTAGCCTTCGGCGGCCAACTGTCCGCACGCGGCGGCGATTTCCCGCCCCCTGGTGTCGCGCACCGTGCATGACACGCCCTGCGCCAAAACCCGTCGTACGAACTCACGCTCAACCGGCTTGGGACTGGCATCCCACTTGCTGCCCGGTGTCGGGTTGAGGGGAATCAGGTTGACGTGCACCAGCGGACCCAGTGCGCGGTGCAAAACTTGGCCCAGCAGGTCGGCTCGCCAGCCCTGATCGTTGATGTCGCGGATGAGCGCGTACTCGATTGATACGCGACGACCGGTCACGTCGGCGTAGTAGCGGGCCGCATCGAGCACCTCGCTGATCTTCCAGCGATTGTTCACCGGCACCAGGGTGTCACGCAGTTCATCGTCGGGAGTGTGCAGGGAAACGGCCAGCGTGACACTGAGATTCTCATCGGCGAGTTTGCGGATTGCCGGTGCCAGACCCACCGTCGACACCGTCACCGCGCGCGCAGAGATGCCGAACCCATCCGGCGGCGCTGCGGTGATGCGCGCGACGGCGCCGAGCACACGGGCGTAGTTGGCCAACGGCTCCCCCATACCCATGAACACCACATTGGACAGCCGGTCGCCACCCGGTCCGCTTCTCGGTGCATCACGCAGGGTGACCGCGGCGGCACGCACCTGTTCGAGAATCTCTGCAGTGCTCAGGTTACGGGTGAGTCCACCCTGACCGGTGGCGCAGAACGGACACGCCATTCCGCAGCCCGCCTGCGAAGAGATGCAGACCGTGTTGCGGTTCGGGTAGCGCATCAGCACCGACTCGAAGGTGGTGCCATCGTGGCCGCGCCACAACGTCTTTCGGGTGTCGCCGGCGTCGCATTCGATCTCGCGCACCACCGACAGCAGCGGCGGAAACAATGCGTCGGCAACCGTCTCACGGACCACGGCGGGCAGATCGGTCATCTCGCGCGGATCGGCGAGCAGCCGCCCGTAGTACTGAGCCGCGAGTTGTTTAGCGCGAAACGCCGGCAGTCCGAGTTCGGTGACGGCGGCGGTACGAGCCTCGGCGTCGAGGTCGGCGAAGTGACGTGGCGGCAGCCCGCGACGCGGCGCTTCGAAGACCAGTTCCTGTTCCATGTGAGCGCTCAGGCCAACAACGTCAGGACGATCCAGGTGGCCACCGACGACGGCAGTGCGCCATCGATCCGGTCCATCAGGCCGCCGTGGCCGGGCAGCAGTGTGCCCATATCCTTGATACCGAGATCTCGCTTGACCTGAGACTCCACCAGATCGCCGAGGGTGGCGGTGAGAACGAGCATCACACCCAACGGAATGCCGACCCAGGCTGGCTTGTGCATGAGGAAGACCACTGCGAGCACCGCCCCGGTGGTTCCGCAGATCAGCGAACCCGCGAAGCCCTCCCAGGACTTCTTCGGGCTGATCGCCGGGACCATGCGGT
>JBMOKE010000018.1:0-25573 GCA_049315425.1 Mycobacterium sp. | reverse complement strand
GTTGACTGACCTGGAGGTGGCGTGACCGCAACGATGCCCATTGTCACTGCCGAAGCACCTGCAGTGACCGCTGTCACTGCCGCAGCACCTACAGCGGCCGTTGTCACTGCCGAAGACAACTGCGCGACCCAGGTGACGGATGCGGGACTTCGTATGGAGCCCGGTGATAGCGCTGAATGCCGAATAGTCCGTGAGTTCCTGGGCCAGCTTGGAGACAAATGGACGCTGCTGGTCATCCTCGCGCTCGGTAGCGCTCCGATGCGATTCAACGCCCTACAGCGCGCAGTGGTCGGTATCTCGCACCGGATGCTGACGGTCACCCTACGAAAGCTGGAACGCGACGGTCTTGTAGACCGCGCAATCCACACCGGCATGTCGCCACACACGAGCTATGAGCTGACGCCACTGGGCGGCAGTTTCATCGACCCCGTGATGGCGGTTGCGAACTGGGCTATCGGCGCGCACCCGCAGATCGAGCAGAATCGCGAACGGTTCGACCGCCGATAAGTCAATTAGCGGGTGCGGGCGCCGCTGCTGCGACCGCGCGATGCTCCCGACCGGCTGCGGCTCGGCTGACTCGCGGCAGGGGTGTTTCCGCGACCACGCCGGTGACTGCCGTTCTCCGGTCTGCGCGAACGGTTGGGCTGCGAATTGGTCGGCGACTTAACCACTTCGGGCGCGAGAATCCGGTGCGGGGCGCTTTCCCCGACCAGTGTGTGCACGGCTTCGGAATCGGCAGCCACCCGTTGCGGGGTGACGGTGATTCCGGCCTTGCGCATCAGCGCCTGTGTCTCTTTACGCTGTTCGGGCAGAACGACGGTGACGACATCCCCGGCGCCGCCGGCGCGCGCGGTGCGTCCGGAGCGGTGGAGATAGGCCTTGTGTTCGGCGGGTGGATCGATGTGGACAACAAGTTCCACATCATCGACGTGAACCCCGCGCGCCGCGATATCGGTGGCGACCAGGACAAGAACATCACCGGCGGCGAATTTCGCGAGGTTGCGGTCACGTGCGGGCTGCGACAGATTGCCGTGCAGATCAACCGATGGCACCCCGGCCTCGGTGAGCTGTTTGGCAAGTTTCTTCGCCTGATGCTTGGTGCGCAGGAACAGAATCCGGCGGCCGTTACCCGACGCTAGACGATGCACGAGCGCCTTCTTCGAATCGACCCCATCGACGTGGAACACGTGGTGAGTCATGGTGGACACCGGGGAGTTGACCTCATCGACGGAGTGGGTCACCGGGTTGCGAAGGAACCGCGTGACCAGCTTGTCGACACCGTTATCCAGCGTCGCCGAGAACAGCATGCGTTGGCCGCCGGACGGCGTGGCGGCAAGGATTCGGGTGACCGCGGGCAGGAATCCGAGGTCGGCCATGTGATCAGCCTCGTCGAGCACGGTGATCTCGACGCGGTCCAGATTGACTAGACGCTGCTTCATCAAATCTTCCAGTCGACCCGGGCAGGCCACCACGATGTCGACGCCTGATTTGAGCGCGGTCACCTGACGGCCTTGCGGCACACCACCGAAGATCGTGGTAACTCGCATGTCGTAGCACCGCGCCAGTGGCTCCAGTGCGGCGGCGATCTGGGTTGCCAGTTCGCGAGTGGGGGCCAGAATCAGTCCCGAGGGTTGGCTTGCAATGCGCTTGCCGCCCTGCAGTCTGCTGACCAGTGGGATGGCGAACGCGAGTGTCTTGCCGCTCCCCGTCTTGCCGCGACCGAGGACATCTCGGCCGGCGAGCGTATCGGGAAGTGTCTCCACCTGGATGGGGAAGGGTGCGGTGATGCCGAGTTTGATCAGTTCGCTGACCAAGGCGTTCGGGACGCCGAGTTCGGCGAAAGTTGCAGTGGTAGTCATAATGGTGATGCCTTTCAGGCAAAGGTGTGCTTGGTCGACGACTATCAAGTCGCGCGCCTGAGCACGTGTGTGGCGAGATTGCCGGAGGGCAAAATCGATCGCCGCGAGACGTATGTGCTTGGCTGCACGGAACATCTGAGTCGACGCGCAGTCGTGCAAGCACAAGCTGGCGCGGAGGTGAGATGAACTTTCATTCCACGACGTAGGCTGGAACCACCTGTGGTGACGCCAACGTTGGCCTAAGTGTAGCGCACGAACTAGGTATCCAGGCCAACGGTGTAGCGTAAAGCACACATCCCTCTTATCGGCCGTGTGCACTCAGCGGTTGGAATTGCCGTAAGGATCTGATGATCAGAGACTCCGACGATCGCCGCCCGGCGACTCGGCTCCGCCTGACATTGTCATCTGCATTAGGTCGCGATATTGACGGCGCGTGGTGGCTGCGTACGGCGCGGACTGCCCGGGAACTACCTGAGTTGATCGCCACGCTGAAGGGCCGATTGGGCGAGATCGTTGATATCAATGTCAATTGGTCATTGGACGGGCCGCCGCGGATGACCTTCTATGGCGGCGAGTGCAAGCGCCAGCCGGTGATGACACTCACCGGAGCCGCGGCGGAAATCAGCCTGTTAGTGGTCCCTTGCACCACCAGCGCCGCCCTCGCGGTGATGATTCTGCGCCAAGCCGCCAGATTACCGATCGAGTCATTCCACATGGATAGCGAAGCATTCAGGACTGCCGAAGGAATAGTGCTCGCCGCGCGTACTCAGCGATCACCACACCCCATCATGACTGCTGAACCGGTGGTTCATTCTTTACAGTGACGTAGCGGGACTGGATTTGGCATTGAACGATCCCGACCAGATCGATTTTCGTACAATCTCTTCGTGGATAAGAGCCTTTTTGTCGCCAGTGTGATTCTCATGGGAATGTTGACCGGGGTTGCGACGGCCTCCGCAGAGCCGACAGATGGAACGTCCGCGAACGTGGAAGACCTCATAGTCACAATTCCTACGCTCAGTGGTGACGGCGGCGACACATTTGTCTTGTCTGACGGCTTCGCGCAGAAGCAAACACGATCACAACCCGGCGAATCAACCTGGCCACCGACCACGGTTCGCATCGTCGGCGAACCGGTCCCAGGCGATGTTGAAGGCGACGGTGACCCGGATGAGGCACTTCTTCTGATGGTCGACTCCGGCGGTAGCGGACGCTTCTACTGGGCCGTCATCGCCATCAACGACGATAGTTCGTATCAGGCGTCAAATGCCTTGCCTTTGGGGGACCGGATCACACCGCAGACGGTCGAGTTCCGAGATGGGCAATTCGTCTACAACTATCTCGGTCAAGCACCCGACCAAGGGGCGGCTGTTCCAGAGATGGTCGTGATCAACCTCGACACGGCAACGGGCACGATCTCCACCTCGTGACACCGAGGCTCGCCGAGCTCATTTTCCTGGATGTCTGCGGCGTCCTCTTGCTTGGCGCGTGCGCCTACCTCTTCGTCTCCTACTTCGTGATGGCCCCGCATGTCGGCCCGCGTCCGCGCGTACGGCACCTCGCCGCGATGTTGCGAGAGTTGTTCTATGTCATCATCACCCAGCCGCTCGTGCCGCTGTACTACGTCGTGGGCCGGGTGATGGGGCCGGGCGACGGAATCCCGGTGATTTTCGTACACGGCTATTGTCAAAACCGATCTAACTTCTGGTGGCTTGCCCGTCAGTTCCACAAGGCCTCGCTGGGCCCACTTTTTGGCTTCAACTATCCATGGATCGAGTCCATCGACGAAAGTAGCCAACGGCTCAGCACGTTCGTGGAGTCCATCTGCGCCGAGACAGGCGAGAGCCGAGTGATCCTGGTTGCACATTCGCTCGGCGGGCTCATCGCTCTGGAATACGCGCACTCGGCAGCCGGCGCGGGACGGGTTGCCGAGTGCATCACCGTGGGAACACCGCACGGCGGGGTTAAATGGCGTGGTCCAATCCTGGGCCGGGCTGGCCGGGACCTGCGCGAGGGAGGGGCGTTTGTCCGAGAGCGGCAATCACGTCAGGTTCCGGCGCCGACACTCAGTGTCTACTCGACCCATGACAACGTCGTGCATCCACCGTCAACCAGTGAACTCGCTTCTCGGGGAGGTCGTGATCAGGCCGTCGACGATCACGGACACCTTTCGCTGTTGTATTCGCGAGAAGTCGCAAACGCACTCATCGGGTTCATCCGTCACAGTGACGACTGAACCCGATGCAGCGAGTGTCATCCGAAGGACTTAGATCCCGGGCCGATGCTCGGAGTTACCACGCACTCGATGATGGTTCGGTCCCGTCTAATTCGTCACTGTGACGAATTAGACGCTTGCAGTGTGGGTTAGCCCGGGAGGGATCCCGTCGGCCGGCGTTCCGGTTGGTCGCATCACCAGTCGGCCAAATCGTCCGGGCACGGCGGTCACGGGCCGCAGTCGTGCCGCAGGTATTCGACGCGGCCGTCATTCGGGGACGGTGGGGGCGTCGCGGCTAGATCGGTGAGCGCCGCGAAACCGGCGGCGCGGGACTGACGTCGCGCACGCCATCGTTGTCGATCGAGCTCAAGGTTGTGCCGATAAGCCACATTATGTCAAGTTAAATTGATGAGGCGTATCCGTACCGAACACACCCCTGAGCAGGCACTCCCCTAGAAAATAATGCTGGGCTCACGCTCGGCTGTAGCGTGACGAACCGTGAACTCATCCCGCACCTCGAAGTCCGTCGCCCTCGCGGCCTGTGCAGCATCGCTCACCGTGATGCTTTCCGCATGTGGCTCAAAGACCGATACGTCATCGGCCAGTTCCGTCGACAAAGTGTCATCGTCGGTCACGGCTCCGGCCAGCCCCTGCCCGACGGCGGGGCCGCCCAGTGGCGCCACGCCCGAATGGACGCTTCCTGGCGCCACCGGCAGCGTGGCGGTCATCGGGTCCACCGCGACCACTGCCCCGCTCGTCAACGTGGATACCCCGTTCAGCGTGACCCAGACCCAGGTGCACACGCTGCAGGCCGGCGATGGTCCGGTCGTGGCGCCCACGGCGACGGTGTCGGTCTGCTACATGGGTGTCAACGGACGGGACGCCTCCGTCTTCGACAGCAGCTACGAGCGGGGTGCCCCGGTCGAATTCCCGCTCACCGGCGTGGTGCCGGGATTCCAGAAGGCCATCGCCGGACAGCGGGTCGGATCCACGGTCGCTGTCGCTATGGTCGCCGCCGATGGCTACCCCGACGGCCAGCCCCGGGCCGGAATCCGCCCCGGTGACTCACTCATCTTCGCGATCAAGATCCTCGCCGTCACGGGCTGAGAACCTGATTCAGACAGTTGCGTCGACGCTCTGACGCACAGCCGGTGCCGGCCAGGCCTGGGGCACCGGTCTGGGCCGGACGTTCTGCGGCCACCAGAACCATCGCCCGAGTAGTGCGGCGATGGCGGGTGTCATGAAGGCGCGGATCACTAGTGTGTCGAACAGCAGGCCCATGCCAATTGTGGTGCCGACCTGGGCGAGCACGGTCAAATCGCTGATCGCAAATGACATCATGGTGAAGGCGAACACCAGACCGGCGGACGTCACCACGGACCCGCTGCCGCCCATCGCGCGAATGATGCCGGTGTTGATCCCGGCGGGGATCTCCTCTTTGAGTCGGGCTACCAGGAGCAGGTTGTAGTCGGCGCCGACGGCCAACAGGATGATGACCGCCATCGCCAGCACCATCCAGTGCAGTTCGATACCGAGGATGTGCTGCCAGATGAGGACCGAAAGCCCAAACGACGCGCCCAACGAGAGCAAAACAGTGCCCACGATGACTGCGGCAGCCACCACACTGCGAGTGATGATCAGCATGATGCCGAATATCAAAGCCAGCGCAGCGATTCCCGCGATCAATAGGTCATAGGCATTGCCGATAGACAGGTCTTTGAACATCGACGCGGTCCCGCCGAGATAGACCGTCGATCCCTCCAACGGAGTGCCCTTGATGGCCTCCGTGGCAGCCTTCTTGATCGCGTCAATGCGCGCGATTCCATCGGCCGACATCGGATCGCCTTCGTGGGAGATGATGAAGCGCACCGCGTGTCCGTTGGGTGACAGGAACTGTTCCATGCCGCGCTGGAAGTCCGGGTTGTCGAACACTTCCGGCGGCAGATAGAACGAATCATCGTTGCGCGATGCGTCGAACGCCTCCCCCATGGCCGATGAGTCCTGCTGCATGGCCGCCATCTGATCCTGCATTCCCTTTTGGGTGGAATGCATGCTCAGAATCATCGCCTTCATGTTCGTCATGGTGGCGATCATCTCGGGCATCATCGCCACCAACTGGGGCATGAGCGAGTCCAGGCGCTCCATAAGCGGCAGCAGGGTCTGGATCGCGTCGGTCAGGGTGTCGACACCGTCGATACTGTCGAATATCGATCGGATCGCCGCACATACCGGAATGTCGTAGCAGTGCGGTTCCCAGTAGAAGTAGTTGCGGATCGGCCGGAAGAAGTCGTCGAAGTTGGCGATGCTGTCGCGCAGATCCTTCATGTCACCCACCATGCTGCGCATCTGAACCACCATGCCGTGGGTGACGTCGGACATCTGCTGCGTGAGATTCTGCATCCGCTGCATTTGCCCGATGGTTGTCTGCATATCGTCGGCCTGCTGGAGCATCTTGGCCGTTAGATCCTCGCTGTACTTCTGGGTCAGCTTCTGGGAGGTGCCCTGCATGCTGATCATGAAGGGGATCGAGGTGTGCTCGATCGGCGTCCCTTCCGGCCTGGTGATCGCCTGCACCCGCGAAATACCCTCGACCGCGAAGATGGCCTTCGCGATCTTGTTGATGACAAGGAAGTCCGTCGAGTTTCGCAGGTCGTGATCGCTCTCGACCATCAAGACCTCCGGATTCATCCGGGCCTGAGAGAAGTGACGGTCAGCCGCGGCATAGCCCTCATTGGCGGGGGTGTCCGCCGGCAGATAGTTGCGATCGTTGTAGTTGGTGCGGTAGCCGGGCAGCGTCAACAGGCCGACCAGGGCCAGTGCCACCGTGCCGATGAGGATGGGCCCGGGCCAGCGGACAACTGCTGCGCCGATCTTTCGCCATCCGCGGACTCGCATCGTTCGCTTGGGCTCCAACAGTCCGAAGCGGCTAGCCGCGACAACAAGTGCACTGCCTGCGGTGAGCGCTGTAATCACTACGACAGTCATGCCGATCGCCAATGGAACACCCATTGTCTGGAAGTAGGGCAGCCTGGTGAAGCTCAAACAGAATGTTGCCCCGGCGATGGTGAATCCGGAACCCAGAACTACGTGAGCCGTGCCCTGAAACATCGTGTAGTAGGCCGATTCTCGATCTTCACCAGCTCCGCGTGCTTCCTGGTAGCGGCCGATCAGGAAGATCGCGTAATCCGTCGCGGCCGCGATGGCCAGCATCACCAACAGGCTGGTTGCGAACGTCGACAAGCCGATGATCTCGTGGAAGCCAAGGAAGGCCACCACTCCCCGGGCCGCGGTCAGGGATAACACCACCGAGGCGAGGACCAGCAGCACCGTGATGATCGACCGGTAGAACCACAGCAGCATCGTGATGATCACCACGAACGTGACCATCTCGGTGACCCGCAGACTCTTGTCACCTGTCGCCTGCTGATCGGCGACCATGGCGGCCGATCCGGTTACGTAGACCTTGACGCCGTCCGGAGGTTGCAGACTGTTGATGATCTCCTTGACCGCAGCGACCGACTCGTTGGCCAGTGACTCGCCCTGGTTGCCGGCGAGTTTGATCTGGACATAGGCCGCCTTGCCATCGCTGCTCTGTGCCCCCGTGGCGGTCAGCGGGTCGCCCCAGAAGTCCTGCACGGATTCCACGTGTGTGGTGTCCGCCTTGAGCTTGCCAAGCATCTCGTCGTAGAACTCGTGTGCAGCGTCACCCAGGGTCTGCTGACCCTCCAGCACGATCATCGCCGAACTATCGGAGTTGCCCTCCTCGAACACCTGACCGATGCGTTTCATCGCGATCATCGACGGAGCGGCATCCGGACTCATCGACACGGCCTGCATCCGCCCAACTTCTTCCAACTGCGGGACGGTGACGTTGAGAACGGCGATCAACGCGATCCAGGCCAGGATTATCGGAACGGCGAAGGTCCAGATCACCCGCGCTACGAGCGGCCGTTTGACGGGCGGCTGCGGCGAGGCGGCGATCGGCACGTCCGTCGTCGGCCTGTCGGTCGTCGGGGTGCTCATGCCGACTTGAGGAAGCAGAAGGTCATCGGGTCCACGCCGGTTACAGTCCTCTCGTCCTTCAGTTTGTCATCGACGATGATGCGACAGGTGATTGAAGCGCCGTCACCCTGGGCGATAATGTTGGGTGCAGCCGAGGGGGCGGTCGTGTCCAGGGTGAGCGACCACGGCAGTGCCGCACCGTCGATGCGTTGCGGCTTGGCGTCAAGGTCCAGATAGTTGATGTTGGCATAGCTGCCCGAGCCGACTATTTCGTAGCGCACCACTTTAGGGTCGAATGGCTCAGGGTCGTCGGAGAAGACCTTCGGCGTCACCAGGATTCCCTCGGAGCCGAAAAACCCGCGAATCCGGTCGACGGTGAACGCGGCGATGATCGCGACAAGTAGCAGGACAATCGGAATCCACACACGCTTCAGAAGGCGTAACACGCTATCCCTCGTCCCGCCCATGGGTGGCGATCGCCGCGGATATCACAGCACGTCCCCCGGAAAGCCGGTCCAACCCGCTGGGATCGACGCAGCCGCCCATCTGCCCGACGGAATTCCTGACCCCCGAGTCGTGCGGCTTCGCTTTCAGGCCGGGCTTGACGGTCACAACTTTCACCATAATCTCAAAGCGAGTCTACCGTCGACCTAGCCTGCCCCCTGGGACGCGTCTGGTCGTGAAACTACTGTTCAGCTATGAGCCTCGTCACCTATGAACTACGGGACCACATCGCCACCATCACCCTCAACCGGCCTGAGGCCCGCAATGCCATCAACGGTGAACTGCGGGAGGACCTGAACGCGGCCTGGAACCGGTTCCGCGATGAACAGGACGCCTGGGTTGCCGTCCTGACCGCAAACGGCGACGTCTTCTGCGCGGGCGCCGACCTCAAGGACGGTGAGGGCTCGGTCGGCACATTCGGCGGCACGTTCTGGGAAAAGCCCACGATCAACTCCTTCGAGAGCGGGATGGAGTTGTTCAAGCCGACAATCGCCGCGGTGCACGGACCGTGTATCGGCTATGGGCTGACCGGCGTGCTGTTCTGTGACTTCGTGTTCGCCAGTACAGAAGCCAGCTTCTGTTTCCCCGAGGTGTCGATCGGCATCCCCACCATCGTCGGCGCCATCCGACTGCCCCAGCGGGTGGGATGGGCCAATGCGATGGAGCTGTTGCTGACCGGACAGCCTGTCAGCGCGCAGCGTGCCAAGGAGACCGGTTTGGTGTGGAAGTTGGTCGACCCGGACGAGTTGCAGGCACAGGCTCACGCGTGGGCACGCGTCCTGACCGACGCCGCACCGCTCGCGCAGCGAGCGACTAAGGAGGTCGCCTGGCGAACCGCCGATATGGGATGGATCGAGTCGGTCCGGTTCGGTGAGGTCATGCGCAAGGTTGCCGGCGCCACCGATGACGTCGCCGAAGGTCTGGCTGCCTGGCGGGAGAAGCGCAAGCCCCAATGGCGGGGCCGCTGACCCCTAGCGCGCCCGCAATCGGATGACGGGTAATTCGCGGTCGGTTTTCTCTTGATACTCCGCAAAGCGCTTGGAGGCCGAGGTGATCTTCCGCCACGCAGCCTCGCGTTCAACGCCGTGGAGTTGTTCGGCTACAACTGATTCGGTGCGCCCGCTGAATTCGATGGAGACCCGATCGGGGTGCGCAGCCAGGTTGTAGTACCAGCTGGGATTCTTCGCGGCTCCGGCGAATGACGCGACGATCAACCAGCCTCCCTCGTCGGTGGGAAAGTAGGCCAGCGGCGATTTACGTTCCAGCCCACTCTTGCTGCCCACCGTCGTCAGAACCAGGGACGGTAGTTCGCCGAATTTACCGGTCTTGCGGATGCGGCCCGCGGAGAACTTGTTGAAGAGTTTGAGGAACTGCTTGGCAATTCCCGGCTGGGAAACGCCGCGACTGCCGGCGGGGGTGTTGAAGCTCATGTCACTCCTTCGCGATTCGGCACGGTTTGATCACAGGCACAGCTTGATCGGGATCTCTCATTTCGGCCTGCTGCCCACTTCGAGTGCGGCCAATTCGGAGGTGCCATCGAACAGCAGCCGCCCCGACTCGCGGACTGTGCACCGCAACCGGCCGCCGAGGTGTTCGAAGTCGGTGTCGATATTGCGCCGCTCGGCAGGTAACGGGACTGGCAGGACGTGCGGCGGCAGGTGCCTGCCGTCACCCTCCAATTCGATCTCGTAACGCGGCGACTTTCCGCGGATTAACCACTGGTTGTCGCCCACCTCGGAGCGCACCAGCAGCGGCGGTGTCATCCGGATAACCTTCTTGCCGACTCTGACCACAATCCCGTTGACATCGCGGGCGATCGGTCCCAGCGAAAGCAACCCGCCGGAAAAAGCGACGCAGACGTCATCGTCGCCGAAATCGTGCGCTTGACCCCACCACCACCGCAGTGGAAAGCCTTTACCCCAGTTGCGTTCGGCGTAGACCTTGGCGCCGTCGAACGTCCAACTCTCACTCCCGTATTCGACTGTTCCGCTTGCTTTCCCGCCAAGACAGTAGGGATGCCAGTACTGGTTGAGAAACGGGATCGCCGAAAAAATACCGCCGCCGCCGAAGGCCTTGGGCCAGGCAAACCGATCGGTGATTTCCATGTTCAGTCGCAAATCGCCAAGTTCGAACCGGACCCGGTCGGTGCTGACGGTGAAGTTGCCGGACTCATCGCCCGCGGTCACTGAGAACGGCGACTCCTGGGCCCGTGCGCCCTCCAGTGCCCCGGAGCGCACCACCAGGCCCGGATGCACCCCGACTGCGGCAGTGGACCAGTCCCCTGCCGGTTGCCGGTTGACGCTGCATAGCGCGATCAGAGCCCGGCCGCTGGCCTCGTCGGTGACCCGCCAGAACCACCCCTCCATCTCGGTGCTGTGCGACGGCAACGGGTTTCCGTACGGGAGGTCAGCCCCGGTACGGCGGTAGGCATTGGTCAGACGTTGCAGCATCGTCCCAACATATCCTGCCGGGCCTAATTGCCGAATGCCCGCAAATCTCCGCTGAGGTAATCCCCCCGGCAGGCCCGGCGGGCCAGCTTGCCGCTTGTGGTGCGCGGTATCGCACCGGCAGGCACCAGTCGGACGTCGGCGACTGTCACACCGTGTCGCGCCGATATCGCGGCCTCGATCGCCGCGATCGCCGACCCCGGATCGGTTCGGCCGGTTCCGGGCGCGCGCTCGGCGACGATCACCAGGCCTGGCGCGGTAAAGGCCGCCACATAACCGCGGCGCACCACTGCCGATGCCCCGGCAACCGTCGACTCGATGTCCTGGGGATAGAAATTGCGGCCGTCGATGGTCACCAGATCCACGATTCGACCGGTTACATAGAGCTCACCGTCGACGAACATCCCCAGATCGGTGCTCCGCAGCCAGGCCGCGTCTGGCGGGGCCTGCTCGGCCCGACTAACGACCGACAGCCGGGATGCGAGCCGCGCGCCGAACACGAACGCCGTGTCCGCGGGTTTACCCCAGTAGCCGCGGCCCACGTTGTCACCATGCAGCCAGATCTCCCCTACCGCGCCATCGGGTAACTCCTCGCATGTATCGGGGTTGACGATGATGACCGACAGGCTGCGGGCTGCTTGCCCGCAGGAGACCTGGCCGATCGCGCTGGGTGTATCGGCCGGCACCGTTACCGCACGCCCGGCCGCAAGCTCCTGGGCATCGAAGAACCGCACCACCGGACGCGAATCCGGTGCGGTCGTGGCCACCATCAGTGTGGCTTCCGCGATTCCATAGGAGGGTTTGATCGCGGTGGGTGGAAGTCCATGGGCTGCAAAGGCTTCGGTGAATACTCTGATAGCACCGATGCTGACCGGTTCGGAACCGATAATCATCACGACGTTGCTCAGGTCGACGTCCTCCCCCGCTGGCGGCAGCCCCCGCTGAGCCACCCACTCGTAGGCAAAGTTCGGCGCGGCGGTGACGACCCGCCCCAGTTGCGACTCAGCGGACAGGGCCGCAATCCACCGAAACGGACGACGCACGAATGCAGCAGGCGACATCAGGGTGGAGTACCCGCCGTACACCGCCGGGAATCCAATCATCGACAGTCCCATGTCGTGGTAGAGCGGTAACCAACTGACGCCGTGGGTGTTTCGGTTCAGCAGGTCGATGGACAGGATCATCTGTACCAGGTTCGTGCTGAACGCCCGATGGGTGATCTCCACGCCGACCGGCGGGCGGGTTGCACCGGAGGTGTACTGCAGATGTGAGACGTCGGCCTCACCGATATCGACACCAATGAATTCATCCGCAACCGAATCGGGGATCTTATCGACCACCAACACCGGCGGCCTGGTACCGGCCAGTCGGTCCAGAAATCCGACAACGGCACCCTCGGCGGCTGCGGTGGTCACGATGAGCGACGGGCTGGCATCGGCCAGTGCGGTGTCGAGTCGCGCGGCATGCCCGGGAAGCTCGGGTGCGAACAGCGGAACCGCGATGGTGCCCGCTTTGACGGCGGCATAGAACGCGGCCACGTACTCGAGGCCCTGTGGCGCCAGTATCGCGACCCGCTCACCCGGTGTGGTGGCCTGCTGAATCCTCGCGGCAATGGCGGCAAGTCTGGTACCGAACTTCGCCCAGGTGATCTCGGTGACCTCGCCGTCCGGTGAGTGGCCGAAGTCCAGATACCGGTAGGCGATGGTGTCACCGATATTGGCGATATTGCGGTCGATGAGCGAGATCAACGTCGTGCCGGGCGGAAAGGAGATATCGCCTCGGGCATCAAGGCAGTCCTCGATGGTGAGCAGGCCTTCCGGAGCCTCGAAGTCCTGCTCACGCCCCCGCTCCATGGGGGCAGTGTAGGCCGGGCGACTATCGTGAGGCCCGTCTCGATGACCGTTGGAGGAGCATGCCGAGCTGGATCGCCGACCTGGTGCGGCTTGACGGCGACGGTCACACATTTCGGACGTCGGTGGCCCTTGGTGCCGGACCGCGGCTGTTCGGCGGCCTCATCGCGGCCCAGGCGCTGGCTGCCGCCGCTGCAACAGTCACTACCGACCGGTTGCCACAGTCGCTGCACGCGTACTTCATCAAAGGCGGCCGAGTCGGAGTTGATGTCGAGTACGTCGTGGAACCTACCCGCGACGGCCGTTCCTTCAATACTCGCCGGGTCACCGCAAGCCAGGACGGCGTGCCCATCTTCGAGATGCTGGCGTCGTTCCACTGCCCCGAGGAGACCCTCGACTGGCAGCGCCCCGTAACACCGCGCCTGCCACTGGCACAGGCCACCACGGTCGTGACTCCCCCGGAGCGCTGGGCCGACTACTACGAGACGCGCGTAGCGGCCGATGCGAATACCGAATGGCCACAGCAGCCGTTCTGGTTCCGTTCCCGCGAACCGATCGAGGACGATCCGATCCTGCGGGCGTGTGCGCTGACTTTCGTGTCGGATCTGGGCATGGTCTCCACCGCCCGCCCACCCGGCCAGGACGAGCCCGGGCCCGGCGGCGCGGCAAGCCTCGACCATGCGCTCTGGCTCCATCGCCCGGTCGACCCGCATCAGTGGCACTGCTACGACGCCGTGGCGATCAGCCACAGCGATGCCCGGGGTCTGGCATTCGGGTCGATACACGACAACCTGGGCACGCTGGTGGCCAGCGTTGCCCAGGAGTCGTTGTGGCGGTGTTGAGCGCCCGCTAGGCGATGATCCTGATCAGGTAGGGCGCCATGTCAGTGGTGCGTACCGGCGAGACCACGACACCGGCGTCAGTGACCTCGAGCATCTGGTTATTCCCCAGGAACAGCGTGACCGTCGTGGTGCCGTCCGGGCCGTAGAAGATCAGGTCGGCGGGCAGCGCCTGATCTGCGGTGACCTTTTGGCCGACGTTGTACATCGCGCCCGACGAGCGCGGGATCTTCGCGCCCACGCCGGCGAAGACGTACTGCATCAGACCCGAGGAGTCGAAGCCGACCGTGGTGGCGCCGGGGCCGTTGCCCAGGCTGGGACCGTCGATGGTCCCGCCTCCCCACGAGTACGGCACACCGCGTTGGGCTAGCCCACGCGTGATCACGTAATTCACAGCCTGATCCCGGGAGACCGGGGCCGCGGCGGCCTCGACCGATACCAGGGCCGGCGCAAGGATCAGTAGTAACAGGCTCACGAGTGCGACACTGATGCGCTTCATTTTCTCCAATCCCCTCTCTGGGACGCGACCGGTTGTTGTGCCGGCGTGGTCCCTGCTCGTTGCTGATGTGAACCCCACGGGCGGCTTGCCCGAGCTATTTCACACCAGTCACTAGACTCACTTCTACAACACCCAGCGGCGCGCCGCTACCCCGTTTTCCTTGCGCGCAGGTCACTTTGTCGAACCGTGACCCAACGGTGTTGTAAGCGGGCTCAACCGTGGCCGAATAGTGGCCGTCACAGGCCTGGTCGCGGTCCTCGTGCGCACCGGTAAACTTCTGCCTCATGACGACGACCGAGACCGCGCTGCCCAACGGACAGAACATCGACGCCGCGATCGCAGAGGGACGGCGAACCTACGAACTCGACCGCCAGCACGTTTTCCACTCATGGTCGGCGCAGGCTCAGATCAAGCCGATGACGGTCCTGGCCGCGGAGGGTTCCTACATATGGGACGGGGAGGGCAACCGGCTGCTGGACTTCTCCGGGCAACTGGTCTTCACCAATATCGGCCATCAGCATCCGAAAGTCATTGCGGCGATCGCCGAACAGGCCGCCAAGCTGTGCACGATCGCGCCGCAGCACGCCAACGCCGCGCGGTCCGAGGCAGCCCGGCTCATTGCCGAGCGCACACCCGGTGACCTTAACCACGTTTTCTTCACCAACGCGGGCGCCGACGCCGTCGAGCACGCCGTGCGGATGGCGCGCCTGCACACCGGCCGGCGCAAGGTGCTGTCCCGGTACCGCTCCTACCATGGCGGTACCGACACCGCGATCAATCTCACCGGCGACCCGCGGCGCTACCCCAATGACTACGGCAGCGCGGGCGTTGTGCACTTCAATGGCCCATTCCTGTATCGCTCGTCCTTCTACTCGCAGAACGAGCAGCAGGAGTCCGAGCGCGCATTGGACTACCTCGAGCGACTCATTGCCCACGAGGGCCCGGCGACGATCGCCGCGATCATCCTGGAATCCGTTCCCGGCACCGCCGGCATCATGGTCCCCCCGCCCGGCTATATGGCGGGCGTGCGAGAGATCTGCGACCGCCACGGCATCGTCATGATCGCCGATGAGGTGATGGCCGGCTTCGGCCGTACCGGGAAATGGTTCGCCATCGACAATTTCGACGTCGTCCCGGATCTGATCACCTTCGCCAAGGGCGTCACCTCCGGTTACGTGCCGCTCGGTGGTGTGGCGATCAATGACGCCATCTACAACACCTTCGCCGACCGTGCCTACCCTGGCGGGTTGACCTACTCCGGGCATCCACTGGCCTGCGCGGCCGCCGTGGCAACCATCAATGCCATGGAGGATGAGGGCATGGTGACCAACGCCGCGCGCATCGGCGCGAAGGTTCTCGGACCCGGTCTGCATGAGCTGGCCAAACGGCATTCGTCGGTCGGCGAGGTCCGTGGTCTGGGTGTGTTCTGGGCACTTGAACTCGTCTCGAACCCTGCGACCCGGGAACCGCTGGCACCCTACGGTGGCTCGAGTCCGGCCATGAATGCCGTTATCGCGGCGTGCAAGTCAGGTGGCCTGTTGCCATTTGCGAATTTCAATCGCATTCACGCCTGTCCGCCGTGCAATGTCAGCGATGCGGAGATCGCTGAAGGCCTGGCGATCCTGGATGCCGCCCTGGCTGTGGCAGACGAGCACGTAGTTTCCTGAAACGCGGCTCACTACGTGGGCGGATGCTGAGCGAGCAGGAATAGCACGAATCCCAGGCACGCCAGAAGGTTCAGGGCCACCAGGACCGCGCCCGCCACCGTGAGCCAATGCAGAACACGCCGGCGCGACCGGCCACGCTTGGCGCGGCGATCCTCCGCCAGGGTCGCGGTGGCGACGAGCGCAAAGCTCACGTCGACCAGTTCGTCGTCACTGGCCGGATCGCCGCCGGCGATCTCGCGTAGGCGCCCCGCCGTGATGTCGACACCCACCGTGGCGAAGCGTCGGCTGAGCCGGCGCAGGCTGACCGGGTCATCGCGCAGGCGCACGGGACTCGACCGGGATGTCATAGTTTCCGGACTTTAGTTCCCGCCTACCGGACCTGTCCGGGAAACCGGTTCTATGCCCGTGCCCGGGACACCAGTTCTATGATCGGAGCATGACGCGGACTATCGAACACGGCAAGCGGAGCGGCTACGCCTCACTGGGTGCCGGCGGGCTGAGTCAGGAATCCTTCCCGATGCGGCTGTTCCTCAAGGGCAATGCCAAGCACTGGAACCCCTCGGATATCGACTTCAGCCAGGACGTCGAGGATTTCGCGGATATGACCGACAACGAGCGGGAGTACACCACCATGCTGGCCGCGCAGTTCCTGGCCGGCGAGGAGTCGGTGACCCAGGATATGCAGCCATTCGTGGCCGCGATGGCCGCCGAGGGCCGCTTCGCTGACGAGATGTACCTGACCCAGTTCGTCTACGAGGAGGCCAAGCATGCCCTGGCCTTCCGTCTGTGGTTCGACGCCGTTGGGGTGTCGACCGACCTGCATGAGTTCGTCGAGTCCAACGAACCCCTGTCCCAGATCTTCACCAAGGAACTCCCAGACAGCCTCTACGCATTAACGCTGGATCCTGGCCCGGCGAACCAGATCAGGGCCTCGGTGACCTACAACCACGTGGTTGAGGGGTGTCTGGCACTAACCGGGTACTACGGCTGGAACAAGGTATGTAACAGCCGCGGAATCCTGCCCGGGATGCAGAAGATCATCAAGCACATCGGTGACGACGAACGTCGGCACATGGCCTGGGGAACGTTCACCTGCCGACGCCACGTTGCCGCTGACGACCGCAACTGGCAGGTGGTGACCGACCGGATGGGCGAACTGATGCCGCTGGCGCTGGGCAGTGTCGAATCCGGCACCGAGCAATTCGACGATGCCCCCCCGTTCGGTATCGACCCCGAGGAATTGGCTGCCTACGCCGCGGACAAGCTGACCCGCCGGCTGGGCGCCATCGAATCTGCCCGCGGCGCCGACCTGAGGCTGATCGACCGGGACGCCTCCCCGGAGACCCTCGAGGAGCAGTTCCACACCGAGGATCAGCTCGCGGTGGCAGGTTAGCCGGTCCGGCGTTAGGGCTCCAGCACGACCTTGATCGCGCCGCTGGAGCGGTCGGCGGCGATCCGGAATGCCTCTGGCGCGTCCGACAGCGGGAACCGGTGGGTGATGACCGTCGCCGCGATGTCCGGATCGGCGGCCAGCACCGCGGCCGCCTGCGCGAACTCGTGGCCGCCAGAGGCATTGTCGTAGCAACTGCACCCGATCATCGTCAGTTCATTCATCAGGAACCCCATTCCCGGCACCCTCCGGTCACCCTGGGCGAACCCGGCCATCGCGATTCGCGCACCCGGCGCGGCCTGTCGCACACAGCTGGCCAGCGCTGAATCGGTTCCGGCGGCCTCGACCAGCAGCTCGTACTCCCCGTGCGGCGCACCCGCGCCGAGTCGCTCTCCGGCCGCGCGTTGGTGATCATGTCGGGACTCCAGATCGACATCGAGTCCCAGTGCGCGTGCCGCTGCCACTGCCAGCAGACCGATACTGCCTCCGCCAATAACCAGGACTCTCTCCCCCGGCACAGCCGAAACCTTCTGCAGTGCATGCCAACTCACGGCTAACGGTTCGACGAGTGAGGCATCGGACACCGGAAGTCCGTCCGGCAGCGGGACCAGGCAATCCTTGGGCACCCGAACCTGGTCCGCCAGTCCCCCGTCGAATGCCGCGCCGATGATCCCGTGCGGTGCGGACCCTCGGCATCGATGTGTCGCACCCATCCGGCACTGGTCGCAGTCGCCGCAGTGCACCGTCGGCTCCACGCAGTAAGCCCGGCCCCCGACGGTGCCGGCGATCTCGTGGCCCAGCGTCACCGGCAGGTTCCACTTCAGCAGCGTCAGATCGCTACCGCAGATGCCGACCGCACCGACGTCAAGCAGTGTCCAGTCGCCACCCGGTTCCTCGACCTCGATAACGGTGGGCTCGCCGCCGACAGCCCTGACTGCGCGCATGGCACTCCTTGAGTTGGTTCACTAATGTCGTGCCTATACTGCGCCGATGCAGTGTGACTACGTCGTGGTGGGCACCGGATCGGCCGGATCCGTGGTCGCCAACCGGCTCAGCACCGAAGCGGGTAACAACGTTGCGGTGCTCGAGGCCGGACGGACAAAGATAAGTTCGTCCCCGACTCAAACCAACGGAGTCTAGGGCCCCGAGTAGCCTCTCACCATGACGACGGTGGTTTCAGTCCACTCCTTCAGGGGCGGCACGGGTAAGAGCAACATCACATCGAATGTCGCAGCCCAACTTGTCGCTCTTGGCCACCGAGTCGGGGTTGTCGATGCCGACATACAGAGCCCAGGCATCCACGTGCTCTTCGGATTCGACGAGAGTGTCGATCGCACGCTCAACGACTACCTCTGGGGCGCGCGCTCCATCGGCGAGACGGTTCACGAAATCACTGACCGAGTGTCACAGTCGACACCTGTCGCATCGGGCGGCGCGCTCCACCTCGTGCCGTCAAGCATGAGGCCAGGCGACATCGCGCGGATACTGCGGGACGGCTACGACGTCGAGGCACTAGGCGACGGACTGCGTCAACTTGCCCGCGAGCTCAACCTGGACTTCGTCTTTGTCGACACCCATCCCGGCCTTAACGAGGAGACGTTGCTCTCTATCACTCTGAGCGATGTATTGCTGCTGATCCTCCGTCCGGATCGTCAGGACTATCAGGGCACGGCGGTCACGGTCGATATCGCGCGCCGCCTCAACGTGCCCATGCTCTACCTCGTGGCCAACATGGTGCCGTCGGGCATTACCGGCCTGCGCGAACAACTGGAGGCGGCCTACGCCGCAGAGACGATCGCCGTGCTACCGCTGTCGGAGGAAGTTGTGGTCAACGCATCTGGCGGCCTGTTCTCGCTGCTGCAGCCCGCGCATGCCTGGTCGCAGCAGGTCCGCGGTATCGCCGAGCGCTTCCACGCTGGGACCACCGCATGAGTGACGTCATCCTGCGCATCTCGCTGGCGCACGCGTCCACGCTCGGAGTTGCGGCGCGCGCGGTTGCAGACACCGCGGGTGGCCTCGGCCTCGGGCCCGTCGAACGCACCCAGCTCGAGGCGCTCATGAGCGAGGCGCTCACTGCGGTCATTGTCGACTCTTTCGGAGGCTCCGAGGCCATCGATGTCGACGTGACCGTGAGCCACGAGCCGGGCCACCTGGAGATCGTGCTCCAGCAGCACGGAGCCCCGAGCACCTACGTGAGCGGTCAGCTGCCTGAGCGCCTCGAGACCCTGCTGCGGCTGGGATATGCCGACTCGATGCAGTTCGTCAGCGACGGCGTGCTTGGCAGCGAACTCAAGGTCAGCCGCATCCTGAGTACCGGCGCCCTGATCGACGACGCCGAATTCATCGCCGCGACCGAGTCCGCCGAGGAGTCGATTGACGTCGACGCGTTGGAGATCCGGGCCCTGACGGCCGACGACGCCATCGAGGTGGCGCGCCTTTACTTCCGCACCTACGGCTACACCAAGATCGGCAGTGCCTGGATCTACGAGCCAGACGTCTTCCGCCACAAGCTTGAGTCCGGCCAGCACCTCGGCACGATCGCGGTCACCCCGAGCGGTCGAGTCATCGGCCATACCGGTGTGTTACGCCCGAGCGCCACCTCACCGTCCGCGTCGGCTGGTCCGCTCGCCGTCGACCCCGCCTACCGACGCCTCGGCATCACCGAACGGCTTACCAACGCCTTCGTCGTGCGTTTGCCTCCACTCAATTTGCGCGGCATCTACGCTATGTCAGTCACGGCACACCCGGCCAGCCAGAAGGCGGGTCTCAAGGCTGGCGGGCACGAAACCGGCCTCGTGCTCGGTGCACAGCCGGCTGAACTCGATTTCCTCGGTTTCGACGGCCCCAAGGGCTTCCGCCGCGCCGTAATGGTGCTCTACACATCCTTCGGCAACTCGACGTCCGAGGAGTCGCACGTTCCGCATCTCTACAGCGACATGGCCCAGCGCATCCTCGAGCGCATCAACGTGCCGCGCAAGATCATCGCCGAAACGGCGCGCCTGCCCGAGGACCTTCCGGCCCAGTCGCAGTTCACGACCGATCTGCAGGCCGCCACGAAGTACGCCCAGATCCACGTCGTCGGGTACGGTGCGGACTTCGTCGAGGCGCTGCAGGGGCTGATCGGTCGCTTCGCGCGGGAGCAGTTCGAGGTCATCACGGTCCACCTGCCGCTCGCCAACCCGCTCACTTCATATTTCGGGGCGGGGCTCGGCGAACTCGGGCTGTCCTTCAATGCCATCTTTCCTGAGCAGGAGGGCGGTGACCAGCTGTTGCTGGGCACGACGATCGCAGACCAGGACCCGGAGACGATCGCCATTGCCTCGGACTGGGGCGAGGAGTTGCGAGCTTTCGTGGTGGGCGATCGCGACCGCGTGGCCAAGGCCCGCGACTCACGCGCCCGCTCGCGCGCCTCCATGGCGCGGGTCCTCGACTCGCTCTAAGCCGACAACGACGATGATCGCCAGGGCCGCGCATACGGCAGCCGCGACTGCGAACGTCACGACATAACCCGACGTGAAGGCATCCCGTGCAGCAGCCGCCAGGGCGCTGCCGTCAGGCAGGGACGAGGACACTGTGAGAGCGCTGGCGAGACTCCCCGAAGCCGTCGCCGCGTTCGCGGCGGACAGTCCCGAGGTGACGGGCGCGACCGCAGATGCGTAGACCGCGCCGAGCAGTCCGCCGAGCAAAGCGATGCCGAAGGAGAAGCCGAAGCGTGCCGCGGTGCCGTTGACCGCCGCCCCGATCGTCCGCTGCTCAGGTCGGTATGAGTTCACGGCCGTGTGCGTCATGAGCGCGGGGCCGACGGCGCCTAGTCCCGTGAGGAAGAGCCCACCGATCAGCAGCACCGGCGACCCGGACCCAGGCTGCACGGCGAGCAGCACATAGCCGAGAGCGGCGAGCCCCAGACCAGTCGCCACGGCGCGGTGCACGCCGTGCAAGGCGGCGGCCGTCCGCGCCGCGGTGGTCGACGCGACGACCCAGGCGGCGAGCGCAGGAATGAGCAATAGTCCGGCCTCGAGGGGTGTGTGGCCGAGCACGAGCTGCAGGTACTGGGGCATGACGAAGAAGAACCCGCCGAGCACAATCTGCGAGCCGAAGATGACAACGGTGGCGATTCGGAAACCGCGCTGACGCATGACCGAGGCATCGAGCAGCGGATGCGGCGCGCGCTGCTCCCAGAGCACTAGCACTACCACGACGATGACGGCGACCGCGAGGGCGACAATGGCAACGAGTGGGGTGTGGGCCAACAGCTCGTTTGCCGCGTAGACAAGAGCGACGATAGCGACCGAGACGAGCGTCGTTCCGCGTGCGTCCATGGGCGTCACCGTGTCAGGATTCGACCGGGGCAGGCGCGGCGTGGCGACGAGGGCGATGACGATGAAGGGCACGACGGTGAGGAAGGTCGCGGGCCACGACCAGGCCGCGAGGGAGACCCCGGCGAGGATCGGCCCGACGAGTGCGCCGCCCGCCTGGGTCGCCCCGAGGATGCCGATGGCCGTCCGCCGACCCTGCTCCGGCACGATATCGAACGTCAGTGCGAGAGCCGCCGGCATGGCGAGCGCGGAGCCTGCGCCGGTGAGCGCCCGCCAGACGATTAGTGGGTCCACGCCGTTTGCGGTAGCCGAGAGCACCGTGCCGGCGAGGAAGATCACGAGCCCGCTGACGAGAAGCAGTCGGCGCCCGAAGCGGTCGGCCCACGCTCCGGCGAAGAGCATGAGCCCCGCGTTCACGAGCGGCGTGATGTTGAAGATCCACGACAGCTGCGCCGTCGTCGCGCCGAGGTCGGAGGCGATGGAGGGGAGCGCGATGCTCGTGACGCTGAGGTTGACCGAGGCAGCCAGGTAAGTGAGCGCCAGGCCCACGAAGGCGAAGGGCAGCCGCCTGCCGCTTATCACCGAAACCTGCTCACGTCGTCCGGCTGGCGTCGAAGGCGTCACTGGTCACGGCGACGCAACTCCTCGGATCGAGACTTGAGCCTCTGGAAGTAGTCGGTCTCGGTAATCCCTTGCACTTCCTCGGCTACCTTCGCTCGGTCGATCTGCACGGTGAGTGATTCGACCACCTCACGCAGTCTGCGCTCGCGCTCGACGATCTCTAAGCCCATCCGCTGGACCGCACGAGCCAAACTACCTACCTCATCCGATCGGGAAGCCGCCGCATCGAGACTCGATGGGTCGAAGGCCCCATCAGACAGGTCACGGGCAGCCTGAGTGATGTCATCGACAGGTCTGGTGATGCGACGACTGATGAGCAACCCCAGGGCCAGGCCAATGAGGAGGATGATGACAGCCAGCAGGATGAGATGGAGGGCGAGAGCTCCCCCGGAGGCTTCCAGGCGCCGCTCGGGCACAGCTGAGACCAGCACCCAATCGGGGTCTGCCCCCGTCGCGGAGATGCGCAGCAACCAGACCTCGTCGCTGTCCGTCGCCCAGGCCGCATCCGTGGTCGCCTCGTTCTCAACCCCCGGTTTCGAGGGCGCTGCCTTGAGGATGACAGCGATATCGGCCTGCCCCTCGACCGTTGTGGCGGAAGCCCGAAAGCGAGGATCGCCGGTCGCAACGACGCGGCCCTCCCGGTCAAGGATGCAGAAGAAACCGTCATCGGCAAAGGTGATGTGGTCGAAAGTCTGCTGCAGCCCTGCGGTCACCTTGGTGACCTGCTTTCGCACCTCGGCATCAATATCATCGACGTAGACGCCGGTGCCAATGATCCAATCCCATGGCGCGTAGTGAAATACGTACCCCACTTTGGCGGCGGGCTCGACCCCATCGAGTCTCTCCCACCGATATTCGATGAAGCCGCTACCCTGCATGAGGGCAACGTCGCGCATCTCGCGAAGCACGTACTTGCCGTCCGCATCCTGAAGGTCGGTGAGATTGCGCCCTTGGAAGCGAGCATCGGGATGGGCGATTGCATTGAGGTCACGGTCGTAGGTGAAGAAGTAGTCATCCTCGCCGAAACGCACGGACTTGAGGATGGCAAGCGCCCGTTCTTGAGCGTGCTCGAGAGTGATTTGACCGGTGTCCGCTGCCATTCGCAACTCGTCAAGCGAAACTACGAGTGGTGCCGCGACGTCTTTGAGAGACTCCTTGCGCCGTTGTAGAGCTTCCTCGCGATAGATCGCGATACCTTCGTACTCCGCCTGTATGAGCGCCGCAACGGAGGCGTGGACGTTGCCGACGGCTTCCTCGGACTGAACGAAGAGTTCAGCCTGTGTAGTACTGACCGCGAAAGCCGTCGATGCGATCGCCGACACGACCAAGAGACCGGCGATTAGGAGAGAGACTCGCCACGACAACGTGAGTCGCAATCTCTTGGTGGACACCGGCCCATCATCCTTCATGGGGGGCGCAATCATGGCGCCTTAGTCGGAGAAGGCGCCCTGCTGCGTAATCATCTCGCTCAACGAGCAGGGCCGAACGTTCGATACTGTGGAACTTCTTCGCCGGGCCTTCCAGGTGCTGGACCACCGAGGACGCACTCCCACTGGACGCATTCGGCAGTATCGAATTCATCGGGCAGTCGGCCCGCATCCGGTCAAATCTGAACAAATCGCGCAAGCGTCTACCCATATGCCTCAAGGGCAGACTGCCATTTCTATACTTTGCAGATGCAGTGTGACTATGTCGTGGTGGGCACCGGATCGGCCGGATCCGTGGTTGCCAACAGGCTCAGCGCCGACCCGGGTAACAGCGTCGTGGTGCTCGAGGCGGGTCCGATGGACAAAGAAAAATTCGTCCACATCCCGGCCGCGTTCTGCAAGTTGTTCCGCGGTCCCCTGGACTGGGACTACCTGACCGAGCCACAGAAAGAGGTCGCCGGGCGCGAAATCTACTGGCCGCGAGGCAAGGTCCTCGGCGGATCGTCGTCGATGAACGCGATGATGTGGGTACCCGGATTCCCGGAGGACTATGACGAGTGGGCCCAGCACGCCGGCGACGGCTGGGATTATGCGCATCTGCGGACGTACTTCGACAGGGTTGAGAATTCGGCGTTGGTGATCTCACCTCAGCGCAGCCCCCGATCGTCGACAGCAGCATGGTTGCGGGCTGCCGAGCAGTCCGGCTATCGGGTGAGCGCCCCGGACCGGCCAACCCTTGACGGATTCTGCGAGACTGCCGTGACTCAGCGCCGCGGCGCGCGGTGGAGTTGCGCCGATGCGTATCTCAAGCCGGTGCTGTATCGCTCGAACCTGACGCTACTGACCAACTCGACGGTGCGGCGGGTGATCTTCGAGGGCACCCGTGCGGTCGGTGTTGAGTTCGACGACGGCACGGGGCGCCGGCAGACGGTGCGAGCCGCGCGCGAAGTTGTGCTGTGCGCGGGCGCTGTGAACACACCGCAACTTCTGATGCTGTCGGGGATCGGCGACGAAAAGGAGTTGGCGGAGTTTGGAATCGGCGTCACCCATCATGCACCGGAAGTCGGCAAGAACCTCCTCGACCATCTCGTCGCGACGTTAGGTTTTGACGTGCCCGCCGACAGCCTGTTCGATGCCGAGAAGCCCAAGCAGTTGCTCAACTATCTGCTGCGAAGGCGCGGCATGCTGACGTCCAACGTCGGCGAGGCGTACGGGTTCGTGCGCAGCCGTCCTGACCTAGAACTGCCGGATCTGGAACTGATCTGGGCACCGGCGCCATTCTTCGAAGAAGCTCTCGGCGATCCCTACGGGCACGCCATTGCCACCGGTCCGGTTCTGCTCAAACCCCGCAGCAGCGGTTCGGTGACTCTGCGTTCTGCGGATCCATCGGCCAAACCAATCATCGACCCGTGCTACCTATCCGACCCGGATGGCGTCGACCGGGAAGCGATGATGGCTGGTTTACGGGTGACCGCCACCATCGCGCAGGCATCGGCGCTCAAGGGCGTCGTGGGAAAGATCGCCCGCCCGCTTCACGCCACCGCGCTCGACGACGAGACGTTCGAACGCACGCTGGATACCTGTTCGCACACGCTCTACCACCCGGTGGGCACGGCACGGATGGGTCGCGATGATCGCAGCGTCGTCGATCCAGAATTGAAGGTGCGTGGGGTGCACGGTCTTCGCATCGCCGATGCGTCGGTGATGCCCAGCATCATCCGCGGGCACACCCACGCACCCGTCGTGGTAATCGGTGAGAAGGCAGCGGAGCTGATCGCGGCCGGGGGCTGAACTACTGAGCTGTTTAACTCAGTAGTGGTAGGTGTCCGAAGGGGCGGATGCGTGTACGTCCTGGTCGTCGAACTCCGACACCTTGATTCCATACGCGCGGGCCAGATTGAGAATCTTATGGCCGCGGGCGATGCGCGGCAGGTCTG
>JBMOKE010000137.1:0-6159 GCA_049315425.1 Mycobacterium sp. | reverse complement strand
ACCGCCGCGGTGGCCACCATGATCGTGGACATCGCCATCAGGACGCGTTTACGGAACCGGTACTTGCGTGCGCTCACCTCAGCCGCGGCGGTCGATTCCAGGCGTCGCTGCCGGTTACCGCGCCGGGGCGCCATCACCGGTTCCTGATCGTCTTCGGCCTCCAAACCTGAAGTGTCGTCAATGTATTCGTATTCGTCGGCGGTGCCGTCCTGCGAATCGGCCTCGACGAAGGGCTCAGCGACCGGTTCGGGATCCGACATCGTCTCAGTTTCGGTGAATGAATCATGCTCGGCCACGGGCTCAGATCCGACGAACGCCCGCGCACTGGTCTCGGCCGCCCGCGCGTTCGCGTCGAACAGGCTTTCCTGGACCCCGTTGCCCACCGGTAGCGCACCGGAGTTCTCGTCGACAACATCGACATCGATGTAGACCGGTTCGGTCAGCGCCTCCTCGGTCACCGAGGTCACGACCAACACTGAACTGGTGCGGGTGCGGGTGCCGGCACGCGCTGCCCGCACCGCATCGTCGTACTCCTCGACGTCGTCCTGCTGATCGGAATAGTCCTCGTCGGACTCATCGTCGAGTTGCCAGTCGGGGTCATGGCGGTGTCCGGTCGCAGGGCCACCGCGCCTGATCAGACGGGATTTGGCAGCGCTGTTGATCACCCGGGTGGCCAGCGCGACGTCACTCGTGCGGCGGACGGTGTCGCGCTTGTTGATGAGCATGGGCACCAATACGAAGAGCCAGAGAACCACGAGTGCGATCCACAGCAATGACTGGGGGATGCTTGGCATGTGGCCTGCTCCTTTCCCGACCAGGCTAGGTCTGTGGCGCCCGCCCTAGGCAACGGCGCGCCGACCCAATTACACACGTGTAATTCGAGGATGACAAGCACCAACAGTCACAAATGTCACATTGGTAACAGAAAAGGCCGACGTCAGTCGCGATGGGCGAGCCCGCGGTGCACCAGGCGAGCCACCGCCGAACCCCGGATCTCCTCGGCGGTGATGGCCACCAGAAGGTGGTCGCGCCAGGCACCGTCGACGTCGAGATAACGCTTGAGCAGGCCTTCCTCCCGAAAACCCACTTTTGCCAGCACCCGGCGACTGGCCGCGTTCTCCGGACGGACCGTGGCCTCGACCCGGTGCAACATCACCGGCCCGAAGCAGTGGTCCAAGCCAAGCGCCAACGCGCCGGTCGCCACGCCGCGGCCGGTGACCTCGCTGGCCACCCAGTACCCGATCCACGCTGAGCGCAGGGCGCCGTGAGTGACATTGCCGATCGTCAACTGACCGCAGAACTGCCCATCGACCTCGATCACATACGGCAGCATGCGGCCCTTGCGGGCCTCGGCGCGTAGACCTGAGTATGTCGCAGGCCAGGCCGAAACCGTATGTCGCGCAGTCCAATCCAACTCTGCTGTGGGCTCCCAAGGCTCGAGTTTGTCGCGCTCGGACACCCGGGTTCGGCTCCACTGCACGGCGTCGCGCATCCGAACCGGGCGCAGCCGGACATGGCCGGCGGGTACCCGCAGCGGCCCGACCGGAGTCGGCCAGCCCGGATGCGCGGCACCGCCCCCCCACAGGCTCATCGAAATGGTCAGCCCCGCTGGGCTAGGAAAGCGACGTCCACGAACTCCCCGGCCCCGATCTCCGCGACATCGCTGGGCACCATCACCAGGCAGTTGGCCTCGGCCAACGACGCCAGCAGGTGCGACGAGCCGCCGGGCGTGTCGCCGATCGCTTCCACCAGGTAGTCGCCGCTGTCCTGGTCACGCAACAGTTGACCGCGCAGGAAACCGGTGCGGCCGGCCACCGAGGAGATCGGCTTGAGCGTTCGCGCCCTGATCACTCTCCGCATTGCCTGCCGCTTGCCCAGCGACAGCCGGATCAGGGGGCGCACCATCACCTCGAACACGACCAACGCGCTGACGGGGTTGGTCGGCAGCAGAAAAGTCGGAACGCCTTCTGCGCCAAGCTGTCCGAAGCCCTGCACCGATCCGGGGTGCATGGCGATCCGAGTGACCTCCATGTTGCCCAGCCCGGAGAGAACCGTGCGGAGGTTCTCGGCGGCCGCACCCCCGACCGCGCCGGCGATCACCACCACCTCGGCGCGGTTGAGCTGGCTCTCGACCACGTCGGTCAATTCTTTGGGTTCGGTGCTGACGATCCCGATCCGGCTGACTTCAGCGCCGGCGTCGCGAGCGGCGGCGGCCAGCGCGTAGGAGTTCACGTCGTACACCTGGCCGTTGCCGGGGGTACGGGAGATGTCGACCAGTTCCCCACCCACGCTCATCACCGTCACCCGCGGCCGCGGGTGTACCAGCACACGCTCGCGGCCCACTGCAGCCAACAGTCCGACTTGCGCAGCGCCGATGATCGAGCCGGCCCGCACGGCGACGTCCCCGGGTTGAACGTCAGCGCCGACCCGACGAACGTAAGCGCCTGAGCGCACCGCGCGCAGCACCTTCACCCGCGTCTCTCCCCCATCGGTCCACCGCAGCGGCAGTACGGCGTCAGCCAGGGTGGGCATCGGCGCACCGGTCTGGACCCGAGCCGCCTGCTTGGGCTGCAATCGGCTGGGCGTCCGCGACCCGGCCTCGATGACCGCCATCACGGGCAGCACGATCTCGCCGGCACCACCGACATCGACGCTGCGTACCGCATAACCATCAATGGCTGCCTGGTCGAAGCCGGGCAACGGATGCTCGGTCACGACCTCCTCGGCACACATCAGGCCCTGCGACTCCGCAATCGACACCCGTACCGGCCTGGGCGCCACCGCGGCAGCCATCACTCTGGCCTGTTGCTCCTCCACCGAACGCACAGCGCGCCTTTCCGCTTCGAGTCCTCACGCGGGACCGCCGCAAGCCCTACTGTTCGGCCAGACCCAGCCGCTCAACCAACCATCGCCGCAATTCCGGGCCATAGTCGTCACGATCCAAAGCAAAGTCAACCGCAGCCTTGAGATAGCCGCCGGGATTTCCCAAGTCGTGTCGGGAGCCCCGGTGGACGACCACGTGTACCGGGTGGCCCTCGGTGATCAGTAGCGCGATCGCATCGGTGAGTTGAATCTCCCCGCCTGCGCCGCGCCTGACCCTCCGCAAGGCATCGAAGATCGCGCGGTCCAGCAGGTAACGGCCGGCCGCGGCGAATAGCGAGGGGGCCTCGGCTCTGCTGGGCTTTTCCACCATTGCCTTGACCTTGAGCACATTCGGGTCGGCGGAATCCGGCAGCGTCTCGACATCGAACACCCCGTAGGAGCTGACCTCCTCGGGCGAAACCTCGATGGCGCACAACACCGTCCCGCCGCGCTCCGCGCGCACCTTGGCCATGGTCTCCAGCACACCGGTCGGCAACACCAGGTCGTCGGGCAGTAGCACCGCTACGGCGTCCTCGTCAGGAGACAGCACGGCCTCCACGCAACCCACCGCGTGGCCCAGACCCAACGGCTCGGCCTGAATCACGGACTCGACCTTGATCAGGGCCGGCGCTCGGCGAACCTTCTCCAGCATCACCTTCTTACCGCGAGCTTCCAGCGTGCCTTCGAGAACCAGATCCTCGACGAAGTGCGCGACGACGCTGTCCTTGCCCTCGGAGGTGACAATCACCAGTCTCTCGGCGCCGGCCTCTGCAGCCTCCTCGGCCACCAGCTCGATGCCGGGGGTGTCGACCACCGGCAGCAACTCCTTGGGAATCGTCTTGGTGGCCGGCAGAAATCGAGTGCCCAAACCGGCCGCCGGGACGATGGCCGTCCGGGGAAACCGAACCTGTGCGGTAACCACGGTCACACCCTAACCGCAACCTTCGGACCGCAAGTATGGTGCCGCCGGGGCCGATGCTGACAAGGTGTAGCTCATGACCGCCGCTAGCAAAGCCGAGCGCCGGCGCGCACTGCTGGCGGCGCGGCGCGCGGTGCCCGACGAGGTGCGCGAGATCGAGGCTGAGCAACTGCGCAGCCATCTCGCCGTCGCCGTCCGCGGCGCTCGAACAGTGTGTGCGTACCTACCGGTCGGCACCGAGCCCGGATCGCCGGTTCTCCTGGATCAGCTGCGTGAGCTGTGCGAGGTGGTGTTACTCCCGGTGACCCGCACCGGTCCGAACGGCGAACACCTCCCGCTGCGGTGGGGAGAATACAAACCGGGACACCTGTTTGCGGCGCGCTTCGGCCTCCAGGAGCCCACTGAGCCGTGGCTGGAGCCGACGGCGATCGCCGGCGCCGACGTTGTGCTCGTACCCGCACTGGCGGTCGACCACACCGGAGTGCGCCTGGGGCGCGGAGGCGGCTATTACGACCGGTCACTGCCGCTGTGCACACCCGGAACCCGACTGATAGCAGTGGTGCGTGACGGCGAGCTCGTCGAAGCACTTCCGGAGGAATCACACGATGTTCGGATGACGCACGCCCTCACCCCCGGCGGCGGCCTGCTCGCGCTCGGGGGCAATGACCGGGCGGAATAGCCGGCCGCGGATAGCGGTTCTAGCACTTGACGCGATAGAGTGCTAACAATTCAGTCTTCCCCGGAGGTTCAGGTGCCGACCTACAGCTACGCATGCACAGAGTGCGACAACAGGTTCGACGCGGTTCAGGCCTTCACCGAAGACGCACTGACCACCTGCCCACAGTGCTCAGGCCGACTGCGCAAGCTGTTCAACTCCGTCGGTGTGGTGTTCAAGGGCAGCGGCTTCTACCGCACCGACAGCCGCGAATCTGCCAAGAGTGCGGTGTCGAGCGATTCGGGTTCGTCATCGGGTTCAGAGAAGACGGGTTCAGAAAAGACCGGGTCAGACAAAACCGGGTCAGACAAAACCGGGTCAGACAAAACCGGGTCAGACAAAACCGGGTCAGACAAGACCGGGACAGCCAAGCCGAGTTCGGGCTCCTCGACGCCGAGCAGCTCAGCGCCCGCCCCGGCATCGAACTAGGTTTATCCACAGCCGGTTACGCATCCGTCGTCCTGTCGCGCCACCACGCTTTACCGTGGCTGCATGGGTGAGTCGCTGAATCCCACTCTGCTGGAAAGAATTTCGCGTGCCGTACGCCCGGACTTCACCCGCACCATACTGGCCCGCCGAATCACAGCGGGGTTCCTGGTGGTCCTGGCAGGCATCGTCGCTTTGCGTCCCGATCCGGCCGATGCGAGGCACGACGTCGTGGTGGCCGCTCGGGATCTGAGTCCCGGAGTGCCATTGACCGCCGGTGATGTCCATCTGGAAAAGCGTTCCCCGACAACACTTCCCGACGGTGCCCACACTGATCTTTCGATCATCGGTGCAACCCTGGCCGGGCCGGTGCGACGAGGGGAGGTGCTGACCGATGCCCGAGTGCTGGGCTCTCGGCTGGCCGGCCTCAACGCCGGACCCGATGCTCGGGTGGTTCCCCTGCACCTATCCGATGCCGCAGTCCTCGATCTGATCCGCACTGGTGACGTCGTAGACGTCCTGGGCGCGGCCTCAGCCGATCCGGACGCCCGGCCGCGGGTGGTGGCTAGCAATGCCGTGGTGGTCTTGGTGTCGGCCCAATCGAAGACCGCCGGCTCCAGCAACGACCGTGTGGTACTGGTTGCACTACCAACCTCAGCCGCCCACCTCCTCGCCGGTGCGACTCTGGTGCAGACGGTTACCTTGACGATCCACTGAGCAGCTGACGAATGCGTTACGCTGTCGACGCTTGCAGGCGAATACAGCAAAGAAAGGCTCACCATCGTGTTAAAGGGATTCAGGGAGTTCCTCGCGAAAGGCAACATTGTCGACTTGGCGGTCGCGGTGGTCATCGGTACCGCCTTCACCGGCCTTGTCACGAAGTTCACCGACGCCATCATCCAACCGTTGATCAACAGGATCGGGGCCGGCAAGGATGTCTCCTACGGCATTCTCCAGATCGAAATCGGCGGCGGTCAGACCATCGACCTGAACGTCTTACTCTCGGCGTTCATCAACTTCGCCCTCGTGGCTGCCGTCGTCTACTTCCTGGTAGTTCTGCCCTACAACAAAGTGCGGCGCAAGGACACGGCCGAGTCCGGCGAGGACCAGCAGATCCGCCTCCTGACGGAGATCCGGGATGCCATGGGAGGCAAGGACACCGCGGCAGGAGTCGAACGGGCCAGCAGCTTCACCCTCAGCGAATAACGTCTGTGATGCGACGATGGCCCCCGGTGTG
>JBMOKE010000136.1:0-6310 GCA_049315425.1 Mycobacterium sp. | reverse complement strand
GTTGCCACCATGTCCCAGAGCGGCGATCCCGGCTACAAGGCGACATCGGTGATGCTGGGGGAGTGCGGACTGGCGCTGGCGCTTGACCGGGACAAACTTCCGGCGCTGCACGGCGTGTTGACGCCCGCGGCTGCCATGGGCGACGCGCTGCTGGCGCGATTCCCGGCGGCCGGGATTTCGCTGGAATCGGCCAAGCTGAACTGATCGTGAACTAACGCGCTGTGAGCGTAAACGGGTGCGCCGTGCGATCCGCTGCGACTACTGTCGGATCCGTTGGTAGCAACTTCAGCAAAGGCGGAACCCCACAATGGCCGGTCTCGATGACCTCTTCAATCAGATCCCGGTGGCCGATATCGCCGCCAAGCTCGGCGCGGACCAGGGCGAGGTGAGCCAGGCCATCCAGACCCTGGTGCCCACGCTGCTGGGCACGCTGCAGGAAAATGTTCAAGCCGACGATATCGACTCCGCGCACCTGGAGTCGGCCGTGGTAGCCGAAGGTGAGAGCGACCTGCTGACCGGAGGCATCAACGTCGATCAGATCGACACCGGCCAGGGCAACCAGCTGATCGCCAGCCTGTTCGGCGGCAACGACACCAACCAGGTCGCCTCGGCACTGTCCGGTGCCGGTGCCGGCGGTGGCGACCTGATCAAGCGACTGCTCCCGATGCTTGCGCCGATCGTGCTTGCCTATGTCGGCAAGCAGTTCGCCGCGAAGAACGCCGGCGCGCAGGCCCAGGCCTCCGGCGGCGGGATGGGCGACATCCTCGGCAGCATCCTCGGTGGTGCCGGCGGTGGTGGCGGTGCCGGAGGTGCTGCCAACAACCCACTGGGCAGCATTCTGGGCAGCGTGCTCGGCGGAAATCAGGGTGGAGCGATCGGCAACATTCTGGGTGGACTCCTGCGCGGCGGCAAGTAGCGGTTCGCCTTGGGGCGCAGGTCGGCCGTCGGCCTGCGCGCACCCGTTCCTAGAATCAACAGGTGCCCACCACCGATGACTCCCGCGCCGAGGCTCTCCCGAAGACGTGGGAGCCCGGTGCGGTAGAGGCCGGGATCTACCAGGGTTGGGTTGACGCGGGCTACTTCATCGCCGACGCGGCCAGTGCCAAACCGCCGTACTCGATCGTCCTGCCGCCGCCGAATGTGACCGGCAGCCTGCACATGGGTCACGCGTTGGACCACACCCTGATGGATGCGCTGACCCGCCGCAAACGCATGCAGGGCTACGAGGTGCTGTGGCTTCCCGGGATGGATCATGCCGGCATCGCCACCCAGTCGCTGGTGGAGAAGCAACTGGCCGCAGATTCCACCAGTAAGGAAGACCTCGGCCGGGAGCGGTTCATCGAGCAGGTCTGGGAATGGAAGAGACAGTCGGGCGGAACGATCAGCGCTCAGATGCGCCGCCTCGGCGACGGTGTCGATTGGAGTCGCGATCGGTTCACCATGGACGAGGGGTTGTCCCGCGCGGTTCGCACGATCTTCAAACGTCTCTATGACGCCGGTTTGATCTACCAGGCCGAGCGGTTGGTCAACTGGTCGCCGGTGCTGCAGACCGCGATCTCTGATCTTGAGGTCAAATACGAAGAGGTCGAAGGCGAACTGGTCTCGTTCCGCTATGGCTCCCTTGATGATTCAGCGCCGCACATCGTGGTGGCGACCACCCGGATCGAGACCATGCTCGGTGACACTGCGATCGCCGTGCACCCCGACGACGATCGGTACCGGCACCTGGTGGGGGCCACTCTGCCGCACCCGTTCCAGGACCGCGAGATCGTGATCGTGGCCGACGAACATGTCGATCCGGAATTCGGAACCGGCGCTGTCAAAGTCACACCGGCGCACGACCCGAACGACTTCGAGATCGGTATGCGGCACAACTTGGCAATGCCGTCGATCATGGACACCCGCGGTCGGATAGTCGGCACTGGAACGCAATTCGACGGCATGGACCGTTTCGAAGCCCGGACGCAAGTCCGCGAGGCACTGGCCGCCGACGGCCGCATCGTGGCGGAGAAGCGTCCGTATCTGCACAGTGTCGGGCATTCCGAGCGCAGTGGCGAGCCGATCGAACCTCGACTGAGTCTGCAGTGGTGGGTCAAGGTCGAATCGTTGGCCAAGGCTGCCGGTGACGCGGTGCGGGGTGGCGATATCGTCATCCATCCCAAGAGCCTGGAGCCCCGCTGGTTCGACTGGGTCGACGATATGCACGACTGGTGCATCTCGCGCCAACTGTGGTGGGGACATCGCATCCCGATCTGGCACGGCCCAGACGGGCAACGCGTGTGCGTCGGACCGGACGAGACGCCACCCGAGGGCTGGGAGCAGGACCCGGACGTGCTCGACACCTGGTTCTCTTCGGCACTGTGGCCGTTTTCCACCATGGGCTGGCCGGATCGCACCGCGGACCTTGAGAAGTTCTATCCGACAAGCGTTCTCGTCACCGGCTACGACATCCTCTTCTTCTGGGTGGCCCGCATGGTGATGTTCGGCACGTTCGTGTCGGGTGACGACGCCGTCACCGACGGCGGGAACCGCGGCCCCCAGGTCCCGTTCGCGAATGTCTTCCTGCACGGCCTGATTCGCGATGAGCACGGCCGCAAGATGAGCAAGTCCCGCGGCAACGGCATCGACCCACTGGACTGGGTGGAGTTGTTCGGCGCCGATGCACTGCGGTTCACGTTGGCGCGCGGCGCCAGCCCCGGTGGAGACCTGTCCATCGGCGAGGACCACGCCCGAGCGTCGCGGAACTTCGCCACCAAGCTGTTCAATGCGACCCGTTTCGCGCTCATGAACGGCGCCGCACCAGCGCCCCTACCCGGGATCGATAAGTTGACCGACGCTGACCGGTGGATCCTGGGTCGGCTGGAAGAGGTTCGTGCCGAGGCGGACTCGGCTTTGGACTCCTACGAGTTCAGCCGGGCCTGTGAAGCGCTCTATCACTTCGCCTGGGATGAGTTCTGTGACTGGTACCTGGAACTGGCCAAGGTGCAGCTCGGCGGAGGCTTGCAGCACACCACCGCGGTGCTGGCCGCTGTGCTCGACACATTGCTCACGCTGCTGCACCCGGTCATGCCGTTTGTCACCGAGGTGCTGTGGCAGGCGCTGACCGGTGGTGAGTCGCTCGTGATCGCCGACTGGCCACAGGCCAGTGGAGTCACGATGGATCCCGCTGCCGCACTTCGTGTTGCCGATGTGCAGAAGCTGGTTACCGAGATACGCCGATTCCGCAGCGATCAGGGTCTGGCGGACCGCCAGAAGGTATCGGCCCGCCTCGACGGAATCGAGCGGGCCGGACTACGCGAACAGGTGGCGGCGGTGACGGCGCTGGCGTGGCTGACCGAACCTGCAGCCGACTTCAACGCCACCGCACAACTGGAGGTGCGGCTGTCGACCGGCACCGTTGCGGTCGAGCTGGACACCTCCGGCACGGTCGACGTCGCGGCCGAACGACGCAGACTGGAGAAGGACCTGGCTGCTGCGCAGAAGGATCTGGCGGCAACCGCAGCCAAGCTCGGCAATGAGGCTTTCCTGGCCAAGGCGCCCGGCGATGTCGTCGACAAGATTCGCGAACGACAGAAGCTGGCCCATGAGGAAACCGCCCGGATCACCGCGCGCCTGGCTGCGCTGACATGAGCGCTCGGATTCCGACCCCCGACGAGATCGCATCCCTGCTCCAGGTTGAGCATCTGTTGGATCAGCGCTGGCCGGAAACCAAACTCGAGCCCAGTACGGCGCGCATTGCGGCGTTGATGGAATTGCTCGGCTCTCCTCAACTCAGCTATCCCTGTATTCACATCGCCGGCACCAATGGCAAAACGTCGGTTGCCCGGATGATTGACGCATTGCTGACCGCCCTCGACCGACGGACCGGGCGCACGACCAGCCCGCACCTACAGTCGGCTGTTGAACGCATTGTTATCGATAACGAGCCGATCAGTCCGGCGAAATATGTCGAAACCTATTGCGAGATAGAGCCGTTTGTGCAGATGGTTGACGCCCAGTCGCAAGCTGACGGTGGGCCGGCGATGAGCAAGTTCGAGGTCGTCACGGCGATGGCTTTTGCGGCGTTCGCCGATGCGCCGGTCGATATCGCCATCATCGAAACCGGTATGGGCGGACGCTGGGATGCCACCAACGTCGTCGACGCACCAGTCGCGGTTATCACGTCGATCGGCATCGATCACGCCGAGTATCTCGGCGACACCATTGCCGCGATCGCCGCAGAGAAGGCCGGCATCATCGGCTCGCCCCGCGGTGACCTTGTTCCGGTCGACACCGTCGCGGTCATCGGTCGTCAGACGCCCGAGGCCATGGAAGTCCTGCTGGCCCAAGCTGTACGCGCCGACGCCGCGGTGGCGCGGGAGGACTCCGAGTTCGCGGTGCTGAGTCGCCAGGTCGCTGTCGGCGGGCAACTGATCGAACTGCAAGGCCTCGGCGGGGTGTACCCGGATATCTTCCTGCCGTTACATGGCCAGCATCAGGCGCACAACGCCGTGATTGCACTGGCCGCCGTGGAAGCGCTGTTCGGTGCCGGGCCGCAGCGTCAACTCGACATCGACGCCGTGCGTGCGGGGTTTGCCGCAGCGACGAGCCCGGGACGGCTGGAACGGATGCGCACCGCGCCGACCGTCTTCATCGACGCGGCCCACAACCCCGCCGGAGCCGCGGTGCTCACTACGGCACTGGCCGAGGAGTTCGACTTCCGGTTCCTGGTGGGTGTGCTCAGCGTGCTGGCCGACAAGGACGTGAACGGAATCCTGGCCGCCCTAGAGCCGGCCTTTGATCTGGTGGTGATCACCGATAACGGTTCGCCGCGCGCGCTGGATGTCGAATCGCTGGCCTTGCGCGCCGAAGAGGTGTTCGGCCCTGAGCGCGTGGTGCGCGCGCCGACCCTGTCCGACGCTATCGAGACCGCCACGGCCCTGGTCGAGGACGCCAAGGTCGACGGGCTCTCCGGGGCGGGCATCGTCATCACCGGCTCGGTCGCCACCGCCGGCGCCGCCCGCACGCTGTTCGGTAAGGACCCGATGTGAGCGAGCAGACCGGGCCCCGACCGGGGGATCCCTGGAAGAGCTTCCGCGGAGTCATGGCCGGCACGCTGATCCTCGAGTTGATCACGGTACTGCTGGCCTTGCCGGTAGTCGGCGCCGTCGGCGGCGGACTCACGCCGTGGTCGACCGCCTATCTGATCGGTTTCGCGATCCTGCTCGGATTGCTGGCCGGGATGCAGGGACGGCGGTGGGCCATCTGGGCGAACCTCGGCGTGCAGTTATTGCTTGTCGCCGGATTCTTCATCTACCCGGTGATCGGATTCGTGGGATTGCTGTTCACAGTGGTCTGGGCAGTGATCGCGTATCTGCGCACCGAGGTGCTGCGCCGCGAGCGACTGGGCCTGTTACCGGGCCAGCAAGCGCCGCGTGGCTGAGCAGGTACGCTGTGCGCCGTGACTGAGCGGACTCTTGTGCTGATCAAACCGGACGGCGTACAGCGGCGGGTGATCGGCGACATCATCAGCCGTATCGAACGCAAGGGCCTGAGGATCGCCGCGCTCGAACTCAAGAATGTTGACGACGCACTGGCCCGCGCTCACTATGCCGAGCACGCCGATAAGCCCTTCTTCGGCTCGCTGCTGGAGTTCATCACCTCCGGTCCGGTGGTCGCCGCGGTCCTGGAGGGCCCCCGCGCCATCGCGGCGTTCCGCCAGATCGCCGGTGGGACCGATCCGGTGGAGAAGGCCGCACCGGGCACGATCCGGGGCGACCTGGGACTGGAGACCCAGTTCAACCTGGTGCACGGCTCTGATTCGCCGGAGTCGGCCGCCCGCGAGATCGGGCTCTGGTTCCCGGCCCGCTGACCGATTGACGGACCGTCGGCTCGATACCTGCCGCGGGTGTGGGATACTGGGGTCGGGTGAACGGCAACGTGCACCCGGAATGAGATTTCGAGACGTGCGCGACCACCGCGGCCTGCGGTGCGGCGCGGACCGTCGACAATCGCCATTCAGACCATAGACAAACGAGCCCGGGTAACGACCCGGGCCACAGCGTTAGCCCTTGAGTGGCCGCGTCAGTACGACGCGCCCGGGGGCTTGAGGAGGCTCAGTGGCCGATGATGATCTCACCCAGGACCTGCCCGAAAGCCCGTTGCAGTGGCAGCCGCCCGCGACTGATCAGCAAGCGCTGCCCGACCGGCTGAGAGTCCACACACTGGCGCGTGCATTGGGCACCACCAGCAAGCGGGTTCTTGACGCGCTCACCGCACTCGACGGTCGCTCCCGCAGCGCCCAGTCCAGCGTCGACCAGGCCGATGCCCT
>JBMOKE010000135.1:0-6318 GCA_049315425.1 Mycobacterium sp. | reverse complement strand
TGGCCGACCGTAGGCGGGGCTACTGTGCGGATCAGGTTCTGCACGATTCTTGGAGGAAATCATGGGCGCAGCGCGGTTTGTCGGTCGAGTTGGCGGATTGGCGGTGGCCCTCGGCGTGGGCGCGGCCGTGTTCTACGCGGGTGGGGAGGCCTCGGCTGACACCGCAGGCCCGGCTGCCGGGAGCTCCGATACCGCAGGCGCGTCAAGTGCTGCTGGCCCACGGTCGACCGCGGCGTCGCGCCGTAGCGCTTCGGGCAATGCGATTCCGAAGAGCAGCAGCCGCCAACGCGGCGCCGCCACCCGCGGCGCAGCGGTTGTTGCGGCCGGCGCGGAGTCGAGCGTCCCGTCCGTAGCCGGCGCGGCCCGTCGGCTGTCATTGAGCACAGCGACTACCAAAGCCGCTGCCGCACAGGTCACTTCGTCGGCGACGGCGTCGGCGACAAGTGGCAGCCTTACCGTCGACCCGACAGTGGAGTTCGTCGACGGCATCATTCAGGGCAACTTGAATGCCGTCAGCTCGCGAGCGCTGACCCTGACCTACACGATCCTCGGTGACTCCTGCGGGAGCAATTGCGGGCTGGGCGATATCGGCGGCAAGATCAGCGTCGGCACCGTTCCAGTCAGCCCTCCGACGGTCCCGTCGACAACTGATCCCCAGAGTTTCACGATCCTGCCGTACGCCAACTGGCTGGATGGCGGGACCAAGGGCACCCAGACATTCGGCGTCCGAGTCAGTGAGGTCACCCAACTTGACCAGTTTCTGATCGGTATCCCCCTGGTGGGCACGTTGGCCGCACCGATCATCAACCTGCTCCAGACCCTGCCGTTAATCGGTGATCTGCTGGCCCCGATCATCGGTTCGTCGATAGTCGCCGCCATAGCCCCCAACGTCAATACGTTGGCGCCCGGCTCCACCCCGGTGGCCTACACCTACGCGGTCACTTCGTTCGACGGCGTCAAGATCAGCACCAACTACTTCCCGGCCGCCGGCATCGCGGACGGTGATACCGCGCCGACGGCGATCAATATGCCGGGTCTGGGCAGTGCGGGTAGCTCGAACCCCTACTCGACGTACGGCATCGGCGGCGAGACACTGGGAGTCGCGCCGCTGCGCGAGGAAGGCTACAACGTGGTCACCGTGACCCCGCGCGGCGAATTCAACTCCGGTGGCATCCTGCAGCTGGACAACCCGTTCTACGAAGGCCGCGACGTCTCCTCAGTTGTCGACTGGATCGCCACCAACCCGCTGTCGGAGCTGAACGGCACCGGCGACCCGGCGGTCGGCATGGTAGGCGGCTCCTACGGCGGCGGTATCCAGCTGACCGTCGCCGGCACCGATCCACGCATCGACGCCATCGTGCCCGACATCGCGTGGAATTCACTCAACTCCTCGCTGTACCCGGACAACATCTTCAAGACGGCCTACGCATCCCTGCTGTACCTGTCGTTGTTCACCACCGGCGCCCGGGTCAACAGCCTGATCCCGCGCGCCATCCTCACCGGTGATCTGCTCGGCTGGATCACCGAGACGGCACAGGCAGTGCTGGCCAGCAGCGGCCCGACCTCGCTGCTCAACCAGACGATTGCCCCGACGCTGCTGACCCAGGGAATCGTCGACGTTCTGTTCCCGCTGCAGCAGTCGCTCGACAATGCGCAGACCATCCTTGGCAATGGTTTCGGCGTGCCGGTCAAGCTGATCTGGTTCTGCGGTGGGCACGGCGTCTGCCTTGATACGATCTCCACCGCGCAACCCTTCGTCCTTCTGGCCAGTGGTCTGGATTGGCTGAACCAGTACGTTGCCGGCACCGGCTCACTCGCCGACGCCATTCCGAACTTCCAGTGGTTCGACCAGCTCGGCGACCGCTACTCGTCGGAACTGCTGCCGTACGAGTCCGGGTTCAATGACCTGGCGGATATCGACGGCATCTCCGATGGCGGTTTCCTTCCCATCGTTCCGATCCTGGGTGGGTCGAATGGAACCGGCGGCATCTACGGGCTCGGCGGGGGTGCCGTGGCGAGCAACGCGATCAACGTGCCGATCACGGTGGGGGCAGGCACCCAGGTGGTCGGCGCTCCGACGTTGACATTCGACTATCAGGGTCTGGGCACCAGCCGGGCGGTGTTCGCACAGGTCGTCAACAACAGCACCGGGCAGGTGCTCGGCAATATCGTCACCCCCGTACCGGTGACTCTGGATGGCCAGCAGCGCACGGTGACCATGGACCTCTCGAACATCGTGTACACCTATGGCGGCGATACCACTCCGGGCTCGCTGACCGTCCAGATCACCAGTTCAGCCACAGCGTTCGAGAACCTCACCTCGTTCGGGCTGATGACAATTTCGAACGTCAGCGTGACGATGCCGAACCGCACGACGCCGTTGGTGCCCTAGTCGGGTTGACCAACCATGGTCTGACCGTGGTGGATCAGCGAGGTAAGCGGTGACGACGCTTGCCGGTGGGGCGCTTATTGCGTAGGCCGCCGGCAGGTGTCTCGTCGGCATCGGCGGGCGCGGTGCCCACGTTCTCGTCAGCTTCGGTCTCGTCAGCTTCGACCTCGTCAGCTACAACCACATCGGTCGGGGCCTCGACGACCACAGTTTCAACTTCGGATGCGTCGCTATTCTCGGAGACGGTCTCTAATGTCGCGATCGCCGCGTCGGCCGTCTCGGCTGGAGTCACCGAGTCATCAGGGGTGGCGGTGTCGGTGATTGTTTCATCGCGCTTGTCGGCGCGCCTCTTTTTTCTCTCCCTCTTCTGTTTCGGAGGTTTCGAGGCTTTCGGGGGCTTTGGCGCAGCCGGCGGCTTCTCGGCAACGTCGGAAAGATAGAAGGCGGCAATTCCCAGTACCGCGATCGAGGCGGCCGCCCCGTACACGGCGAATAGCCACGGTCCGGCGGTATCGAGTCCGACCCAGGTCTCCGCCAGTGCGGTCAGGATGATCAGCACACCGGCCAGCACCTGCAGCACCGCCGACCACGCCCGCAGTCGCAATGCCAGCTCGGGCGTGCTGGCGCCGGTATTGAGCGACTGCCGAAGATTAAGCGCGACCGGCACGGCAGCCAGAGCGATCGGCACGCCGGCGGCGATCCGGCCGACGGTGGCCAGCGTGGTCGGAATATCTCCTGTCAGCACCCACCACCTGGGCAGCACGAACAGCAGATACAGGATGGTGCCCAACAGGGCGAGCGCGAGGTGGGTTGCTATCGCGGCGCGGCGCTGCATACCACTCCTCGATTGCCGTGGTCCGAGGTGCGGCCACGTGGTGTTCGCGGTCGCACCCCGGACGGGTGCGGAGGATAGGGGATTTGAACCCCTGAGGGCTATTAACCCAACCCGCGTTCCAGGCGAGCGCCATAGGCCACTAGGCGAATCCTCCGTCGGCCATGGTAGCCGACTGGACCGGCCTGCTGTTTCGGTTGGCTGTCCTGCCGGCGAAGTCGGGTACTACACTCGCGATGGACCCCGCGCGGCGTCCAACCTGTGAACTCCCCCAGGGCTGGAAGGCAGCAAGGGTCAACGGGCTCTGGCGGGTGCGCGGGGTCCCCTTCTCGCCGGGTGCGGCGAATTCACGGCAATGACGAAAGGCGCACGGTGTCGTTTCAGTCTATGGGCCGCAAAGAACTACAGACGCAGCATGAACTGCAGCTGCACAACTACGCCGATCTGCAGGCCAAGAAGTTGTCCCTGGACCTCACCCGCGGCAAGCCTTCCGGCGAACAGTTGGACCTGTCTAACGCGCTGCTGGAGTTACCCGGCAGCGGCGACTACCGCGACGACGAGGGCACCGACACCCGCAACTACGGGGGCTTGCACGGACTGCCCGGACTGCGCGCCATCTTCAGCGAACTACTGGGCATCGCTGTTCCCAATCTGATCGCCGCAAACAATTCCAGCCTTGAACTGATGCACGACATGGTGGTGTTCTCGATGCTGCACGGCGGTGTGGATTCGCCACGGCCGTGGATTCAGGAGCAGCTCGCCGGATCCGCCGTCAAGTTCCTGTGTCCGTCACCGGGCTACGACCGTCATTTCGCGATCACCGAAAGCCTGGGCATCGAGATGATCGCCGTGCCGATGCGGGAGGACGGCCCCGACGTTGACATGGTCGAGGAGCTCGTGGCAGAAGACCCTGCGATCAAGGGAATGTGGTCGGTGCCGCTGTTCTCCAATCCCACGGGCACCGTCTACTCATGGGACGTGGTGCGTCGCCTGGTCCAGATGCGCACCGCCGCGCCGGATTTCCGGATCTTCTGGGACAACGCCTACGCGGTTCACACCCTCACAATGGACCTTCCCCGACAGGTCGATGTGCTGGGTCTGGCCGATACTGCGGGTCACCCGAATCGGCCGTACGTTTTCGCCTCGACCTCCAAGATTACCTTCGCCGGTGCGGGCGTGAGCTTCTTCGGCGGCTCGCTGGGAAACATCGCCTGGTATCTGCAACATGCCGGCAAGAAGTCGATCGGCCCCGACAAGGTGAATCAATTGCGGCATCTGCGGTTCTTCCGAGACGCCGACGGGGTGCGGCTGCATATGATGCGTCACCAGCAGGTGCTCGCTCCGAAGTTCACACTCGTCGCAGACATCCTCGATAAGCGACTGACCGAATCCAAGATCGCGTCGTGGACCGAGCCCAAGGGCGGGTATTTCATCAGCCTGGATGTCCTGCCCGGTACTGCCAAACGCACGGTGGCACTGGCCAAGGATGCCGGTATCGCCGTGACCGAGGCCGGCGCGTCCTTCCCGTACCGTAATGATCCGGACGACAAGAACATTCGGATCGCGCCAAGTTTCCCGACAGCCACTGAACTCGCTGCGGCCATCGACGGCCTGGCCACCTGTGCCCTATTGGCGGCAATCGAATCGCTGCTGCGATGAGACCCTGTCCGACGTTGTCGGTAACCTGCTGACGTGGCGCTGTACCGGAAATACCGACCGGCGACTTTCGCCGAGGTAGTGGGTCAGGAGCACGTCACCGAACCCCTGTCGACCGCATTGGCGGCCGGGCGAATCAACCACGCGTATCTGTTCTCCGGGCCACGAGGCTGTGGTAAGACGTCCTCTGCACGGATCCTGGCCAGATCGCTGAACTGCGAACAAGGTCCGACTCCGACGCCGTGCGGAGTGTGCGACTCCTGTCTGGCGCTGGCGCCCAACGGCGTTGGCTCGGTCGACGTCGTCGAACTCGACGCCGCCAGCCACGGCAGTGTGAACGACACCCGGGAACTGCGGGATCACGCGTTCTATACCCCCGCGCAGTCGCGCTACCGCATCTTCATCATCGATGAAGCGCACATGGTCAGTAAGGAGGGGTTCAACGCGCTCCTCAAGATCGTCGAGGAGCCGCCCGAGCACCTGATCTTCGTGTTCGCCACCACCGAGCCGGAGAAGGTGCTGGCCACCATCCGCTCGCGCACACACCACTATCCCTTCCGGTTGCTGGCACCCCGCACGATGCGCGGCTTGATCGAAGGGATCCTGGCGGCCGAGGATGTCGAGATCGATGACGCGGTGTTCCCACTGGTCATTCGGGCGGGCGGGGGTTCGCCGCGCGACACACTCAGCGTGCTCGACCAGCTGCTGGCGGGCGCCGACGGCAATCGGGTGCGCTACCCGCTGGCGTTGGCGTTGCTCGGGGCCACCGATGTCGCCCTGATCGATGACGCGGTCGACGCACTGGCCGCCGCAGACGCAGCCGCACTTTTCGGCGCGGTCGAATCGGTGATCGACGCCGGACATGACCCCCGACGGTTCGCTATCGATCTCCTCGAACGTTTCCGTGATCTCATTGTGCTGCAGGCGGTTCCGGATGCCGCAAGTCGCGGTGTGGTGGACGCACCCGGTGATGTACTCGACCGGATGCGCGAGCAGGCGGGCCGCGTCGGTCCCGCCACACTGGCCCGCTATGCGGAGGTGGTGCACAACGGATTGGGGGAGATGCGCGGTGCGACCGCTCCGCGACTGTTGCTGGAGGTGGTGTGCGCCCGGCTACTGTTGCCGTCAGCCAGCGACACCGAGTCCGCACTGCTGCAACGTATCGAGCGCATCGAGACCCGGTTGGACATCTCGATCCCGGCCGGCGAAGCCACCATCAGTGCCGCCGCAAGCACATCAGATAGGCAGTACGTCCGCAAGACGCAGGCCCCCGTGCCGGATTTGGCCAAATCCCCTGCACAGCAAGCGAAATCGACCCCGGCGCCGCCCGCTCCGAAAACCGAATCTGATCCGGTCTCTGCATCGGTACCCGAAGCTCAACCCGAACCCGTCGCTGAACCCGAGCCTGTCATGGCGCCCGAACCTGCTCCCGAACCGACTG
>JBMOKE010000134.1:0-6327 GCA_049315425.1 Mycobacterium sp. | reverse complement strand
ACCGCAGGCGCCTGGCCGCGCGACCCGATGGACACCCGCCTGATGGGTTTTGTGGCCAGCAACACCATCTCGGGTGCGGCGCCCAACACCAACCCCGCCGGCGACGCGCTGCTGCCGGCATATGTCGGTTCGCCGCCTGCTGCGCCGACTGACACCGACGCTGACGGCATGCCCGATAGCTGGGAGGTGACCAAGGGAACCAATCCCACTGTGGCCAACACCAATGCGCACACGTTATCGGCCGTCGGTTACACCGACCTTGAGGTCTACCTCAATGAGTTGTCCACCAGTCGCATCACTGGATCGGCGTAGCGTCCGGGTGTCCTCGCAGAAAGTTATCCGGCCATGAGGACCGTTGAGGTCTTCGCGGACATCCTGTGCCCGTTCACCCATGTCGGGCTGCATACTCTGCTCGACCGTCGCAGTGAGCGAGGCCTCAGCGAACCGCGCCTGCGCATTCGGGCCTGGCCGCTTGAACTGGTCAATGGCCAACCGCTCGACCCCGCGCATATCGGCGCGGAGATCACCGCGCTGCGCGCCTCCGTGCGGCCCGACCTCTTCGCCGGATTTTCCGTCGACACGTTCCCGAGCACCTCAATGGCCGGCTTCGCTCTGAGCGCCGCAGCGGAGGAAACCGGTAACCCGGTTGTGGCCGAGGAGGTTGGGATGGCGTTGCGCAATGCGGTGTTTGAACAGGGCCTCGATATCGGGCGCCCCGAAGTGGTCGCGCCGATCGCGGCCCGTTTCGGCCTCGAACCATTGGACGCCGACGCCACCGCCGCCGCGGTTCAGGCCGACTGGGCGCAAGGCCGCGAACGCGGTGTTGTCGGCTCCCCGCATTTCTTCACCGGCGACGGCGGCAGCTGGTTCTGCCCGGGTCTAGCCATCAGCCGCGACGACGCCGGCAACTTCAGCACCGCGTGGAAGCCGGGAAGTGAGGCGTTCGTCGAGAGCTTCTTCGGTTGAGCCCTACTGCGGGTGTGTCGCCAGATAGTCGGCGACCGGGATGCGCGAGTTCTCGGCATAACCGATGGGCAGCAACACATCACCGGCAGTGGTCTTGTAGTAAACGTCCCACCGGTAGTAGCCGCCGAACGTCACGGGATCTCCGCCAATCACCGCGGCGTAGTCGCTGACCGCCCGCACGTACTCCCATGCGTGGTTGTAGCCGTAGACCGCGCGGTCGCGATCGTTGGCGAATCCACTGGCGGCAAGAAATCGCCCGGCCGCCATGATGGCATCGCGCGGCGCATTGACATCGCCGCCTCGGCCGTATGCGGCGAATGTCTCAGGCAGGAACTGCATCGGCCCCTGCGCTCCGGCGGTACTGACCCCGGCGATACGGCCGAAATGGGTTTCGATGAGGTTGATGGCAGCCAGGTAGTTCCAACTCACCCCGGTCGCCGCCTCGGCCTCGCGGTAGTAGCCCAAGAGTTCGTCGGCGGGAGCCGACGGCACGATTCGCCACGCAGGCAACGTATCCCGCACCGGGGACATCGCGGCGAGTTGCCGGCGGGCGTCGACATTGCGGTCATAGGTCTCCAGCAGCGCCGGGGCAATCCGCGGCCGGATGATTGCATCCCACTCGGGGTGTCTCCCGATGGCGCGGTAGGCCGCCTGCTCACGGCGGGCCGCCGCCACCAGGGCCGCTTCCGGCGTCGCGGCATCGCGCAGTGCGAGCTCGTCGGCCATCAGGTCATCGGCCAGTTGTGCGGGATCGGATGCCAGGCGCGGCTGCGCGCCCACCGGTGTCACTGCCACGCTCGGGTCATCCAGGGGAGTGGGCACAATCGGGAAATCCGGCGCCGCTGTCGACTGGCTGCAGCCGACCCCGCCGAACATCCCTGTCACGATCACCAGTGCGACGGCGACTACGCGATTCCGGTTCACGGATCGGTTCCACTTCATCAGGGGCCACCTTTCGTTCTGCAGCAGTCTCCCCTACTCCTTGATCACGAGAACCGTTTCGAGCATCGGGTCACCGCAGTAGGCGATGCGCGTGCCACTCTTGGCCTCAGCCTGCAAAGCCGCCAGCATATGAGCGTTGATGCGCTCACCTGGCGCCAGAGCGGGGATGCCGGGTGGGTAGGGCGCTGCGGTCTCGGCGGCGATTCGGCCCACGGCGTCTGCTGCGGACACCCGCTCATGATCGGCGAAGAAGGCATCACGCGGACTCATCGCCGTATCCGGTTCGAGTGTCCACGCGGTAATCGGGATCAGCGCCCGCGGTTCACCCCGGTGCTCCTCAAGGGCCCGGATGATCTCCGTCACCATGAAGTCGACGGTTTGCGGTGTGTCGGCCAGCGTGATGACTGGGCAAAACGTGTCCCGGTCGGCGAATTCCAAATGCAGACCTCGCTGCTCGAGCACGTCGGCCACCAGCTGGCCGTCGGCGCCCATTCCCGGCAGGGTCAACACAATCTTAGTGGGATCGTGCATCAGCAATGACGGTGAGCGATCGGCGATCTCGAAACCTACGACACCGAGGCCCGGCACCTGTCGAAAGCGCTCGCGGGCCTCGTGCGACAGCCGGATTGCTTGACCGAGCAATTCAGTGCCGCGTTCGGCCAACAGATCGCGGGCCAGATCGATGCTGGCGAAGATGGCTCCCGACGGGCTGGTGGTGTGCAGACCTTCGAATGCGGCGTCGAGACGTTCGAGATCGATTCGTTCGGCCTGGGCCAGCACCATCGACGATTGAGTGAATCCGGTGATGTGCTTGTGGATACTCGTCACGAGGACGTCGGCACCCGCCGCAATGGCGTGCGGTGGCAGGTCGGGGTGGAAGCCGAGATGGGCGCCCCAGGCGGCGTCAACCGCCAGCGGGATTCCGTGTGCGTGCGCCACCTCGGCATGCGCGGCGACGTCGGAGACACCGCCGACATAGCTCGGCTCGACGAGGATCACCGCCTTCGCATCCGGATGCTTGTGCAGCGCCTCGGTGACGTGGTGCACGGGCATGCCGGCGGTCAGACCGGTCTGCTCATCCACATCGGGGCGGATCCAGACCGGCACCAGACCGGCCAGGACAAGTCCGAAGAACAACGACTTGTGGATCGTTCGGGCCACGATCACCTTGTCCCCGGGCTTGCCCAGCGTCAGGCAGATCGCCTCATTGCCGTGGGATGAGCCCTGCACGGAGAAGCCGCACCAGTCCGCCCCCCACAGCTCACCGGCGATGCGCTCGGCAGCGACGAGTCGCTTTGTCGTCGCCCGTCGGTTCTCGACCCCGCCGTAGTGCGGAACGTCGAGCGCCAGGAAGTCGTCGATCAGATCGGGATTGCGTTTGTGCCCGGGCACCGTGAAGGGTGTGCCGGCATTGGCCAAAAAGTGCCGGTATGCGTCATACAGCGGGGTGTCGCCCATCGTGGCAGTCCTCCAGCGATCGGCCGCAGGAGCGACCGGCGGCGTCTTTTCGGATTACGAACGAGAGCCGCCCAGACCGCCGTGTGCGCGGGCAGGGCCCTTTAAACGTGTTCTGCTACCTTAGCCCACCAGAACCGCACGGAAGGACGTGACCTTGAGTTCGCACTTGGCCGTCCTCGCCTCGCTGGCGCTCGCCATTTTCTTCAGCCCTGAAACGCTGGTGCTGGGTCTGGTCGTTGCCGGTGACAGGAAAGTGCCGCGACTGGCCGCATTCGCCTTCGCGATCGGCGCCGTTGCCGGCATCGCCTTCGCCACCGGAATCGGCCTGTGGATCGCGCACGCCTCTGACGCCGACGCGGCTGCCCGGCACGGTTCATGGCCCGGCTTCATCGTTCGCGTGCTGATCGCCGTCGCACTGCTGGTCCTCGGCGCATCCCGGGCGGCGAATGCATTTCGGAAGAAGCCGATCGCGGATATCTCCGAGTCCCACCACCAGCCGGGTAAGTTGCGCACCTCGCTGACACGGCGCTTTCCGAAGATCATGCGTTGGATGGAACCGGACGCCGATCTGAGCGTCTCCCAGCGCATCGTCCGGGCCGCCTTCGCCGGCTTCGCGATCAGCGGGCTGCACCCCAAGGTCTTCCCGATCGCGATCGCAGCCGGCCACCAGATCGTTCAGATCACCAACCCCGGCGTCCGCAGCCTGGGTATCGCCCTCTTCGCCGCGATCTGTGTGATTCCCGCAGTGTTGCCCGCGGTGATCGAACTGATCAACCCCGGCGGCGTCGTCCGGATCAAGGAGTCCTACGAGCGCATCATGAAGGTCCACGGCCGCTGGATCACCGCCGTGCTGTTGCTGGGCGCCGGAGCCTTCGTGGCACACGAAGCCTGGCGCGTGATACCCAAGAGTTAGAAACCCAAGAGTTAGAAACCCAAGAGTTAGCCGACTACCCGAAGGGAGTGCATCATGCACGTAGTTCAGGCAGATGAGGTCGAGCCGATCGTCGCCGGCCTCCTCGGGGGCATTTCGACGAGCAGCGGTCCAACCCCTGAGCAGGTGAGGGTTTTGGACTCCATCACCCGACACCTGTGGGGTCGCGGGGACATCGACCTGGAGAAGTTGACCCCGCTGTCGTCTGATGAAGCAGCGAAGGCTCTTACCAGGCCGCAGGCGCGCGTGCGTTTCGCCGAGATCATCATGACGCTTGAACTCTGCCGCCATCCCATGTCAGACGAGCAGGTGGACCTGGCGGAGAAATATGTCGCGGCTTTGGGTATCGATGATGTGGAGATCGAAACAACCCGTACCGCCATTGTGAAAGGTGCCGAAGCGGCAGCAACGGACCTCGAACGCTTCTATCAACAGATCCTTCCGGAAATCTCGGAGATCTCCCTGCGGGACCGTTATCTGCGTCTCGATAAGCCCGACCCGGCACTTGCCGCCCGGCTCAGAAAGCTGCGGGAACTCCCCGAGGAAAGCTTGGGCTATCAATACTTAGAGTTCTACCGCCGCAACAACATTGAGCTCCCCGGGGATGATATTCACGTTCCTGCCCACTATGTCAACCACGATATGAACCACGTCATCACCGGTTACGAGCCGACCGCACCAGGGGAGATCGCCAGATCAGGATTTCTGCTCGCGGCCAATGATTCCCACCACAACTGGCTTGAGTTCCTACTGACCATGTCGATTCACGAGTCCGGCGTGCTCAATCATGGCGACATTCGCGCGAAGGTTGCGACGCTGGATCGCGAGGGTGTGCCCGAGTTTCTCGGCGAGGGGCTCGAGCGGGGCGCGAAATGCACGGTTGATCTGAGTCAAGTGGATCATCTCGCCATCGCGCATCTGCCACTGGAACAGGTGCGGGAAAACTTCTCGGTGGTGCCGCTGGGACCCGCATCCGCGTGACAACCCTGCTCAGTGTGTGGCGATGATGGCCAGCTGTGCGAGTGCTGCGGCCAGCGCCAGGATCAGAAATACCGTGATGCGCGGGCTGACGTAGGCGCGGACGAAAGGTTGGGTCGGAAACGAAAACGTTTCCTCAACGCCGAGCACCTTGTATTTGTGTGCGTCTTTGAAGGTGGGGTCCACCACCATCTTCATCATGTCGCGCCGTGAGCGGTAACGCATGAAGCCCACGATGCTCCAGCCGGGATCAGGGCCCACCTTCCAGGCGTCGACGTAACCACCGACCTTGCGCGTCGCCAGCGCCGGGTGGCCGCCATGCTTGATCAGCCTCGGCATGAAGGCCTTTGAATACGCCTTCATCATGTCGCTCGCGGGAACCTGCGCTCCGGTGTCGGGATCGGTGACCGTGGTATCGGGCACCCGCACCAGGTTGACCATGACGAACTCCCGGCCGTCGTCGTCTTCGAGGAATTTGCGAACGATCGCCAGGTCATTGAGCTCACCCGCGCCCTGGGCCTCGGCCAGGGCCAGCGTGGTGTCGATCTCCGCCTGGGTGAGCTTGCCGCGCACGTTGTCATAGAACAGGCGGAAGCCCAGGTAAAGCACCGCCGCAACCAGCCAAACCCACCATCCGGACATGGACCGATCTCCTCTCAGGTTCCGGGCACAAGTGTGCAGCTAAGAGCCCCGAAATGCATCTTGGACCGGGCCGGGAACAAATTCGCCGGGTCACTGGTTACGCCTACTGACAACTTGAGCCGGATAGACTCAACTATCGGTTGACAGTAGACGTCAGCTCCAGCAAGCTTGAGTCCGGTTCGCTCAGATTAGTACTAAGCAGGAGGAAAACAACATGGCTCGTGCGGTCGGTATCGACCTTGGAACTACCAACTCCGTCGTCGCGGTACTCGAGGGTGGCGACCCCGTCGTCGTCGCCAACTCCGAGGGATCGCGCACCACGCCGTCGGTGGTTGCCTTTGCACGCAACGGCGAAGTGCTGGTCGGCCAGCCCGCCAAGAACCAGGCGGTGACCAACGTCGACCGCACCA
>JBMOKE010000133.1:0-6373 GCA_049315425.1 Mycobacterium sp. | reverse complement strand
GTCTAGCGTCGCGTCAGGGGAACCGCTTGATGCAGCGATCCGTATCACCGAGCACGCCGACGCGGAACGCGTCGATGCGGGAGAACCCGGCCGGCACCGACTCGCCGTTGACATCGCCTGCCACCAGTCCGTTGGTCAGCAGACCCGATATGGCCTCGTCGATATCGCCTGCCGTCAGTGCCACCGTATTGCCGTCGGGTGTGGTGACGTCTTTGGACAGTTTGGTGGTCGCGACTCCGGTGAGGCAGGCGGTCCGCAGCCCGGCTTCGGCATCGTCGAGCACAAGCCCACCGTGTTCGTGTTGCCACGCCATCATGTAGCGCGACATCAGTGCCGAGTAGGCGGTGTTATCGCCCTGCAGAGCGGGCCCCTCAAAGCCCTCAGACGGCGCACCGATCGCCTGCAGGCCGGGTAGGTCGACGGTGATGGTGTTGCTAGCCGGACAGTAGGACGCCGGCGGGCTGGGCCGCGCATCCGGGCATATCGAGGCGGAGGCGGCGTCGAAGGTCAACTGCGGCGGGCTCTTTGGGGCAAACAGGATGTTCATCGCGTCGATGAGCGAGGCGACCGAGGCCTCGGTGACCGGCAACTCGCCGGTCTGATCGGTGGGCAGTTCCACCGGTAGATCGCCGCGACGTTGCCTGATCTCCTTGATGTTGATCGCCGCACATGCCGAGGCACCGTCGGTGAACCCGAACTGGAACGCCGAGATGCGTTCGAATGCCGACCCGTGCTCATCGCCGTCGGAGTATTCGTTCTGGCTGAGCAGGGGATCGCGGAACGAGATCATCGCCGCCAGAATGTTGTTCAGGCCCTCGCCGGTGTTGAGGGTGAAGCGGGGTGACTTGCCCTCGGCCACCCAGCGCAGGTAGACCCCGGCCAGACAGTCGGCCTGCTGCTCGGCTACCAGTGACGGCACACCCTTGGGATTGAGCGTGGCCAACTTCTGGATCGCGTGGCCATACTCGTGGGCGAGCACCATCGTGATCGCCATATCGCCGTTGGCCTGTCGCAGCGAGGGCATCAATACGGTGCGGTCCCAGCCGATGGTGTTGTCATCCTCGCAGTAGGCGGCATTGACCAGACCCTCGGTGGTGTCGCCGCAGAACATCCCGTCGGGGGCGTCGGAATCCCACGAGAAGAGCTCATCAACCGGTTGCAGTTCGCCATCGAAGGTGTCCGGGTAGGCGAACTTCCAAAATTCCTCGAGATCGCTGACGGACTGGCCCGCGAGCTCGTCAACCTGCCCGCCGTCGGTGTCGGTGACCTCACGCGACTCCGCCTTGGCATCCGGGCGCAAGCCGGTGGGTCCGTCGACGGCCGTCAGGCCGGCCACCTTGAACGGATCGGAGTACACCGAGACGGGATTTCCCTGGATTGCCGCACCGCAGGAGGTCAGCAGCATCGTGGTGCCCGCAATGATCAGCGGCCGGCGTAGATACCCGAATCCGCGCATGCGACCCACAATAGTTCGCACCGGCCGGTTAATCGCCCGTCGGCGTCTGCAACCGCGCCAAAGCTTCTGTGACCACCGCCCGGTCGGTGGTGGCCCAGAACGGGGGCAGCGACGCCCGCAGGTATCCGCCGTAGCGCGCGGTCGCCATCCGCGAGTCGAGGATCGCGACGACGCCGCGGTCCTCGGAGCGGCGCAGTAGCCGGCCGGCACCCTGGGCCAGCAGCAGTGCCGCGTGTCCGGCAGCGACCGTCATGAATCCGTTGCCGCCCCGGGCCGCGACCGCGCGCTGCCGCGCGGTGAGTAATGGATCGTCCGGGCGGGGAAACGGGATGCGGTCGATGATCACCAGTGAGCACGACGGTCCGGGCACGTCGACGCCCTGCCACAGCGACAGCGTTCCGAACAGTGAGGTCTGCGGATCGGCGGCGAACTGCTCAACCAGGGCGGCGGTGCTGTCGTCGCCCTGGCAGAGCACCGGGGTATCCAGCCGCTCCCGCATCGCCTCGGCCGCCACCTTGGCTGCGCGCATTGAGGAGAACAACCCCAGTGTGCGGCCGCCGCAGGCTTCGATCAGGCCGGCGATCTCGTCGAGCTGCGGTTCGGAGCCGGCGCCATCGCGCCCCGGTGCCGGCAGATGTGCGGCGATATAGAGGATGCCGGCCTTGGCGTGGTCGAACGGCGAGCCGACATCCAGGCCCTGCCAGTCCGGCCCGCCGGTAAGCCCCCAGGCCTGCGCCATCGCGTCGAATGATCCGCCGACGGTCAGCGTCGCCGAGGTGAGCACTGTCGTCGAGGTGTCGAAGAGTCGGCTGCGCAACAGTGCCGCGACCGACAGCGGGGCCACCCGCAGTACCGGTCGCGGTCCCGATCCGCGTTGTTCTTCATGATCGAGCCAGACGACGTCGGTGCGGTCAGGGAGGGCGGGTCCGAAGGAATCCAGGGCGCGGGCGGCGGCGTCGGCGATATCGGTGAGCGAGGCAATCGCCTCGGTGCGGGCTGCGGCCGCTTTCGGATCGGCCGGGGCGGGATCGATGCCGGAGCGGGCCGCGTTAGCTGCGTCGCGCAACGCGGTGAGATACGTCTTGAGCTCATCGTCGAGGTAGTCCATCCGGCCGGGCGCGGTGTCGTGGATCGCCGCGGAGAACGTCGCCACCGCGGCTTCGAACCGCTGGCTGAGTTCCGGGCTGACCAGTCGGGCGATGCGCCTGGTCGCCACGCCGAGCGGGGCGGGAGTCAGTTCGGCGGTGGCCGCTGATGTCACCCTGTCGACGAGTTCGTGGGCCTCATCGATGACGAGGAGGTGATGCTCGGGGAGCACCGATGCTTCTGCGATCGCGTCGATGGCCAACAGTGCATGGTTGGTGACCACCACATCGGCGCGGCCGGCTTCGGCGCGGGCCTTCTCCGCGAAGCAGTCGGTACCGAAGGGGCAGCGGGCCATGCCGAGGCATTCGCGGGCCGAGACGCTCACCTGGGACCACGACCGTTCCGGCACACCGGGGCTCAGTTCGTCGCGGTCACCGGTCTCGGTGTCCGACGCCCACTTCGTCAGCCGCGCGACGTCGCGGCCCAGTGCGCTGGACGGAGTGCGGAAAAGTTCTTCTTGGGGAATGTCGGCAGTCTCATCTACACCGTTGTGAACCTTGTTGAGGCACAGGTAGTTCCGGCGCCCTTTCAGCAAGGCGAACCGTGGTCGCCGGGGCAGTTGGTCAGCGATCGCATCGACCAGCCGGGGTAGGTCGCGGTCGACCAGCTGACGCTGCAGCGCGATCGTTGCGGTGGATACCACCACCGGGGACTCCTCGGTTAGTGCCCGGGCGATCGACGGAACCAGATAGGCCAGCGACTTACCGGTGCCGGTGCCGGCCTGGACCGCCAGGTGCTCTCCGGTGGCGAACGAGTGCGCCACCGCCTCGGCCATCTGAACCTGACCGGGACGCGGCGTCCCGTCGAGTGCGTCAACGGCGCGAGCCAGCAGTTCGGTCACCGGCGGCAGTTCGGCGGCACTCAACGCGTAGCCACCTGGCGGGTGGGGATGGCAGGCTCACCGTGCGACAGAGCCAGGCCCTCCCACGGCAGGCTGCCCAGACCGCGAACCACCAGTTCCCGCGCCGCACCCAGGTCCGGTGCTGCCAGCACGTCGCCACCCCGGACGAGGGGAACCGTCAGGATTCGGGACGGCGCAGCGGCTGGCGATGCGCCGACCGGGTGCACCAGTTCCTCGACAACGGTCCCTGACGGTCGCGAAAGCCGCGTCGCCGCTTTGCGTCCGCCGTGGGACTGCTTGCGGCTGCTGCGTTTTTCGACCGGGACGCGATCGACTTCAACCAGTTTGTAGACCATGCCGGCGGTGGGCGCGCCGGACCCGGTGACCACCGAGGTGCCGACGCCGAAGCTGTCGACCGGATCGGCACGGAGCGTCGCGATCGAGTATTCGTCCATATCACCGGACACCACGATCTTGGTTCGGTGTGCGCCGAGTGCATCGAGCTGGTGTCGGACCTGGCGGGCCAGCACCCCCAGGTCGCCTGAGTCGATGCGCACGGCTCCCAGCCCGGTACCGGCGGCGGCGATCGCGTTGGCCACCCCGTTGTGCACGTCGTAGGTGTCGACGAGCAGGGTCGTGGTGACCCCGAGTGCGGCCACCTGGGCGCGAAACGCCGCCTGCTCCCACTGATCCGTCGTCAGGGTGGGGTCGGTGTGCAGCATGGTGAAGGCGTGCGCGGAGGTGCCCAGCGCGGGAACGCCGTAGCGCTGCTGCGCCGCGAGGTTGGAACTGCCGGCGAAACCGGCGATATAGGCCGCGCGGGCGGCGGCGACGGCGGCCTGCTCGTGGGTTCGGCGCGAGCCCATCTCGATCAGCGGTCGACCGTCGGCCACGCTGACCATCCGGGCCGCGGCCGAGGCCACCGCACAGTCGTGGTTGAGGATCGACAGCGCCAGCGTCTCCAGCAGAACGCACTCGGCGAAGGTGCCGGTCACCGACAACACCGGGGATCCAGGGAAGTACAGCTCACCTTCGGCGTAGCCGTCGATATCCCCGCGGAACCGGAAATCGCGCAGGTAGTCCAACGTCGCGCGATCCAGGAAGCCGGCCACCGACGCCAGGTCTTCGTCGTCGAAGACGAAGTCGCCCAATGCTTCCAGGAGCCGACCGGTTCCGGCGACTACCCCGTAGCGACGGCCATCGGGTAAGCGGCGGGCGAACAACTCGAAGGTGGTCCGTCGGCCGGCGGTACCGTCGCGAAGCGCGGCCGACACCATGGTCAGCTCGTATTTATCGGTCAACAGCGCCGCCGTCACAGGGCAACGGTAACGGCTCGGGTGAGCGGGAGCGGGTTTTGCCAGCGGCTGGCTATCCTTGTCTCATGGGCGCCCCATCAGCACCGACCCGCCCGGGCACTACCGCGGTCCGGGAGACCGATGAGCTCGAGGCCACCGATGCCCCATGGATCACCCTGGTCTGGGACGACCCGGTCAACCTGATGAACTACGTGACATACGTGTTCCAGAAGCTCTTCGGCTACACCGAACCGCACGCCACCAAGCTCATGCTGCAGGTACACCATGAAGGCAAGGCGGTGGTGAGCGCGGGCAGCCGCGAGGCCATGGAGGTTGACGTGTCCAAACTGCACGCCGCCGGCCTATGGGCCACCATGCAACAGGACCGCTGAGTCGGGTGTCGGATACCGATCGTGCGTAAGTGGAAGCGGGTGCAGACCGCTGATGGTGCCCGCTTCGTCTCCGCGCTGGAATCACATGAGGTCGCGTTGCTGAAAAACATGGCCAACTCTGTACAGGAGATGCTCGATGATCGGCAGTCGGCCTCGCCATCGGACCCGCTTGAGCAGATCACCGGTATCCGTACCGGCAATTCGCACCCCCCGGCGGATGCGACCATGCGTCGATTGCTTCCTGATTTCGTCAAGGAGGATCAGCCCGGTGGTGCAGACCACGATGACTCCAATAGTGTCCTGCGCAGCCTGCACGAGCCTGAGATCATCGACGCCAAAATCTCAGCGGCACAACGACTTCTGGACACCCTGCCTGACGGCGGCGGTCCCCTCGAACTCACCGAGGCTGATGCGAACGCGTGGATCGCGGCGGTCAATGACATCCGGCTGGCGTTGGGCACCATGCTCGAGATCGGTCCGGACGTGCCGGACCGGCTGCCGGAAGGTCACCCGATGGCCACCCAACTTGAGGTCTACCAGTGGCTGACCGTGCTGCAGGAGTACCTGGTCCTCGGTCTCATGGGCAAGCCCATCCGATGAGCGCCGCACTCGGATCCATCACCGATGTGGCCGGTATCGGGGTCGGCCACCATCAGCGCTGTGATCCCGACGCGACGGTGGGGGACACGTCATCGCCCGGCACCGGATGGGCGTGCGGGACAACCGTCGTCGTCGCGCCGCCTGGAACCGTCGGTGCGGTGGACGTCCGTGGTGGCGCGCCGGGCAGTCGGGAGACCGAGTTGCTCGAGGTGTCCAATAGCGTCCGCCATGTTGACGCCATCGTCCTGTCCGGCGGCAGTGCGTTCGGCCTGGCTGCCGCCGACGGCGTCATGGACTGGCTCGAAGAGCGTGACCGGGGTGTGCAGATGACCGGCGGGACGGTGCCGATCGTGCCCGCCGCGGTGATCTTCGACCTGCCGGTCGGGGCATGGTCCAATCGCCCGACCGCCGACTTCGGGTCTGCCGCCGCTGAGGCTGCGGGTGTGGAGTTCGCACTGGGCAGTGTCGGTGCCGGGGTGGGAGCCCGGGCGGGTGTGCTCAAAGGCGGTGTCGGAACCGCCTCGATCATGCTGGAGTCCGGTGTGACAGTCGGGGCCATCGTGGTGGTCAATTCGGCCGGCGAGGTGTTCGACACCGCGACCGGCCTGCCATGGATGGCCGAATTCGCCGCCGAGTTCGGGCT
>JBMOKE010000132.1:0-6420 GCA_049315425.1 Mycobacterium sp. | reverse complement strand
CCCCAGTACACCCAGTTGTGCGTGCCGTTGTCCGGGAAGTTGAACACACCGTTGGTGCCACCGGCCGCGAGGTAGTTATCGCGGAAGGTGCGGTTGGTGCGGATGGTCAGACCCTCCAGGAAGGTCGCCGGCACGTCGCCGCCGCCGAGCTCGTTGGGCTGGCCATTGCCGCAGTAGACCCACAGGCGGGTGTTGTTGGCCACCAAGCGCGGAATCTGCACCATCGGATCGTTGCGCTGCCAGGCCGGGTCACTGGACGGTCCCCACATGTCATTGGACTTGTAGCCGCCGGCGTCGCCCATCGACAGGTTGATCAGTCCCGGCCACCATCCCTCGGAGGGGTTCAGGAAGCCCGACATCGAACCGGCGTAGACGAACTGATCCGGGTGCCACGCCGCCAGGCTCATCGAGGCCGAACCGGCCATCGACAGGCCGACGGCGGCGTTGTTGGTCGGTCGCACGCTGCGGTTGGCCTGCAGCCACGCGGGAGCCTCCTGGGTCAGGAAGGTCTCCCACTTGTAGGTCGAGCAACCGGCCTTGCCACAGGCGGGCCGGTACCAGTCGGCGTAGAAGCTGGACTGTCCACCCACCGGCATGGAGATCGACAGGCCCGAATCCAGGTACCACTCGAACGCCTGGGTGTTGATATCCCAGCCGTTGAAGTCCTCCTGAGCCCGCAGGCCATCGAGCAGCCAGACGTTGGGCGAGTTGTTGCCGCCACTCTGGAACTGAACACGGATGGACCGGCCCATGCTCGCCGAGGGCACATCCAGGTACTCGACCGGTAGACCGGGCCGCGAGAACGCGCCCGCGGTGGCCGATTCACCGACCAGGCCGATCAGGCCAGGCAGGGCCGCCGCAGCAACCACTACGACCGCACATCGTCGCGACCAGTCCCGCACCTTGTCGAAGACAGACTTCACCCGTCAACCCCAGCTTTCTTTTTACGATTGTCGGACTGTAAGGGTTGAGTAAAACACGGCCTCGTGGGCCAGTGAAAATCCAACTCGCCGCCCAATCGCGAAAGCCCTTGTCAGAGCGGTGGGCGAAAACTAAAGTCACCTTCAGTTTTCCTGACTGACCAACCACGGGAGCCACCATGGAATCCTTCGTCCACCTGCGCAAAGGCACCACACCCAGGCGGCTGCACGCCGATCTGGACGGGCTCAAGGATGACGAACTCGGCCGCGGCGGCTTCACCGGCCGCACCGCCAGCCTCTACCGGCGCCATGACCCCACCCAGTTCCGGGCCGTGGGCCCGCTGCGGCCGGTGGACGTGCTGGCCGATCAGTTGAAACCCGGTGACGCCACCGACGCCGCGGGTACGCCCATGCTGCTGTTCTCCAATCCCGACTGCCGCATCTCGCTGAGCAGGCGGTCCGAGGCCATGCCGTTTTTCGTCCGCTACATCGACGGCGACCTGCTGTGTTTCGTGCACCAGGGGTCCGGCCGTCTGGAAACCGAATTCGGACCGCTGGATTACCGCACCGGTGATTGGGTCTACATCCCGAAGGCGTGCACGTGGCGGCAGTTGCCGCATCCCGCCGACTCGGGGGAAGATCCGGGCCAGAGCACCTGGCTGATGATCGAGGCCACCGACGAGTTCCGGACTCCCCCGCCCGGACCGCTGGGCCGGCATTGGCCGTTCGACCCGTCGTTGGCCACCATCCCCGAACCTGAAGCGATCGAGGATGACGACCGCACCGAATACGAGGTGCGGTTGATGCACCGGACCGCAAACGGGGATGTGCCGGGGTCCACATCGCTGTTCTACCAACACAATCCGCTCGACGTCGATGGCTGGCAGGGCGACAACTTCCCCTTCACCTTCAATATCGAGGACTACAACGTCGTGACGTCGGACAGCGTGCACCTACCGCCCATGGTGCATCTGTTCATGGAGGCCACCGGGGTCTACGTCTGCAATTTCCTCCCCAAGCCGGCCGAGGGCGTGCCGGGCACCGAACGCACGCCGTGGTATCACCGCAATGTCGACTTCGATGAGATCGCGTTCTTCCACGGCGGGTCGCTGTACGGCATCCCCATGCCACCGGGTCTGATCAGCCACGCCCCACAGGGCGTGCATCACGGCGCCCCGGAGAAGGCCCGCGAGCGGTCCCGACGCAAGTTCGACGATTACTCCCGGGTGGACTGGAAGGTGATCGCCGTCGACACCCGGCAACGCCTGGTTCCGTCGGCCGAGGTGCTTGCCGCCGATTTGGGCCAGCATTCGTGAGCAGCCGATACGAACGGACTCCGTATCTGGTTGCCTACCACAATGATTCAAACGTTCGGGACGTCTACGGCGGAATTGCCGAACTGGTGGTGCTGGAGTGCTACCTGCTGAGGCCGGAGACACCATCCGATACCGTTCTGATATTCGTGTACCCGATCGGCGGCGGCGCGTACCTGCCGATTATCAACGCTTTGGCTCGCGCCGAGCATCATGTCATCTACGCGGGCAGCCGATTCCGTGGCAGTGACTCCAACCTGCTGATGGAAAAGGTCGTCGAGGATATCGGCAATGTCATCTCCGACGCCAAGAACCGCCTGGGCTACTCCAAGGTCGTGTTGGCCGGCTGGAGCGGCGGCGGGTCACTCTCGCTGTTCTACCAACAACAGGCTCAGCACCCGACCATCGCCGCCAGTCCGTCCGGCGACGGCCCCGACCTGAGGACCCTCGGTCTGATTCCTGCCGACGGCATCATGCTGCTGGCCGCGCACATCAGCCGGCACGGCACGCTCACCGAATGGATGGACGCATCCATCCTCGACGAGTCCGATCCGACCCGCCGCGATCCCGAACTCGACCTTTACAACCCTGACAACCCCAACCAGCCGCCGTACACGCACTCGTTCCTCCAGCGCTACCGGCAGGCCCAGATCGACCGCAACCGCCGAATCACTAAGTGGGTCAAGGAGAAACTGACCGAACTGGAGGCCCAGGGACGCGGAGATGAGGAGTTTTGCTTCGTGGTGCACGGCACCATGGCCGATCCGCGTTGGCTGGACGGAGGCGTCGATCCCAACGATCGCACCCCCGGTACCTGCTACCTCGGCGACCCGCGGGTGGTGAACTCCAGCCCGATCGGGTTGGCCCGGTACAGCTCGCTACGCAGCTGGCTGTCGCAGTGGAGCTATGACGACGCCCGCGGCGACGGAGTGGTCTGCGGACGCGATGTCGCGGTACCCACATTAGTGATCGGCAACCTCGCCGACGACGCCTCCACACCGAGCCACACCCGACGGTTGTTCGAGGCAATAGGTCATCCGGACAAGGAGATGTACGAGATCGCCGGAGCCAACCACTACTACATCGGACCCGAGCAGCGCGAGCCGCTGAGGCAGGCCGTCGGCGTGATTACTGATTGGCTTGGCAGGCATGGCTTTTCCGGGTCAACGACATGACCGGCGCACTGGAGGGCATCCGGGTCATCGAGGTCGGCACGCTCATCTCCGGTCCGTTCGCCGCCCGACTGCTCGGTGACATGGGCGCCGAGGTCATCAAGATCGAGCCACCCGGCTCCCCCGACCCGATTCGCACCTGGGGGCAAGCCGAGGTCGACGGACACCACTTCTTCTGGACCGTGCACGCCCGCAACAAGAAGTGCGTCACGCTCAACCTGCGCACACCCCGCGGCCGGGAACTCTTCCTCGACCTCGCCGAGCGGTCCGACATCATCGTGGAGAACTTCCGGCCGGGCACGCTGGAGAAGTGGAACCTGGGCTATGACGTTCTGCGCGAACGCAATCCGGGCATTGTCCTGGTACGCGTGTCGGGCTACGGCCAGACCGGACCGGATGCCGGTAAGGCCGGCTACGCCTCGGTCGCGGAAGCGGTCAGCGGGCTGCGGCATATGAACGGTTTCCCGGGCGGGCCACCGCCACGGCTTGCGCTCTCGCTCGGCGACACCCTGGCCGGGATGTTCGCCGCCCAGGGTGCGCTGGCCGCGCTGTACCGCCGCACCGTCACCGGCGAAGGCCAGGTCGTCGACGTCGCCCTCACCGAGGCCTGCCTGGCCGTACAGGAGTCCACCATCCCCGATTACGACGCGGGCGGGGTGATCCGCGGACCCTCCGGCACCCGGCTGGAAGGCATTGCGCCATCGAACATCTACCGCACCGCCGACGGCAGCTGGGTGGTGATCGCCGCCAATCAGGACACCGTCTTCCGCCGGTTATGCGAGGTGATGGAACAACCTGAACTGGCGACCGACGAACGATTCGTCGACCATGTCGCGCGCGGCCGCAACCAGGACGCTATCGACGCCATCATCGGCGAATGGGCCGCGCAGCGGCAGCCCGACGACATCATCGACACCCTCAGCGCCGCCGGCGTGATCGCCGGACCGATCAACACCGTCGCCGACGTGGTGCGCGATCCGCAGTTCCAGGCCCGCGGCATGCTCATCGACCACTACGACGAGGCCGCAGGCCGCACCGTGCTGGGCCCCGGTGTGGTGCCGGTGCTGTCGGCAACACCGGGCGGGGTGCGCAGCGCGGGGCCGGCGCGCCCGGGGCAGCACAACAACGAGGTGTACGGCCAACTGCTGGGCCTCGTACCTGAGCAACTCGCCGAACTCACCGAACAGGGGGTGCTGTGAGCGCGCCATCACATGTCACCATCCGCGAAGTCGCACTGCGCGACGGGCTGCAAATCGAAGCCCCGATTCCGTTGTCGGCCAAGCTCGACATGCTGGCCGCCATCGCCGCCACCGGCGTCCGCGAAGTCGAGGCCACCGCATTCGTCTCACCATCGAAGGTGCCCGCTCTGGCGGATGCACCCGAACTTGCTGCCGCACTGAGTGACTACCCCGATATCGAGTTCTCCGCATTGGTCGCCAGCGCCAACGGGGTACACCGCGCCATCGCCGCCGGGTTGACATCGGTGGAGTACGTGGTTTCGGCCGCCGACGGACACAGTCGCGCCAACGTCGGGCGCAGCAGCGCCGAGGCTGCCGCGCAGATCGCCGACATCGTGGCGATCGCTCACGATGCCGGCGTCAGCGTCGAGGTCATCATCTCCACGTCGTGGGATTGCCCGTTCGACGGACCCACACCACCGCAGCGCGTGCTCGATATCGTCGATGCCGCATGTGCATTCGGCGCCGACCGGCTGGCGATCGCCGACACCATCGGCACCGCGACCCCGGGCCGGGTCACTTCCCTGATCGCACTGGTCCGTCCCCGCATCGGGGCGCGGCCGTTGGGCGCACACTTCCACAACACCCGCGGTGCCGGACTGGCCAGCGCTTGGGCCGCGGTGAGTGCCGGTATCACCCGGCTGGATGCCTCCGTCGGTGGTCTGGGTGGGTGCCCGTTCGCCCCGGGCGCCAGCGGCAATATCGCCACCGAGGAACTGGTGTATCTACTGCGCGACAGCGGTGTGAGCGTCGACATCGACCTCGAGGCGGCCATCGAAGCGGCGCGGGTGGCCCGCACCGCAGTTGGCCACGACCTGCCGAGCGCACTCCTGCGCGCCGGTGACCGGAACCTGGGCTGAGATGACCGCAGTCGATATCGTCCGGCCGCTAAGCAGCAAGGGCCGCCAGACCCGCCAGTCGATAGAAGATGCGGCGCGAAAATTGTTCGGCGAACGTGGTTTTCACGGCACCACCCTGGCCGATATCACCGCGGCAGCCGGCAGATCGCCGGCAGCCTTCTACCGCTACTTCGACGATAAGGAGGACCTGCTGGCGGTGCTGGCCGAGTCGTTCCTGCAAGAGGTCGTCGAACTCCCGAAGATTCCGGACGACAGCGACTTCTTCGTTTCCGCAGTGGGCCTCTATTGGGACAGGTTCAAACCCAACATCGGCATCATGGTCGCCGTCGACCAACTCGCCGCGGCCGAGGCACGGTTCGCGCTGCTGCAGAAACGGTTTCGTCAATTCGGCATCGACATCGTCGGGGCATCGGTGCGGCGAGCTCAGCAGCAGGGGTATGCCGCCGAACTGGACGCCGACCACACCGCACTGGCGATCTCCCTACTCTTCGAGCGATTCACCAGTGTCAGTGTTTCCGAAGGACTATCGGACGCCGCGGCCGTCGCCACGCTGTCCACGATTTGGCAGAAGACTCTCTACGGTCAATCGAAGAAAGAATAGGTGGATTTCACTATGACCGATTTCTCTGTGCCCGAACATCTTCCGGCGCTACTGGCCGAGATGGACGCATTCATCGAGGCGGAAATCAAACCACTCGAGCGCGAACACATGCAGTACTTCGACCGGCGTCGCGAATTCGCCCGAACCGATCTCGAGAACGGCGGCGTACCGAACCGGGATTGGGAGGACCTGCTCGACGAGATGCGCCGTCGTGCCGACGCGGCCGGCTGGCTGCGGTACGGCCTGCCCTCGAAGTTCGGTGGCCGGGACGGCACCAATCTCGATATGGCGGTGATCCGGGAACACCTGGCGCACA
>JBMOKE010000131.1:0-6469 GCA_049315425.1 Mycobacterium sp. | reverse complement strand
GACACCGAGATCGACTGGGTGATCAAGCGCAAGCTGTTCCAGCGCTACCAGGACCGTTACAGCATGGATTTGTCCGACCCCAAGATCAGCCAGCTCGACCTGGCTTACCACGACATCAAGCGCGGCCGCGGAGTGTTCGACATCCTGCAGCGCAAAGGGCTGGCTGCCCGGGTCACCACCGACGAGGAGATCGAGGTCGCCGTCGACACCCCGCCGCAGACCACCCGGGCCAAGTTGCGTGGGGAGTTCATCAGCGCCGCCCAGGAGGCCGGCCGCGATTTCACCGTCGACTGGGTCCATCTCAAGCTCAACGACCAGGCTCAGCGCACTGTGCTGTGCAAGGACCCGTTCCGGTCCACCGACGAGCGGGTGAAACGCCTCATCGCGAGTATGTGACTGCGCCGGCTGCAGAGCCGATTGCGGTTAAGGTTGTGCGCGTGGGGATCTCCAAAGTCGAACGGTTGATGAACCTGGTCATCGCGCTGCTGTCTACCCGTGGCTATCTGACCGCTGACAAAATCCGGGCCAATGTTGCCGGCTACTCCGAATGTCCGACCGACGAGGCATTCTCCCGGATGTTCGAGCGGGATAAGGCAGAGTTGCGCGATCTCGGCATTCCCCTGGAGACCGGCAAGGTGTCAGCGTTCGAACCCACCGAGGGCTACCGCATCAAACAGGATGACTATGCGCTGCCTGACATTGATCTGAACCGTGACGAGGCGGCGGCCGTCGCGGTGGCCACCACGTTGTGGGAGTCACCCGAGCGGATCACCGCCGCACAGAGTGCGCTGCTGAAGTTACGGGCCGCCGGAGTGGATGTGGATCCGGCCGCCGGTGTTTCGATCACCACGGGTGCCGGCCCCATGGGACTGCGCGGATCCGAGGATGTGCTTGGAATCCTGTTGTCTGCCATCGACACCGGGCAGGCTGTCCGGTTTCACCATCGGCCCACACCCGTCGATCCCTATACCGAGCGCACGGTCGAACCCTGGGGTGTGGTCACCGCGATGGGCCGTTGGTATCTGGTCGGCCACGATCGCGACCGCGACGCGACCCGGATATTCCGGCTCTCACGGATCGACTCAGATGCCAAGACCGTTGGGCCCCAGGGCGCGGTCAATCGTCCCGACGGGGTGAATCTTCGCGCGATCGTGGATCAGGCGATCGGTGAGACGTCGACCGGGGGACAGGCTCTGGTGTGGGTGGCCGATGGACATGCCACCGCGCTGCGACGGGCGGGGCGCCCGGGTGGCCGTCGCACGATCGGCGGCCGCGAAGGCGAGGTCATGGAACTCGATGTGGCCGCGCTCGATCGGCTGGCCCGGGAGATCGCCGGCTACGGCGCTGACGCGCTGGTGCTGGAACCGGAGTCGCTTCGTCAGGACGTTCTGGCCCGGCTGAGGGGTCAGGCTGAGGCGACGGTGGGCCCATGACACCCGTGTCCACCCGTCTCATGCGGCTGCTCAATATGGTGCCCTATTTTCAGGCGAACCCCAGGACGACCTACGCCAAGGCCGCCGCCGACCTCGGGGTCACTCGCAAGCAGCTGGAGCAGGATGTCAAGCAGCTTTGGATGTGCGGTCTGCCCGGTTACGGCCCGGGCGACCTGATCGACTTCGAGTTCTCTGGAGACACCATCGAGGTCACCTTCTCGGCGGGTATGGACCGTCCGCTGCGGCTCACCTCTCCCGAGGCGACCGGGCTGTTGGTCGCTTTGCGTGCGCTTGCCGATATCCCCGGGGTGCTGGATCCTGCGGCCGCCCGTAGTGCGATGGCCAAAATCGAGGCGGCTGCCGGCACCGTGATCGATGACGACGTGCCTGCCGCTGTCGACGAACCTGCACCGGCTGAGAGTGACGTTGCCGCGGCGGTGCGTGCGGCGGTTCGCGATAGGCGGGCGCTGGCGATCGAGTACTACTCGGCTTCCCGCGACGCGCTGTCGCGCCGCACCGTCGACCCGATTCGGGTGGTCCTGGTCGGCGACCAGAGCTATCTGGAGGGATGGTGCCGCGAAGCCGAAGGCGTTCGGCTATTCCGGTTCGACCGGATCGTCGACGTCGAGGTACTCGACGAAGCGTCGGCCCCGCCCGTCGCCGAGGCCCCGCCCAACACCGCGCTATTCGACGCCGACCCGTCGCTTCCGGCGGCGACTCTGCGAGTCGGTCCCCGGGCGGCGTGGATGCTGGAGTATTTCCCGATGCGAGTCTTGAGGGAGTTACCCGGCGGTTCCTGCGAGGTGGCCATGACGTTCGCCGCCGAGGAGTGGATGACCAGGCTGATCCTGGGCCTCGGGGCGGATGTCCAGGTGCTCACACCCGAGAGCCTGGTCCTCAGCGTCCGCCGGGCTGCCACCGCCGCACTGGCCGCGTATGGCGGTCTCGAGGGCTGAGCCGGGTCCGGGGTCATCAAGGGCCAGGTGGGGTAGCATCGAAGCGACTTCTGGGAGGTACTGATGGGCAGTCTTAGTCCGTGGCACTGGTTGATCCTTCTCGGCGTGGGTGTGTTGCTTTTCGGGGCAAAGCGGTTGCCCGACGCGGCGCGGTCCCTGGGCAAGTCGATGCGCATCTTCAAGTCCGAGGTCAAGGAACTGCAGGCCGAGGGCAAGACCGACACGGTGACGCCCGCCCAGCCCGCCACCCAGGTCGCCTCCGAGCGTGTCGAAGCACCGGTGAGCCCGCCGGCGCCCAGTCCGACCGACGTCCGGCCGGCCTGAATCGGCAAGTACCGCCGGCGCCTGGACGCCGCTAGGTGAACGCCGTGCGCACGCCCTCATTTCTTTCCCGCCTTGACCCGCGGCAGCGTCGTGCCCGCAGTAATCCGGACGGGACCATGTCGCTGGTCGAGCATGTCCGGGAATTGCGCACCCGGCTCCTGATCTCGGTGGGTGCCGTCGCGCTGACCACCATCGTCGGCTTCGTCTGGTACAGCCACGGCTTCTTTGGTACGGAGAGTCTCGGGGAACTGCTTCGTCACCCCTACTGCGCCCTACCGGCTTCGGCGCGCGCCGATATCAGCGCCGACGGCGGGTGTCGGCTGCTGGCGACTGCACCGTTTGACCAGTTCATGTTGCGCCTCAAGGTCGGTTTGACCGCAGGGATCGTGTTGGCCTGCCCAGTCTGGCTCTACGAACTGTGGGCCTTCATCACCCCCGGCCTCTACCGCAACGAACGCCGTTTCGCCGTCGCGTTCGTGGTGTCGGCGGCGACCCTGTTCATCGGTGGCGCGGTACTGGCCTATGTGGTGCTGTCGAAGGCGCTGCACTTCCTGCTGACTGTCGGCAGCGACGTTCAGGTCACCGCGCTCTCCGGTGATCGCTATTTCGGGTTTCTGATCAATCTGCTACTGGTATTCGGGGTCAGCTTCGAGTTTCCCCTGCTGATCATCATGCTCAATATGATTGGCATGCTCAGCTACGAGAAACTCAAGTCTTGGCGGCGGGGGCTGATCTTCGGCGTCTTCGCCTTCGCCGCGATCGCGACACCGGGTTCTGACCCGTTCTCCATGCTGGCGCTGGGCCTGGCGTTGTCGGTGCTGATGGAGCTCGCGATCCAGGTCACCCACCTGCACGACAAGCGGAAGGCCAAGCGGGAAGCCCAGATCACCGTGCCCGACGACCAGGCGGCCCCGATCGAGCCGCCGACCCCGGTGACCACTCCGGCGCGGACGGGGCCCGAGCATGACGACATCACCTGATCCAAACCCCCAACTCAACGACTTCGCCGGGCAGTTGGGCTTCGAGCTCGATGACTTCCAGATCCAGTCCTGCGAGGCGTTGGAGCGCGGCCACGGTGTCCTGGTGTGCGCGCCGACCGGCGCGGGCAAGACCGTCGTCGGAGAGTTCGCCGTGCACCTCGCGCTGGCGGCCGGGCAGAAGTGCTTCTACACCACGCCCATCAAAGCGCTGAGCAATCAGAAGCACAATGATCTTGTTCGCCGTTATGGTTCTGAGAAAATCGGTCTGCTGACCGGCGACCAGTCGATCAACGGGGACGCACCGGTGGTGGTGATGACCACCGAGGTGCTGCGCAACATGCTTTACGCGGGTTCGGATGCGCTGCAGGGCCTTTCGTACGTGGTGATGGACGAGGTGCATTTCCTGGCAGACCGGATGCGCGGTGCCGTGTGGGAGGAGGTCATCCTGCACCTCCCCGAGCATGTGCGACTGGTCAGTCTCTCTGCGACGGTGAGCAATGCCGAGGAGTTCGGCGGCTGGATCAAGACCGTCCGCGGTGATACCACGGTGGTGGTCGACGAACATCGCCCGGTACCGCTGTGGCAGCACGTGCTGGTAGGCAAGCGACTGTTCGACCTTTTCGACTACTCGGCCGACAGCGTCAAGCATCGGGTCGATCCGGAGTTGATGCGACATATCGCCAACCGCAGGGAGGCCGACCGACTCGCCGACTGGCAGCCACGGCATCGGGGCGGTGGCCGGGGAGGCAGTCGCGGGCCCAGTGTGAACCGGCCACCGCCACGCCCGGACGTCATCGCCACCCTGGATCGCGAGGGCCTGCTGCCGGCGATCACCTTCATCTTCTCCCGGGCCGGCTGCGACGGGGCCGTGAAGCAGTGTCTGCGCAGTCCGCTGCGGCTGACTACAGAAGAGGACCGGAAACGCATCGCCGAGGTGATTGACCGGCGCTGCGGCGAACTAGCCGATGCGGATCTGGTGGTTCTGGACTACTACGAGTGGCGGGAGGCTCTGCTGCGCGGTCTGGCCGCCCACCACGCCGGGATGCTGCCGGTCTTCCGCCACACCGTGGAAGAGCTCTTCACCGCCGGTCTGATCAAGGCTGTATTCGCCACCGAGACATTGGCTTTGGGCATTAATATGCCGGCCCGCACGGTGGTGCTGGAGAAGCTGGTGAAGTTCAACGGCGAACAACACATGCCGCTGACACCGGGGGAGTACACGCAGTTGACCGGACGGGCCGGGCGGCGGGGGATCGACGTCGAGGGTCATGCGGTGGTGATCTGGAATCCCCAGGAAAGCACGGCCGAGCCCGCCGAGATCGCGGGTCTGGCATCCACCCGCACCTTCCCGCTGCGCAGCTCCTTCGCGCCCTCGTACAACATGACGATCAATCTGGTCAGCCAGATGAACCCGGAACAGGCCCACCGTCTGCTGGAGCGGTCGTTCGCCCAGTATCAGGCCGACCGCTCGGTGGTCAGCCTGGTCCGCGGTGTCGAGCGCGGCGAGAAGATGCTCGATGACATCGCGGAGGAAATGGGCTGGAATCGCTCAACGAAAACGGTCGAGCCCGCAATCCTGGACTACGCACGGCTGCGGGCGAAGATCAGCGAACGCGAGCGTGCACAGTCCCGGGTATCGAGGCTGCAACGCCGGCAGGTGACGACCGATGCCCTTGCCGCGCTGCGCCGTGGCGACATCATCAATGTGACGGGCCGTCGTGGCGGCCTTGCGGTCGTCCTAGAGGTGGCTAATGACGCGGATGACCCGCGACCGCTGGTACTGACCGAAAACCGTTGGGCAGGAAGAATTTCCTCGGCGGACTACTCCGGGAATTCTGCGCCGCTGGGCTCCATGACGCTTCCCAAACGGATTGAGCATCGCCAGCCCAGGGTACGTCGTGACCTGGCTTCGGCGTTGCGATCGGCCGCGCAGGGTCTCGGCGGTCCGGTAGACCGCAAGCGTCGCGGCATCCCAGACGAGTCCGACGACACCGATCCCGAACTGTTGGTGCTGCGGGAGTCGATGCGTCGCCACCCCGCGCATCGATTGGCCGACCGCGAAGCTATGGCGCGGGTCGGCGAGCGGTATCTGCGCGTCGAGCGGGACAACGAGCAGATCCGCCAAAAAGTCAGCACCGCAACCAACTCGCTGGCCCGAACCTTCGATCGGATCATCGGGCTGCTGACCGAGCGGGGTTACGTCGACTCCGGCACGGGAGACGATGACGCCGCGCCGCAGGTGACTCCGGACGGTCGGCTGCTGGCCCGGATCTACAGCGAAAGCGACCTGCTGGTCGCCGAGTGTCTGCGGACCGGCGCGTGGAAGGGGTTGGCATCGGCGGAGTTGGCTGCGGTGCTTTCGGCCCTGGTTTTTGAAACCCGTGGCAGCGACGGACCCACTCCCGCTCATGTGATCGATATGCCGACCCCGGCGGTGCGCCGCGCCCTGGCACAGACCCGACGGATGTCGGCTGAACTGCGTGCCGATGAGCACCGGCACCGGCTCAACCTGTCGAGGGAGCCCGATGAGGGCTTCGTTCCCGCCGTCTATCGCTGGGCCACGACCGGTGACCTGGCCGCCGCCCTGGACGCCTCAGACGTCGCGGGAAGCGGTGTTTCGCTACCGGCGGGGGATTTCGTGCGGTGGTGCCGGCAGGTGCTCGACCTGCTGGATCAGGTACGCAATGCCGCTCCCGAGTCGTCAGTGCGCAGTGCGGCGAAACGCGCGATCGACGACATCCGGCGCGGCGTCGTGGCTGTTGACAGCGGGTAGGGT
>JBMOKE010000130.1:0-6499 GCA_049315425.1 Mycobacterium sp. | reverse complement strand
GCGGTCATTGTCAACGGCGATGCCACGGCTGAGGCCAAGGAGACCTTCACCGTCAACCTGTCGAACGCGTCGGGAGCCACGCTCACCGATGCGTTGGGTTCGGGCAGCATCGTCGACCGCGCCACGGGGACGACAACGCCGGTCACGACAACGCCGGTCACAACAACGCCGGTCACAACAACGCCGGTCACAACAACGCCGGTCACAACAACCGTGCCCGGGATGACCATGCCGACGAACAGCGGCCCGTACACCGACATCATGACGTTCGGGATGTTCCACGGCAGCAGTCACACCGGTACGGACGCCCTGGCAGGCGGACGGACCGCCATCACGACCGAGGCAGTGGTCGCCTACAACGACCTTCGCCGGTTCGCCGGTCTTGCGCCGACAACGATCGATGAGGTCGGCCGGTGGGCATTCGCCAACAGTCTGACCAACAACGCGGAAGCCTGGGGTACCGATCAGCAGGGTGTTGGTCTGTACTACGCGATGCAGGGCGCCAAAGTCGGCTGGATCGCTGACGACAAGTACACGCCCAAGATGGTGGCCGATATCGAACGCGCCGCCCGACTCGGATCAGCCGATCAGGTCATGGCGATGGTCGCCCTCTACGGTCATGCCGGCTATGCCAAATACCTGATGGACAACGGCTACCAGACGGCCTTCATCAACACCTTGAAGATGGAGCCGCACTACGGTGGCTGGATGCATGATCGAGCGCACGGCGTACTCCTGATCGACGGTGCGGCCACCGCCCACGATGTCAACCACCTCACCATCCTCAGCCACGATCAGACCCAGCCGTTCATGAACGACACCTGGGACTACCCGCAGTGGCCGGCGCTGAACGTCCCGAACAAGAAGGTGATCGAGTACTTCCAGAGCATGGTGACACTCGGTGACCCGCGGGGCGCCAACCTGACCGCCCTGGGCAGCGTGGCAGTCAAGGTCTAGTCACCGAACTCCACGGTGACTGGGGCGTGGTCGGACCACCGCAGCGCGTAGGCGCCCGGCTTCTCGACCCTCGCTGATAATGCACGGTCAGCGAGGGTCGGGTTGGCCAGGTGGTAGTCGATGCGCCAGCCGGCGTCATTGTCGAACGCCTTACCGCGCCAGGACCACCAGCTGTAGGGGCCGGGCTGATCGGGGTGATGGCGACGGACGACATCAACCCAGCCGGACGCCATCAGCTCGGTGAGCCACTGGCGCTCCTCGGGCAGGAACCCGGCCTTGCGGACGTTGGCCTTCCAAGCCTTGATGTCGTTCTCGGTGTGCGCGATATTCCAGTCCCCGCACAGCACCGCGTCTCGGCCATCGGCGGCGAGGACCGTCATCCGCTCCGTCAGCGCGGCCATGAACCGTTCCTTCTCCAGTTGACGGTCCGTACCGGCCTCGCCGGTGTGGACATAGACACTGGCGACCGTCGTTCCCCCCGCCAGGTCAACCTCGATGTAGCGACCATGATCGGCGAATTCCGTTGCCGCCAAACCGATCCGGACGTCGCTGAATGGGGTTCGGCTGAGCACGGCCACCCCACTGCGGCCCTTCATATGCGGTTCGGCAGAAGCTAGATGCCAGCCATTGGCGAGGGCCGGCGCCAGGGCTTCTGCTACTTGTTCGTCATCGGCGCGGGTCTCCTGCAGACACACCACATCGGCTGAGGTGTCGCCCAGCCAGGACAGCAGGCCGAGGTTCTCCGGCGAGCGCTGCCGCACTGCGGCCCGCACGCCGTTGACGTTGATGGTCGTGACTATCAGGCGAGCGACCTCTTGAGGGCGCGGGCAATGGTGTGCAGGTACTGCTCGCTGGTCTCATACGGCTGATCCGGACTGATTAGGATGGCCAGGTCCTTGGTCATGTGGCCGCCCTCGACAGTGGCGATGACGGTCTCCTCGAGTTTGTGCGCGAATTCGATCACCTCGGGGGTGCTGTCCAGTTTGCCGCGATGCTCCAGCCCGCGCGTCCAGGCGAAGATCGACGCGATCGGGTTGGTGGAGGTGGCCCTACCCTGCTGATGCTGACGGTAATGCCGAGTAACGGTGCCGTGCGCGGCCTCGGCCTCCATGGTCTTGCCGTCCGGGGTCAGCAGCACCGAGGTCATCAGGCCCAGTGAGCCGTAACCCTGGGCCACGATGTCGGACTGCACATCGCCGTCGTAGTTTTTGCACGCCCAGACGTAGCCGCCCTCCCACTTCAGGCAGGACGCCACCATGTCGTCAATCAGCCGGTGTTCGTAGGTCAGCCCGCGAGCATCGAACTGCTCTTTGTAGTCCTCGTCGAAGATCCGCTGGAACTCGTCCTTGAACATGCCGTCATAGGCCTTGAGGATGGTGTTCTTGGTCGACAGGTACACCGGATAGTTCTGCACCAGGGCGTAGCTGAACGTCGAGCGGGCGAAGTCCTGGATCGATTTCTTGAAGTTGTACATCCCCATCACCACGCCGCCGTCCTCGGGGATCCGCACCACCTCGTGCACCATCGGCTCGGAGCCGTCGTCAGGGGTGAAGGTGATCGTCACCGTGCCGGGACGGTCGACCTTGAAGTTGGTGGCACGGTACTGGTCGCCGAAGGCGTGCCGGCCGATGATGATCGGCTTGGTCCAGCCCGGTACCAGCCGCGGAACGTTGGAAATAACGATGGGTGCGCGGAAGATTGTGCCACCAAGAATGTTTCGGATCGTCCCGTTGGGAGACAGCCACATCTTCTTCAGGTCGAACTCTTTGACCCGAGCCTCGTCCGGCGTGATGGTCGCGCACTTGACGCCGACGCCGTGCTTGAGAATGGCGTACGCGGAGTCGATCGTCACCTGGTCGTCGGTGGCGTCGCGGTGCTCCATGCCGAGGTCGTAGTACTCCAGATTCACATCGAGGTGCGGCAGGATCAGGGTGTCTTTGATCAGTTTCCAGATGATGCGCGTCATCTCGTCACCGTCGAGCTCGACGACGGTGCCCTTGACCTTGATCTTCTGTCCGCTCGACATGTGAGTCGCTCTTCCTCCTACGCACCGGCGAGCAAGCACCCGCCGGGCCAACATTACAAGGGGCCAATACTGCGGCGACGGGACGGCACCGGGATGGAATCGACTACTGACCAGTAGCTTCGCCGGTGCTCAGAGCGGCTAGCCAGCCACCGCAGGTGTGGGATAGAATTCGATCCGGTCATGAGTGTCAGCGTCAAGCCCCGGCTTGCTGGCCGGCAACCCTCCAACCGCGGTGGGGTGCCTCGGGTGATGACCAGGTTGTGCAGCCGCAGTCGGCTGCACGGCAAGCGCGGGCCCGCCCTGACGGGCCCCTAAGGAGGCAGGGAAACCTGCCCGTACCTGACGGAGGCCATGTTCTATGTCTAACCCTGAAGCAACGACTAACCCTGAAGCACAATGGTCGTTCGAGACCAGGCAGATCCACGCGGGTCAGACCCCCGACGCCGCCACCAACGCTCGTGCCCTGCCCATCTACCAGACAACGTCCTACACCTTCGACAGCACCGACCACGCCGCCGCGCTGTTCGGGCTGGCAGAGCCAGGCAACATCTACACCCGGATCATGAACCCGACGACCGATGTCGTCGAACAACGGATCGCCTCCCTCGAGGGCGGCGTCGCGGCGCTCTTCCTCGCGTCAGGCCAGGCCGCCGAAACTCTTGCGATCCTCAATATCGCCGGCACCGGCGATCACATCGTCTCCAGCCCCCGGCTCTACGGCGGCACCTACAACCTCTTGCACTACACGCTGCCCAAGCTGGGTATCGAGACCACGTTCGTCGATGACCCCGACGACCTCGACTCCTGGCGGGCAGCGGTCCGGCCGAATACCAAGGCCTTCTACGGCGAGACCATCTCCAACCCGAAGATCGACATCCTCGACATCCCCGGTGTGTCGAAGATCGCCCACGACAACGGTGTGCCGTTGATCGTGGACAACACCATCGCGACGCCGTACCTGATCCAGCCGATCGCCCATGGCGCGGACATCGTTGTGCACTCGGCCACCAAGTACCTCGGCGGCCACGGCACCGCGATCGCCGGCGTGATCGTCGACAGCGGTAACTTCGACTGGACCAACGGGCGGTTTCCCGGGTTCACCGAACCGGACCCGAGCTATCACGGCGTGGTGTTCGCCGATCTGGGTGCACCGGCCTACGCGCTCAAGGCCAGGGTCCAACTGCTGCGCGACCTGGGTTCGGCGGCTGCCCCGTTCAACGCCTTCCTGATTGCGCAGGGACTCGAGACATTGAGCCTGCGGATCGAGCGTCATGTGTCCAATGCGCAACAGGTCGCCGAGTTCCTCGCCGGCCACAAGGGTGTGGTGAGCGTCAACTACGCCGGGCTGCCCAGTTCGCCCTGGTACGACCGCGGCCGCGCGCTCGCGCCGAAAGGTGTGGGCGCGGTGCTGTCGTTCGAACTGGCCGGCGGAATCGAAGCGGGCAAGGCATTCGTCGACGCACTGCGACTGCACAGCCACGTTGCCAATATCGGCGACGTACGCTCGCTGGTGATCCATCCGGCATCGACCACACACCAGCAGCTCTCCGCCGAGGAGCAACTCGCCTCCGGGGTCACCCCCGGCCTCGTTCGGCTTGCCGTCGGACTGGAGGGTATCGATGACATCCTGGCCGATCTCGAGCGCGGCTTCGCAGGGAGCGCGACGTGACCCTCTCCCACGAACGCATGATGGCACTGCCCGCCGAGGGTGAGATCGACGTCGTCGACATCGGACCGCTGACGCTGGAAAGCGGCGCCGTGATCAACGACGTCTCGATCGCCGTGCAGCGTTGGGGCGAACTGTCGCCGGAGCGCGACAATGTTGTCCTCGTCTTACACGCTCTCACCGGTGACACCCGGATACCGGACTGGTGGGGCGGTATCGCCGGTCCCGGCGCGCCGATCGACACTGACCGCTGGTGTGCGGTGGCCACCAACGTCCTGGGCGGGTGCCGCGGGTCGACCGGACCCAGTTCGCTGGCGCGCGACGGCAAGCCCTGGGGCTCAAGGTTTCCCACGATCACGGTCCGCGATCAGGTCAATGCCGACGCTGCTGCGCTTGCCGCGCTGGGGATCCACGAGGTCGCCGCGGTCGTCGGCGGCTCGATGGGCGGAGCGCGTGCACTGGAGTGGATGGTCGGCTACCCCGATCGGGTGCGGGCCGCATTGGTACTGGCCGTCGGGGCACGAGCGACCGCCGACCAGATCGGAACCCAGAGCTCCCAGATCGCGGCGATCACCTCCGACCCGGACTGGCAAGGTGGCGACTACTACGGCACCGGCCGGTCACCGGATGCCGGCCTGCAACTGGCACGCCGGTTCGCGCATCTCACCTACCGCGGTGAGGCGGAGTTAGATCACCGGTTCGGAAACAATGCCCAGGATGATGAGGACCCGTTGGCCGGCGGCCGCTACGCGGTGCAGAGCTATCTCGAACACCAGGGCGACAAGCTGCTTCACCGGTTCGATGCGGGCAGTTACGTGGCGCTGACCGAAACCCTGTCCAACCATGACGTGGGTCGGGGCCGCGGCGGCGTGAAGGCCGCGCTGCAGTCCTGTTCGGTGCCCGTGGTCGTCGGCGGGATCACCTCCGACCGTCTCTACCCGCTACGGCTGCAGTCCGAGCTCGCCGATCTGCTGCCGGGCTGCACGGGCCTGCGGATCGTTGACTCGATCTACGGCCATGATGGTTTCCTGCTCGAGACCGAGTCCGTGGGCGAGCTGATCCGGGAGACTCTGGCCCTGGCCGACGGCGACACATGAGCGACCCGCGCCACGAACGCTCGCTGTCGTTCGGGTCGCAGGCCGCGGCTTACGAGCGAGGCCGACCCTCCTATCCGCCGGAGGCCGTCGACTGGTTGTTGGCCCCCACCGACGACTGGGATGCTCACGACGTACTCGATCTCGGTGCCGGAACCGGCAAGTTGACGACCCGACTGGTGGAACGGGGTCTGCGCGTGATCGGCGTCGATCCGATAGCCGAGATGCTGGACATGCTGCGCAGCGCACTGCCCGATACCCCTGCTCTGCTCGGGTCCGCCGAACAGATCCCGTTGCCCGACAACGCCGTTGATGCTGTGCTGGTAGCGCAGGCCTGGCACTGGTTCGACCCCGAGCGTGCCGTGGCTGAAATCGCCCGCGTGCTGCGACCCGGTGGCCGGCTGGGAGTGCTGTGGAACACCCGGGACGAAAGGTCCGGTTGGGTCAAGGACTTCGGCCGGATCGTCGGCCTGGAGCATGACCGGGATAACGCGACGGTCGATCTACCGGCGCCGTTCACCGACACCGCGACCCATCAGGTGGAGTGGACGAACTACATCACGCCGCAAGCCCTGATCGACTACGTCACCTCGCGCAGCTACTGCATCACCTCGCCTGCCGCGGTGCGCGCCCAGACCCTCGACGAAGTCCGCGAGCTACTGGCCACCCATCCGGCGCTGGCCAATTCCACCGGACTGGCAATGCCCTATATCACCGTGTGTGTCCGGGCGACTCTGGGTTAACCGGGATTGCTCA
>JBMOKE010000410.1:0-1515 GCA_049315425.1 Mycobacterium sp. | reverse complement strand
CCCTCTGTGTCAGGCTCGTTGTGAGTCATTGGTGACGAGTGAGGGCGGGGCGTAAGTGATGGTGAGTGTGGGGTTCACGGTGGAGCAGATCCGCGAGTTTGTGCACGAGTACGAGCTTCAGCCGCATGGGGGCAAGACGGTATGGCTGGCTGCGCAGGGTGTGTCGTACGGCCGCTTGGCGCGCTGGCGCACGTTGGTGTTCGAGGGCGATTTGAATCATGGGCTGATTCCGCGGCAGGGTGTCCCTATGACGATTCATCAAGGTGGTCGCAGGTCACTGGAGCGGCAACGCGCCCGGGAGCGGGCAGCGCAGGAGGCCGAAGTCGCCAGGCTGGCTGCGCGCGTGAAGGAACTTGAGGCGGTGAATGAGTCGCTGGGAAAAGCTATCGGGCTCTTGCATCAGATGAGCGAGCAAGAGCCCGACGAGATCCCGACGCCGAGCGATCCGACCGCTTCCTGAGGGTGGAGAACATTCTGGTTGCCGAACTCGTGGCTGCGATCGGCTCTCAGCGCAAGGCACTGGAAGTGGTGGGCCTGTCCCGGGGGACGTGGCATTACCGCTGGCATCCGCGTGCACGCGTGGTCGATCCGGTGTCGCAGCGTGAGCGCGCGTATCCCTCAAGGATCGACCGGCAGGACCGAGAGGCGATCACCGCTCTCATCCAGGCTGGCTGGGGAGATGGCGTGTCGGTCGATCACTCGTTCGCTACTGCGTGGGACGACGGCGTCATGGTGGGTTCGCGCCGCTCGTGGTGGCGGATCGCCGGGGCGATCGAGGACCAGTCCGCGCGTCCGGTGACCCCTGCACGCAAAAACGGTGTCTCAGGCAACCGGCGCGAGGCACCGGTCCTGATCGCCCGTGCTCCGATGGACGCATGGAGCTGGGACATCACCGACCTGCACGGCCCGTGGCGGGGCGTCTCGTTCAAGGCCTACTCGGTCATGGACATCTTCTCCCGCAAGATCGTGGCCTGGCGCGTAGAAGAGCGCGAGGTCGACGACCTCGCAGCGGAGATGTTCGAGCGCGCGTTCGGTGTCGAGGGCATTCCCGGCGCCGTCCACGCCGACTCCGGCGCGTCGATGCGATCGAACGTGGTCGCGAACCTATTCGCCGACCTCGGTATCACCAAGACCCATAACCGTCCGCGAGTATCGAACGACAACCCGTACTCCGAGTCCAGTTTCAAGACGATGAAATACCGGCCGGGCTACCCGGGCATGTTCGAAACGATCGAGGCCGCGCGGGCCCACATGGCCTCATACGTGCTCTGGCACAACTCCCAGCACAAGCACTCCGGCATCGCACTTTTCTCTCCCGACGAGGTCCACGACGGCACCTGGCAGGAGAAATGGCAGCATCGCAACGCCACTCTCGCGGCGTACTACAAGCAGCACCCCGAACGCTTCCGTACCCGACCCACCACCCCCGCACCCGCCCGAATCGTCAGCATCAACCTGCCCAAGCCGGCCCCCCAAGACCAAGCCGCGTGACTCCACACAGGTTGACAACCACCG
>JBMOKE010000409.1:0-1518 GCA_049315425.1 Mycobacterium sp. | reverse complement strand
TGAGGAGACGCCTACGGTGTGGTGCCCATGGTTATCAGGTCAAACACGCCACGCGTCCACAGTGGCCGCCGGACCGGGTGCTGTTCGGTGACGGTGAACCCGGCGGCTTCGAACAGGCCGCGCATTTCTGCCGATGACCGGCGCAGCGGGGCCGGCACCGGCGGACTGATGGTGGCAACTACCGCCAGACCCCCTGGGACCAGCACGCGATGGAACTCACGCATGGCCGCGGGTTGGTCAAAGAAGTGGAATGCCGAAGTGGTGACCACGGCGTCAAGGGATCCGTCGGCGAAGGGAAGTTGTTCGGCGGGGCCCCTGCGCCACTGAACCGCCGCCGACCGGGCCCTCGCCTGTTCGAGCATGCCGTCGGACATGTCCACCCCGTACACCTCGTCGGGTTGAAGCTCGTTCTGGATCCGGGCGGCCAGAATCCCGGTGCCGCAGGCGATGTCGGCAATCCGCCGAGCTCCGCGCGAGTGCAGTTCGGCAACGACTTCATCCTGGGCGGGCTGATACACCCAACGTTGGAGAAACGGAAAATCGTAGATCGGCGCCGCCAGGGTCCAGAACCGCGTCACGGCGTCAGTGAACTGCCGACCCGGTGTACTCACCACGACCTCCTGTGGCGACTGTACTGCCGGGATCGAAGGACCCTGGGCGATCTCGCTTCCGGTGAGACCCCCATGCCATTAATCTGACGACGGGGCACCTTCGAGGAGGCAGCATGTACGACCTGACGATCACCGGTGGCACCGTCGTGGACGGCACCGGTGGACAGCCGTTTCGGGCCGATATCGGCATCTCCGACGGTGTGATCGTCGAGGTCCGCCGGCGCGAGGGCGACGACCGCGGTCTCGAGGGAGAGTCGGCGCAGAGCATCGATGCCTCCGGCCGGATCGTGACGCCAGGGTTCGTCGACGTCCACACCCATTACGACGGACAGGTCAGCTGGGACGGGCTGCTCGAACCGTCGAGTCTGCACGGGGTGACCACGGTGGTCAGCGGCAACTGTGGTGTCGGGTTCGCACCTGTGGCACCCGGCCGTGAGCAGTGGCTCATCGAACTGATGGAAGGCGTCGAGGATATCCCCGGTTCGGCGCTGGCCGAGGGCATCACCTGGGAGTGGGAGAGCTTCCCGGAATACCTTGATGCGGTCGAAAAGCAAAGTCTGGCAGTCGATTACGGTACCCAGATCGCCCATGGCCCGGTCCGTGGCTATGTGATGGGTGAGCGCGGGGCGCGCAACGAGGCGGCGAATGCTGACGACATCGCAGGCATGGCCCGAATCGTGCAGGAGGCGATTGAGGCCGGCGCGCTGGGCTTCTCGACCTCGCGCACCGAAGCCCACCGCGCCATCGACGGTGAGCCCGTGCCGGGGACGTACGCCGCCGAGGACGAGTTGTTCGCGCTCGGTCGCGCGATGGCAGCCGGCGGCCAGGCCGTGTTCGAGGTGGCACCGGACGGCACCGCGGGGGAGAACGTGGACGGGCCGATGCGCGAACTCGACTGGATGGTCCG
>JBMOKE010000408.1:0-1531 GCA_049315425.1 Mycobacterium sp. | reverse complement strand
GCGCCGACGGTAGGAGGGTGGCGACGCTTGTTCATGAGGGACAGGCCGCCACCCGTGTGCAGTGAAGGGGAAGCAACGATGACGAGAAAATTCGCGATGATCGCCACGACCGGGGTGACGCTCTCCGCGTTGCTGGCCGCATGCGGCACGAGCACCACCGGCGGCGCAAAAAATCCGGACAATCCGTACCCCGACTACACCGCCACCTTCCTTCAGGGGCCGCCGAACCAGGACTACATGGAGGCCAAGCCGCTATCGCGCGACGGGCACCGGTTCTGGATGTTGCCGGCAACCCCGCAGACGACACAGTGGGGCGTCTACGACAACGCCATCGCACCCGTGCTGCGCATCGACTCCGGTGACACCGTCGCCATCCAGACTCTTCCCGCCGGCGGCGGCCAAGTCGCTCCCGGCATCAACGAGGGGCAGATCGAGAAGATCAACGGCGCGGTGCACAACCGCGGTCCGCACACGGTCACCGGACCGATCTACGTCAACAACGCCGAGCCCGGCGACCTGCTGGCGATCCACATCAACCGGATCCAACTGCCGATGTACGCCACGAACAACACCGCCAAGGGCAAGGGCCTGTTCCCCGACGAGTTCCCCGAGCAGGTCACCAGCTACTACCTGGACACCGACAAGATGCAGATGCGCTTCTCGCCCAATGTCCTTGTGCCACTGGAGCCATTCCCCGGCGTCCTGGCCGTCGGACGCTCCGACACCACCGGTCCCTGGTGCACCGACGGCAAGTGCAGCACCGAACAGCCCGGACCCTACGGCGGCAATATGGACCTGCCCGAAATGCAGACCGGCAGCACCACCTACCTGCCCGTTCAGGTCAACGGCGGGTTGATCTGGACCGGCGACTCACACGCCAAACAGGGCAACGGCGAGATCGACCTCGACGCGCTCGAGACCTGGTTCCCGGAGCTGAACATCACCGTCGACCTGATCAAGCAGCAACCACAGGACTGGCCGACCGTCGAGACACCGACGAGTTGGGTCGCGGTCGGCTACGACGTGGATCTGGATAAGGCACTCGACATCAACAAGTCCGAGACGGTCAAGCTCATCATGGCCAAGCGGCAACTCTCCGAAGCCGACGCGACCAGCGTCATGGACAACACCTGGGACTGCCGCATCTCCGAGGTGGTCGATGAGGTCCTCGGCACCTACTGCGTCATCCCGAAGAGTCTCGACGCACCGCGCGCGCCCAACCTCCCCACTCGGGACACCGCCACCGCGTGGGTCTCGACCGCCACCGCGCCGAAAGCGTTGGACGCCATGAAGATCGCCGCGTCGGCGGCACTGGACACCATGGCGAGCAATCTCGGCATCACCCGCAACGATGCCTACCACCTGGCCACCATGGTCCTCGATTGCCGCATCGACCGGTGGACCCAAGGCGATAAGACCGTGGCGTGCATGGTGCCCAAGAGCATCAGGGTGCCGCAGTGATGGCGCGGCGCAGCTAAAGCTCCGCCACCTCACGCTCGAGGATCTCGGCCAGCCGGGCCTGCGCCGCCGC
>JBMOKE010000407.1:0-1531 GCA_049315425.1 Mycobacterium sp. | reverse complement strand
TAAGTCACTGCGCTAGCGGTACCACCGTCAAATCATGCGGTCGGTTGTTGACCGACAGCGCCCCGTCTGCGGTGACGATCACGATGTCCTCGATGCGGGCGCCCCACTGCCCGGGCAGATAGATTCCCGGCTCGATGCTGAACGCCATGCCCTGGGCTAACGGAAGGTCGTTGCCCGCGACGATATAGGGCTCCTCGTGTACCGACAGCCCGATACCGTGCCCGGTGCGGTGCACAAAATACTCCGCAAGTCCGGCGTCGGCCAGCACATCGCGGGCGGCGGCATCGACCTGTTCGGCCGTCACTCCGGGGCGCACAGACGCCACCGCGGCGGCCTGGGCTCGCTGCAGTACCGCGTACTGTTCGGCGATTTGCGGTGTGGGTTCGCCAAGACTGTAGGTACGGGTGGAATCGGAGTTGTAACCGGGCTCGACGGGGCCACCGATATCGACGACGACGATGTCGCCGGTCTGTAGCACCCGGTCGGAGCACTCGTGGTGCGGGTCGGCACCATGCGGTCCGGACCCGACGATAACGAACGCCGCTTCCGAATGACCCTCGGCCACAATGGCTTCAGTGATATCGGCAGCGACTTCAGCTTCGGTGCGTCCCGGAACGAGGAACTGCGGTACCCGGGCGTGGACGCGGTCGATCGCTGCGCCGGCTGTGCGCAAGGCGTCGATCTCCGCGGGATCTTTAACCATCCGCAGGCCCGCCATCACCGCGGTTCCCAGCACCGGAACGACACCCAGCACATCGGCCAGTGGCAGAAGATGCAGCGCCGGCATGGAGTCGGTCACCGCAGTCGCCAGGGGGCCGCCGCCCAATGCGTCGGCCACCAGTCGGTAGGGGTCATCACCGTCCACCCAGTCCCGCACGGTCAGGTCGAGATCGGCCACCGCCGACTCTCGCAGCGCCGCCAACTCCATCCGCGGCAGCACCACCGTCGGTTCACCCGCGCTGGGCACCACCAATGCCGTCAGCCGCTCGAACGTCTGCGCGCGCGAGCCGATCAGATAGCGCAGGTCGTAGCCGGGGGTGATGACCAGCCCTGCCAGTCCCGCTGCCGCCGCCCCGGTCGCCGCAGCGGAGATTCTGCGGGCGTAGACGTCGCTGCTGAACCGTCCGCTCATACCGGTCAGGCTAGCGTGGGCAGCTATGACTCCACCGGTGCTCCTTCTCGACGGCGCCAGCATGTGGTTTCGCTCCTACTTCGGGGTGCCGTCGTCGATCACCGCGCCGGACGGCCGGCCGGTCAACGCTGTACGTGGATTCCTCGACAGTGTCGCCACCCTGATCACCCAATATCGGCCCACGCGCCTGGTGGTGTGCCTCGACCTGGACTGGCGTCCGCAGTTTCGGGTCGACTTGATCCCGTCCTACAAGGCGCACCGGGTGGCAGAAGCGGGCAGCCCGGTCGGTGAAGATGGGGACGAAGACGTCGAGGAAATCCCCGACGATCTCAGTCCCCAGGTGGACGTGATCATGGAGGTACTCGACGCATACGGCATCGCCACCGCCGGCGCCGAAGG
>JBMOKE010000129.1:0-6665 GCA_049315425.1 Mycobacterium sp. | reverse complement strand
TACGCGCGGGCCAGATTGAGAATCTTATGGCCGCGGGCGATGCGCGGCAGGTCTGAGCCGTTGCGGATCTCGCCGCCATCGCGTTCGTACTCGGCGAAGAACTCCAGCGCCCAGGTGATCTCCTCCTGGGAGGGCGACAATCCTTCGTTCACGGTTGCGCACTGATCCGGAGTCAGGCAGATCTTCCCGGTCATCCCGAACTCCGTCGACACCGCGGCGGCCTCGCTGAGCTTGAGGGCGCTAGAGCCCACCGTCGGCCCGTCGATCGCACCCGGCAGGCTGGCTGCTTTTGCCGCGATGGTGAACCGTGACCGCGCGTAGGCCAGGGTGGTCGGATGCTCGCCGAAACCGGTGTCGCGGCGGAAGTCGCCGATGCCGAACGCCAACCGGAAGGTGCCCTTGGTAGCGGCGATCTCGGTGATCCGTTCCAGCCCGCGCGCCGTCTCGACCAGTGCCACGATCGGGATGTCGGGCAGCAGCTTGGCGGTCTCGGTCACGTGATCGACCGACTCCACCATCGCCAGCATCACTCCGCCGACCGAGGTTTGGGCCAGCATGGCCAGATCTTCCGCCCAGAACTGGGTGCCGAACCCGTTCACTCGCACCCAGTCGCTGTGGCCGGCGGCCAGCCAGCGCACCACATTCTCCCGGGCGGCTTCCTTGCCCGTCGGGGCTACCGCGTCCTCGATGTCGAGTACCACGATGTCAGCCTTGGAGCTGGCGGCCGGAGCGAACTTGTCGTATTGGGCCCCGTTGACCAGCAGCCAGCTCCGGGCCAGTACGGGGTCGAGACGGTATCCCGGATCCTGAGGCTCTGCGTTCGAGTCGGATTCGCTAACTTGGTCGTACATCGCTCTAGTCCCGGTGCCTTCCGTGCTGCTGAGTGGCTGTTGAATCGCCGCTCCAATAGTCGCACCTGGGACGGCGAGTGCCAAAACCAGCGTCCCCGCCCGTAACTGCCGCGTTCGGTACTGTCTGGTGACATGGGAGATGCCGGTCGTATCACGGAGATCTGGCGATATCCGGTCAAGTCGATGGCGGGCTCCCGAGTTTCCACGGCACGCATCGGCGCACTCGGCCTGCACGCCGACCGGACCTGGGCGGTCCGTGACCTTGAACTGAACTCCACCACCGGTGCCAAACGGCTGCCTGGCCTGCTCTGGTGCACCGCGCGCTACGCCACCGAGCCGCAACCCGACGCCGGACCGGGCAACGCGCCCGAAGTGATCATCGGCTTCCCCGACAGCCAGGAGATGTCCAGCGCGGACCCTGCCATCCACCGCACGCTGTCGGCCTATGTCGATACCGATGTCGAACTGCGTCCACTGCCCGCGATGACCGATCGCGAGCAGTACCGCGCAGCGACCGCGACGCAGAGTGACTTACGTACCATTTTCGGACTCGGCCCCGAGGAACCGCTTCCGGACCTGTCGATGTTCCCGATTCGCAAGCTGGCGGAGATCACCCGGTACGCCACCCCGGTCGGCAGCTATGTCGATGCGTACCCCATCCACATCCTGACCGAGCAGGCGTTGCAGACGATGGCAGCCCTGGCACCGGATTCCGACTTTGACGTTCGACGGTTCCGGCCGACGATCGTCGTCGACTCGCCAAGTTCGGCCGCTCACCCGGAACTGGACTGGTGCGGCGGCGTGCTGCACGCACCGCAGGCCGGTTTCGCTCCGCTGATCCCCACTATTCGATGTGTGATGCCGTCCCATGAACAGGCCGACATCACCCGCGATCCGGGGATCACCCGAACCATCGCCGCGAACGCCCGGCGGTGCCTCGGGGTCTATGGAACGGTGGTCACGCCTGGACGCATTGCGGAAGGCGACATCCTCACTCTTGCACCACCGAACCGCTCCGCGTTCGCATCCGCCGTGGATTCGGCGTTCGGTACGTTCAAGCGCACCGTAATGCGCGCGGTATCGGCAACGCTGCCGCGCTGAGGCAAGATGGGCGCTATGCGGAATGCGATGCGTGTCCTCGGTGTCCTGATGGTGCTGTTCGGCGTGCTGTTCACCCTGCAGGGGGTGGGCAAGGTGCAGGGCAGCTTCATGAGTAACACCACAACGTGGACGGTGCTGGGACCCATCATCGCGCTGGCCGGCCTCGGGCTCGCCGTCGTCGGCTGGCGTCGTCGCTGACGTCCCCAATGGTGTCAGCACAGTCGCACACCGCAGACGGACGGCCACGCGCGCGAGCCCTGGGTATTGCGCCGGGCGGTGACCCGGGGCCGCTCAACGCGATCACCGATGTCGGCGGTCTCGAGGTGGGGGTGGCGACACTGATATCCGGCCAGGGTGCGTTGACGGTCGGACGCGGACCGGTACGCACCGGCGTGACGGCGATCCTGCCGCGCGGACGAGCAGGTATCGGCCAGCCCTGCGCGGCCGGCTGGTACTCGCTCAACGGCAACGGCGAAATGACTGGCACCACCTGGATCGAGGAGTCCGGTGCATTCAATCTGCCGATCTTGCTGTCCAACACCCACGCCATCGGGGCCTGTCATACCGGGGTGATCTCGTGGGTCAATCGGGTGAATCCGCTCCTGGGCCGGCAGTGGCTACTGCCGGTGTGTGCTGAGACCTGGGACGGCTACCTCAACGACATCAACGGCGGCCACGTTCGCCCCGAGCATGCCGAGCAGGCTCTTGACGCCGCCACCGGCGGACCGGTCGAGGAAGGCTCGGTCGGCGGCGGCACCGGAATGAACTGCTACGAGTTCAAGGGCGGAAACGGTACGTCGTCACGGCTGGTACGCCACGGGTCACATACCTTCACTGTCGCGGCCTTCGTCCAGGCTAATTTTGGAACACGAGAAGAACTGGCGGTCGCCGGCAATCGAGTCGGCACGCAACTGCGCGACGACAACCCGTTGGCAGGCAGCTGGTTCGCCGACGATCTTCGAAAAGCGCCGCCCGGCGCCGGTTCGGTGATCGCGATTATCGCCACCGACGCCCCGCTGCTGCCGGGACAATGTAAGGCACTCGCCCGGCGAGTTCCGCTGGGACTGGCCAGAACCGGGACCACCGGCAGCCACTTCTCCGGCGATATCTTTCTGGCGTTCTCGACCGCGCCAGCCCCCGGGCTGCTCAGTTCATTCCCAACCGGTGCGGCCGACGATGATGAGTTCGGCCAGCTGACATTCATCCCGTGGGGCCGGATGGATGCCCTCTACACGGCGGTGGTGCAATCGGTCGAGGAAGCGGTCCTCAATGCTCTGATCGTCAACTCCGACATGGTGGGCCGCGACGGGCACCGGTCTCCTGCGCTTCCGCACGACCGGCTGATGGCCTTGCTACGAAACAATTAGATGTGTCGTCGCGCAGCGTTGAGCCGGTTGCGCCACCGGTCGATGGTCGCAGGATCTGTCACCGCGAAACGCGCGAGCCCTTCCCTGTCGGGACCCGCCGGCATCGGCGCGACCGGAAGGTAGCCATCCACCGGTATCAGGGTTCGACCCGCGCTGACTAGATCCCCGGTCAGCAATCCCACGGTGGCCAATTCGCTGTCGAATCCGATATCAGGCAATACCCCGGCCAGTGCGAGTCCTGCGGCGGTCCCGATGCTGCTCTGCAACGAGGCCGCGACAACACAGGGCAGCCCGCACATCTCGGCCACCCTCATCGCACGTCGCACACCGCCCAGCGCGCCAACGTTCAACATGGCGATATCGGCGCTTGCGCTCAGTTCCGCGGGGGCTATGTCAGCGTCGATCGGGATAGCGATCGGGATGCTGACCCTTCTTCGGAGACGGGCGGTTTCGGCCAACGTTCGACACGGCTGCTCGACGAACTGAAGTCCACCGGCAGCCCGATCCAACGCCTCGATCGCCGTCACCGCCGCGTCGACCTCCCAGCTGCCGCCGGCGTCGCAGCGGATGGCGCCTGCCGGGCCCAAGGCGTCACGAACGGCCTCCACTCTGGCTACGTCCTCGGCCAGCGGGCCGCCGACGCGGACCACCGCGGTCCGGCAGGCGGCGCCCGCGACCATGTGCCGGGCGCGATCCGGATCCACCAAAGGCACCGTCACTGCGACGGGAACCCGGCCCCGCACCGGGTCCGGCCAGCCGACTGTGCCCGCCTCGATGGAGGCGGTAAGCCATCGACCGGCGCGCTCCTCGTTGAGGTCGCTCGGCGCGCTGAACTCGCCCCACCCCTGCGGGCCTTCGATGAGCATTCCCTCGTAGACCCGCAGACCGTCGACCTCGTCAGTGAGCGGTATCGCGAAGACCGGTGCTTCGTCGAAGTCAATCCATGTCTTCACGCGCGACTCGTCACGCGTGCGGCGGCGACCAGTAGGCCAGCATCTCGGCGAAGGTGTCGAAGGCGGGCGCAGAATATCCGTAGGTGGCCTCGAAGTGGATGCTGAGCGGATAGCCGAGATCGACAACACCGTCGATCACCCGCTTGTAGAGGTCGACGATGAGTCGTCGTCTGTCGGCGGGCTCGGTCGCGGCCAGTGTCTTGACGAAAGCCTGTTCGGCCGCCACAGCCTCGTTGCCGGGATCCTTGATAAGCCAATCAATCAGCCGCACGCGGCTTTCCGCCGCCGGAACAAAGCCGAAGGACAGCAGGATCTCGGGGCGCTGCTCGCTGATCCCGGCGAAGTCCGTCAGAAACTTGACGATGGTGTCGGAGTAGAGCAACTGCGTCATACCGTAAGTCGCGCCCTGCCGGCATTTGAAGCCGAATCGCTCGGCCTCGCCTGCTCGCGTCGGAATCAGGATCGCACCGCGGTTGGGCACCACATCGCGGTAGATCGCCAGTGCGTCGGTGGGTGCCACCCCGGCGCCCTCGCCATCGCTCATGGTGCGGGGCACACCGACGAAGGCGATACCCTCCATGCCCGACGCGATCAGATCCGTAAGCCGTCGGCGCAGCGCCGCCTCATCGGAAAATGCGGTCACCTGTGTGCACAGACCCCTGACCCCGGGAAGCTCCGGGGAGATGAGTTGCCAGTAGTCCAGGACGTCGAGTCTCGACGTCATCGCCACCGGTCGATCATCATCCTCGTCGATCATCCCCGGGATCATGACGTGGCCGATCAGGTCGGCGATGCCGGCCTCGGCAGAGATCCGCGCGACCTTGCGCGCCTCCTCGAGTTGTTCGGGCAGGCTGCGACCGGTGTTGGGCGCCACCATTTCGAGCGCGACCGTACTGAGTGGCACGGGGGGTAACCATACCGACGACAGAACCCGGAGGATCAACACTTGACTCATTCCAGAAAACGCGACAGGATCAACCTGTGCCGTCCCCGTCGGATTTCGCTGATCAGTTGCGAGACTCCGACCTCCGGGTAACCCGCCCCCGCGTCGCTGTTCTCGATGCGGTGCACTCCCACCCCCACGCCGATACGGACACCATCTTCGGTGCGGTGCGCAACGATCTTCCCGAGGTATCCAGGCAGGCTGTCTATGACATCCTGGCCGCACTGACCGACGCCGGTCTGCTGCGGCGAATCCAGCCCTCGGGATCGCTGGCACGTTACGAGTCGCGGATCAGCGATAACCACCACCATGTCGTCTGCCGGTCCTGCGGTGTCATCGCAGACGTCGACTGCGCAGTCGGCGAAGCACCGTGCCTGACCGCGGCGGTGGATCACGGCTTCGTTCTCGACGAGGCTGAGGTCATCTACTGGGGTCTGTGTTCGGACTGTTCGACCCGAGAACCTTCGCGATCACAACCGTGATCCCGGCTTGCTTGCCCACTCCCGAAAGGAAATTCAATGGCTGAGGAAAACACAGGGGGCTGCCCCATGCGGATCAGGCCGCCCGTCGAGGGAGGCAGCAACCGCGATTGGTGGCCCGACCAGATCAACCTGAAGATGCTGGTCAAGTACCCCGCGGAGAACAATCCGATGGACCCCGATTTCGATTACGCGGCTGCGGTGGCCACCATCGACGTCGACGAACTCAAAGCTGATGTCGAAGCGGTCATGACCAATTCGCAGGACTGGTGGCCCGCCGACTACGGCAACTACGGCCCGTTCTTCGTGCGGATGGCATGGCACTCGGCAGGCACCTATCGGGTGCAGGACGGCCGCGGTGGCGCCGGCTCCGGCATGCAGCGCTTCGCCCCGATCAACAGCTGGCCGGACAACACCAGCCTGGACAAGGCGCGGCGACTGCTGTGGCCGGTCAAGAAGAAGTACGGCAAGAACCTGTCCTGGGCGGATCTGATGATCTTCGCCGGTAACCACGCCATGGACGCGATGGGCTTTGAGACGTTCGGCTTTGCGTTCGGCCGGGAAGACCGGTGGCAGCCCGACGAGGACATCTACTGGGGTTCTGAGGACACCTGGTTGGGGACCAGCGCGCGCTACACCGGCGATCGTGTTTTGGAGAACCCGCTGGGCGCTACCACGATGGGCCTGATCTACGTCAATCCCGAAGGCCCCGAGGGTGTTCCGGATCCGTTGGCCGCCGCGATGGATATCCGTGAAACGTTCGGCCGGATGGCGATGAACGACGTGGAAACCGCGGCACTGATCGTCGGCGGACACGCCTTCGGCAAGACCCACGGTGCGGGCGGCGATGGGACTGTCGGCCCGGAGCCGGAGGCCGCCCCGATCGAGTTGCAAGGCCTGGGCTGGAAGAGTGCCTTCGGCACCGGAGTCGGCAAGGATGCCGTCACCAGCGGTCTGGAGGTCATCTGGAC
>JBMOKE010000128.1:0-6685 GCA_049315425.1 Mycobacterium sp. | reverse complement strand
AGCTGGCCGCCGCGGTGGCGCCGATCGCCGAACTCGGTGAGTTCGACGTTTATGACTTCGGTGGCGGCCTCGGAGTCCGCTACACCTATGACGACAATCCGCCGTCGGTCGAGGCCTACGCCGAGACCATGATCGCCCGCGCCCGCGCACTGGTACCGGCGGACGCCCGAATCATCGTCGAACCGGGACGTTCGATGACGGCGGCAGCAGCCTGCACCGTCTATCGCGTCACCACCGTGAAAACCGGAACGGTCACTCACGTCGCCGTCGACGGCGGTATGGGCGACAACCTTGAGGTGTCGCTGTACGGGCAACGATTCGAGGCCACGTTAGTCAACCGCGTCGGCGGCGGTGAACCGGTGAACGTGGTCGGGCGGCATTGCGAGTCCGGCGATCAACTCATCGACACGGTGCCGCTTCAGCACCCGGTTGTCGGCGATCTACTTGCGGTGCCGGTCACCGGCGCCTACTGCTACACGATGTCGAATCAGTACAACGGCGCTCGGCGCATCCCGGTGGTGTTTGTCGCCGATGGTGACGCCCGCCTGGTGGTGCGCCGTGACACCTGGGCTGACCTGCTGGCGCGTGATGTACCACCATGAGCGACGCGGATCGGTTGCGATGGGACAGCCGGTACACAACCCGGGGACCGGCGCACGTCGAAGTAGCTTCTTTACCAACGGTATTCGCCCACTATGCCGACGAGTTCCCGGTAGCAGGTGGAGCACTCGACCTTGCCTGCGGTCAGGGCGGAACCTCGGTCTGGCTCGCGCGCCGCGGTCTGCGGGTGTGGGGCGTGGATGCCTCGCCCGTCGTGATCGATCAGGCACGCGACCTGGCCGATCGCTGTCAGGTCCTGCAGCGCTGTCGGTTCAGTGTCACCGATCTCGATGACGGACTGCCGGTCGGCGAACCGATGGATGCCATCGTGTGTCACAGGTTCCGGGCGCAGCATCTGTATCCGGCGATTGTCGAACGTCTAGCGCCAGGTGGATTGCTGGCCATCTCGGTGCTCAGCGAAGTGGGCGCCGACCCCGGTCCCTACCGGGCGCCACCCGGAGAACTGAGCGCCGCGTTCGCCGAGCTCGAGCTCATCGCCGCGGGTGAGGGCGACGGGATCGCGTGGGTGGTGGCGCGGCGGGCGGGGGATCGGTGAAGTACTCGAGCAGATAACGGCTCTCCTCGATGTCCCCGATCGTCCTGCGGGCCTTCGTGCGGGTGATCAGGATGCCCACCACAGCCACCGACCAGAGGACGTACTGCACGCACCAGGCCAGGCGGAAGGAGTCGAACGAGTAGCCGCCAGAGGTTTCGATGATCAGGCCCATCGCCTGCATGACGACCAGGGCGGCCAAGAAGCCGCCGACGTTCACCGTGCCCTGCGCGGTGCCCAGGGTGGCTCCGGGGTTGAACGTGCGGGCGATGTCGAAGCCGACCACCGACCCCGGTCCGCCCGCCGAGATCACGGTCACCAGTATGACGAGCAACCAGTAGGGCGCAGGAGAGGACAGCGCCAACACCGCGGTCCAGGCCACGGCATTGCCGGCGATGATCGCCAGAACCACCCACGAGCGTCGGTGTGGATGGCGGCCGGTGACGATGCCAATCAGTACCCCGGAAACAATTGCCGCGGCCACCGAGATGATCAGTAGGGTGCCAGCTCCTGCGCGTGAAACATTCTGCGCGACCGTCAGATACGGGACACCCCACATGAGAGCGAAGACCGTGATGGAAAAGGGCGTCCCCATATGGCTGAAGAATCCCAACCGGGTACCTGGCCGCATCCACACTGCTTTGATATTCGTGAGCGTCGCGCGTAGATCGGTCTCCGGATCCTCGACGACAGCGCCGTGCGGGGCGTTGTTGACCAGCAGCACGGTGAGCATCAGCGATAACGCACCGAGGCCGGCAGCCGCCGTGAAGGCCCGGGTCCAACCGGCACCGGCCAGCAGGCTCATAAACGGCACCGCGGTGAGCACCTGACCAAACTGCCCGGAGAGTCCGGTCAGCTGACTCACCAGGGGTATCTGCCGCGGCGGGAACCAGTGCGGCACAAGTCGCAGTACCGAGATGAAGGTGAACGCGTCGCCGAGGCCAACCACTGCGCGCGCTGCGATGGCCACCGGGAGTGACTCGGTGAGCGCCAGGGTCAGTTGGCCCGCGACCATCAGGGTGCCGCCGGTCAGAATCATCGCCTTGGATCCGAAGCGGTCCAGCAGAACCCCGGCCGGGATCTGCGCGGCGGCGTACACGGTGAGCTGGAGCACCACGAACGTCGACAGGATCGCCGGACTGGCAGCGAATCGGTCGGCCGCCTCGAGTCCGGCAACCCCGAACGTGGTGCGGTCCATGACAGCCACGGTGTAGGCCAGCAGGCCGGCCGACCAGACGATCCAGGCCCGCGCAGCGCCCCCCTCGCGGTCAAGTTTTCGGTTCATAACCCGCCGCGGTCGAATCCGTCCTTCGACAGGTCGCGTGTCTGGGATTCGACGACCGTCTTGGAAGGCGCGTTGCGTTCCCACAACACGGCGCCGACGCACGCGGTGATCACCCATCCGGTTCCGATCACCCCGCACCACGTGAGCAGGGCCATGGCCACACCCATCGGGCCGAAGCCGTTCCAGCCTTCGAGCAGGGTCGGAAAGACGAGTCGGCCTGCCACCGGAATACAGGTTCCATCGATCACCACTCCGGCCAGTCCGGCAAGCGCAAGGTAGCTGAATCCGCGGCCACCGTCACGCACCAGCAGGACCGGGGTCAGCGACCAGAAGATCCATACCGGTACCAGCGCAGCCGTGAAGAACAGCACTCTGGTGAGGCCGGTGTGGTCGGTGCCGAATGCGATTCGTTCGCGGCAAGCCATCATCGCCAGATACAGCACGAACCACGCCGAACCCCGCACCACTCGGGGAACAAGTTCCAGTGGTGCGCGCCGCCATGCTCTGGCAAAGATTCCCGCAATCGCAACTGCCATGGGAACGCCCCAGACCAGGAATCCCGCCACACCGATCAGTGTCCAGTTCGATCGCAGCCCTGCGGAATCACCGAATGCGGCACGCACGCGGTCGCTGATCGGGTACACGAGGCCGAGTTCGCGGATCCAAATGGTTCCCGGACTGATGTTCTCGGCGAAGTCGTGGAAATAGCTGAAACCGAGCAGCATCAGTGGGATAACCGTGGTGAACAGCAGGACAGAGACCAGAATACCGAGCGTGCCGCCGTCAATCTCGATGAACCGCTGCAGGATCGCCACGGCCGGACGCAGCTTTCGTGCCTCGGCTAAACGCCGATAGCTCTGCTCGAGGCGGTGCCGGACATCTCGGGAGTGGTCTTCTGCGATCACCGGGGGTCGCTTTCGGAAAACACGTCGTGAACCTACCGCTGTTTCCTGAAAATGGCCGGTTGACTGGTGCAACAATCTCGCCATGGGTGAGGACGGCGAAATTATCGACCCTCCGATGGAGGGCCTGCAATCCAAGGGTTTGAAGAAGGGGTCCATCTCGTTGATCGGGGCGGTGGCGATCGGGCTTGCGGCCACCGCCCCGGCCTACTCGCTGACCGGCGCCCTGGGGCACGGCGCTGACGAGGCCGGCTATCAAATGCCGGTGGTGTTCATCCTCGCAGTGATTCCCATGTACTTCATTGCGCTGGCCTACAAGCACCTGACTGATGCCGCGCCGGACGCAGGGACGGTGTTCACCTGGGGATCCAAGGCGATCCTTCCGCACATCGGCTGGATCGGCGGTTTCGCGCTGATGTTGTCCAGCATCCTCGCCGGAGTCGGGGCCGCCGGGATAACGGTGAGTGCAGCCACTACGGCGTTCGGAATCGATGATCCGCCGGGCTGGCTGAAGTTGTTGGTCGCGGCGACGTTTATCTTCATCACCACGTGGCTGGTGGCGCGTGGCGCGGAGGAGTCCTCTCGAACCACCATCATCCTGACCGTCATCCAGTACGGCGGGCTGCTCGTGTTCGCTTCGATCCTTGTCCTCAGCATTGTTCGTCAGGATCGAAACCCCACAGCCGAACCATTCTCGTGGTCGTGGTTCAACCCGTTCGCTATCACGTCGTTCAGCGCATTGCTCGGCGGTTTTCTGGTAGCCGTCTTCATCTTCTGGGGATTTGATGCATCCCTGTCGATGTCGGAGGAGACCGAGGGCACGGCCCAGCAGTCCGGCCGCAGCGGTGTGACGGCGATCCTCATCACCGTGATCACCTACGTGGTGTTCAGTGTGGCCGCCCTCGCCTACGCCGGCATCGACGATAACAACGCGGGAAGTCTGACCAACAAAGCGAACATCGACGATATATTCTCCGGTCTGGCACGCGATGCTGTCGGCTCAAGCGGTGCATTGATCGCTGCGGTGATCGTGGGCCTGTCAGCCTTCTCGGCCACACTGTCTACCGTGATGTCGACCGTACGCGGCGTGCTGTCGATGGCCACTTACAAGGCGCTACCCAGTCGCTTCGCGTCCGTCGATGACGTCCGGCAGACGCCGACATTTGCGACCTGGTTCATCGGTTTCACGACCCTGGCGATCTACGGCGGCCTAGTCATGGTCAGTGACAGCATTGTGGAAGATTGCGTCTACAGCGTCGGCATCGCGATCATGACCTACTACTCGGTCGTTGCTGTGTCATCGGTTGTCTATTTCTGGGACACCGCTTTTGAGCATTGGCGGACCGCATTGGAGCAGGTGATTCTGCCGGCGATCGGCGCTTTGGTGCTCATCCCGGTCGGCCTTTTCCAGGCGTATCAGATGGCAAATCCGGAGTTCGGCTCCAGTGGGTCGCTCGCCGGGGTCGGCACGGTGTTCATCATTGGCGTGCTCAGCCTGGTCCTCGGCGTGCTGCTGATGATCCTGTGGAACCTCAAGTCACCGGCTTTCTTCCGCGGCCAAACCCTGGCGCGGGAGCGCACCCACCGGGTGAACAAGACCTGAGCGTACCTACGTATCTATAGGAAGCGCACCGAGGCAGTCTTGATGTCGTAGTAGGCGCCCACGATTTTCACATCGCCGGCTTGCTCAGCTTCCCTGAGCAGCGTGCTGTCTCGGCGGATCCCGTCCTTGACAGCACGAACATTGCGCACGATTGCATCCTCGAGACTGGTGGCGCCGACGATTCCCTGCCGGATCACGTCGATGATCGATTGGATGTTGGCGCCGGGCGCTGAATCCTTGTACGCGGCATTGACCGCACCGCAATCGGAGTGACCCAGCACGACCAGAACTTTGGACTTGAGTACAGCCTGCCCGTACTCGAGGCTACCCAGGTTGGTGGGTGACGTGGCAATGTTGCCGGCCTCACGCACGACGAAGATGTCGCCCACGAACTGGTCGAAAATGATTTCCGGCGCCAGGCGACTATCAGCGCAGCCGAGGACGGTGGCGAACGGTTCTTGTTTCTGATCTATGCCGCTACTCCAGATGATCTCAATATCGGCCGTGTCGCGGATCTGCGGTGTGCCGCCTGCGAACCGCGCGTTACCGTCCGCCAGTACCTTGATCGCATCTTCCGGTGTCTGCGGTCTGGGCAGGGGACCTGCGCTCTGGCGTATTTCTTCAGCCGAGTGTCTCGAGCTGCACGCTGCGACTGTGAGTGCCACGACCGGGAGTGCTGCGAGGAATCGTCGTCTGGATGTCATTGTTCTGCCTATCTCCGGGTCAGGACTTCATCTCATAGGTGCCGCTATACGAGAGCACCTCGGCCACGAATGTGTGCTCAGCCTCAGCGTTGATGCGGGGTTTCCGCACGATTCCCAGTACCGCCGCGCTCTGCTCCTCGGTGGCAGACGCCTGGCCGTGCAACTGCACCGCCTGGTCTGCCATATCCCGGACAAACACCGCGAAGATGCGATCAAGATGTGGCTCGGTGAGGTCGGAAAGATCGCTGACCGAGCCGGGACGGGTCTCGCCGTTGTCGATGGCTAGCGCTGCGGACTCAAGAATCAGTTGCCCGTAGACGATTTGGGCGAAAAGCTGGCCCAGCACCTGTAGGTAGTCGAGGTCCTTCTGCTGCACGTCGGTCGGTGGGGCCGTCAGGACCAGCTCGGTGAACGCGTCAATCTGCTCGCGGAAGATCGCGACGTTCGGAAGATGCGCGAAGCGGTCGAAGGCTGGGCGCCAGTCGGCGAATCCGATTGAACTCAGGCCCTTGGCAGGGCCCTGGTGGAACAGGTAGGAATCGTCGTCGTTGTCCTGGCGCACCGGGATCTCCGGATAGTGTTGCGCCCCGCCGTGCGCCGCCCCCAGGTAGCTCGGCATGAACTTCAGCACCAGTGCGATGTTGACGTGCACTGTCCCTTCCAGTTTGGGTAGAGCCCGGATTTCGGTGACAGCCCGGCTGAAGTAGGTGTCTCGTTCGAAGCCGCGTGCGGCGATGACATCCCACAACAGTTCGATGACGCGCTCGCCCTCACTGGTTACCTTCGCCTTGGTGATCGGATTGAACAGCAGAAAACGACGGTCATCCTCACTGGCGGTGCGGAAGTAGTCAGTCGAGCGCGCGGCGAAGATCTTCATCGCCACCAGTCGCGCGTAGGCGTCCGCGAGCATGCGCCGGACGTGAGGGAAATCAGTTACCCGGTTGCCGTAGAGGATGCGCTTGTGGGCATGGGTGACGGACTCAAAGAAGGAGTGTTCGCAGATGCCGATGCTGGCCCAGCCGAGGTTGACCTTGCCCA
>JBMOKE010000406.1:0-1541 GCA_049315425.1 Mycobacterium sp. | reverse complement strand
GGAACGCGATCACGACCGCCCCGCAAGCCTGGACAACCCGCGCTCCCCGCGACGCAATAACGCGATGCCCAATTTTGAGAAGTACGCCTGGCTGTTCATGCGGTTCTCCGGCGTGGTGCTGATCTTCCTGGTCCTGGGGCATCTGTTCATCGGACTGATCTGGGAAAACGGCGTCTACCGCGTCGACTTCAACTACGTCGCCAAGCGCTGGGCGTCACCGTTCTGGCAGATCTGGGACCTGTCAATGTTGTGGCTGGCCCAACTGCACGGTGGCAATGGCATTCGCACGATCATCGCCGACTACGCCCGCAAAGACTCCACCCGGTTTTGGCTCAACTCGCTACTGGCGACGTCGATGCTCATCATCCTGGTCGTGGGCACCTACACCCTGTTGACCTTCAACCCCAACATCACCTGACCGCCGAGGGAAACCGCTGATGATCCAGCACCACAAGTACGACGTCGTCATCGTCGGCGCCGGCGGGGCCGGCATGCGCGCCGCCGTGGAGGCCGGCCCGCGGGTCCGCACGGCTGTGCTGACCAAGCTGTACCCGACCCGCAGCCACACCGGCGCTGCCCAGGGCGGCATGTGCGCAGCCCTGGCCAACGTCGAAGAGGATAACTGGGAGTGGCACACCTTCGACACCGTCAAGGGTGGCGACTACCTCGCCGACCAGGATGCGGTCGAGATCATGTGCAAGGAGGCCATCGACGCGGTACTCGACCTCGAGAAGATGGGCATGCCGTTCAACCGCACCCCCGAGGGCCGCATCGATCAGCGCCGGTTCGGTGGCCACACCCGTGACCACGGCAAGGCACCAGTGCGGCGGGCCTGCTATGCCGCCGATCGAACCGGCCACATGATCCTGCAGACGCTGTACCAAAACTGCGTCAAGCACGATGTCGAGTTCTTCAACGAGTTCTACGTCCTGGATCTGGTCCTGACCGAGACCCCTCGCGGCCCGGTCGCCACCGGCGTTGTCGCCTACGAGCTCGCCACCGGCGACATTCACATCTTCGGAGCCAAGGCGATCGTCCTCGCTACCGGCGGCTCGGGGCGGATGTTCAAGACCACCTCCAACGCCCACACCCTGACCGGCGACGGCCTGGGCATCGTCTTCCGCAAGGGACTCCCCTTGGAAGACATGGAGTTTCACCAGTTCCATCCGACCGGATTGGCGGGCCTGGGCATCCTCATCTCTGAGGCGGTGCGCGGTGAAGGCGGCCGGCTGCTCAACGGCGAGGGCGAGCGGTTCATGGAGCGCTACGCACCGACCATCGTCGACCTGGCCCCCCGCGATATCGTCGCCCGCTCGATGGTGCTTGAGGTGCTCGAGGGCCGCGGCGCCGGACCGCACAAGGACTACGTCTACATCGATGTCCGTCACCTCGGCGCGGACGTGCTGGAGGCGAAACTCCCCGACATCACTGAATTCGCCCGTACCTACCTCGGCGTAGACCCGGTCACCGAACTGGTGCCGGTCTATCCCACCTGTCACTACCTCATGGGTGGTATCCCGACCACCGTGATCGGAGAGGTG
>JBMOKE010000127.1:0-6697 GCA_049315425.1 Mycobacterium sp. | reverse complement strand
GCTCGGCTGCGGGGGCTCATTGCGCCTCCTGCAACGCTGCCGCGATGGCCGCCCGCCCGATCGGCGCCGCCAATTCGCCTCCGGTGGCCGAAAGCCGATCCCCGCCGTTCTCGACGAGCACCGCCACCGCGATCCTGGGGTTCTGTGCGGGAGCGAAGGCGATGTACCAGGCGTGTGGCGGGGTTGCGCGCGGATCGGTGCCGTGTTCGGCGGTTCCGGTCTTGGATGCGATCTGCACGCCGGGAATCGCCCCCTTCTGTTGGGTGAACCGCTCAGCGCCGATCATCAAATTCGTTAGCTTAGCCGCGACCTGCGCCGAAACCGCCCGTCGCTGCTGCTGTGGCGCCGTCGTGCTGATGTTGGAAAGGTCGGGCCCATCAAGGCTGTCCACCAGGTATGGCTGCATCACCACACCGGCATTGGCTATCGCCGCGGCCACCATCGCGTTTTGCAGCGGAGTCACGGCCACGTCCTTCTGTCCCATGCTGGACATCCCGACCGCGGCAGCATCGGCCATCGGCCCCATGGTCGATTCGGCGACCTGCAGCGGGATGGCCGCCGGCGGGCTGTCGAACCCGAACGCGTCCGCTGTGCTGCGCAGGGCGTCGGCGCCGATCCGCATCCCCAGTTCCACGAACGCGGTGTTGCAGGATCGCTCGAAGGCCTCCCGCAGGGGTGCCGTCGGGGCGGTTCCGCAGGGCGTACCGCCGTAGTTCTCCAGCGTTGCGGTGCTGTTGGGCAACGGGATCGAGCCGGCGGCGGTCAGCGGCTCGTCCTCGGTGATGCCAGCCTGCAGGGCAGCCGCGGTCGTGATCACCTTGAATGTTGATCCCGGCGGGTACCGCTCGGCGATGGCGCGATTGGTCAGCGGTGAGCCGGTGTCGTCCCCCAGCTGCTGCCAGGCCTTGCCCTGCGCCTCGGTGTCATGCGTGGCCAGCATGTTGGGGTCGTACGAGGGTGAGGAGACCATCGCCAGGATCTTCCCGGTGGAAGGCTCCAGGGCCACCACCGAGCCCCTGCACGGTCCGTTGCAACCTTGCTGCAGCGCCGCCCACGCGGCCTGCTGTATCCGCGGGACGAGGGTGGTGTCCACGTTGCCGCCGCGCGGGTCCCGGCCGGTGAAGAAATCCGCCAGCCTCCTCCCGAACAGCCGCTCATCGGAGCCGTTGAGGATCAGGTCCTCGGCCCGCTCGAGGCCGTTGCTCGAGAATCGCAGCGAGTAGAACCCGGTCACCGGCGCGTACACGTAGGGCTCGGGGTACACCCGAAGGAATCGGTAGCGGCCGGTCGTCGACAGCGAATAGGCCAGCAATTGCCCACCGGCGGTGATCTGACCCCGCTGACGCGAGTACTCGTCGAGTAGCACGCGCTGGTTTCGTGGGTCCGACCGCAGCGCATCAGCGCGGAAGACCTGCGTGACTGTGGCATTGAGCAACAGCAGCACGGTCAACGCCATGACCATCAAGGAGATTCGACGCACCGAGGTGTTCATGATCGGGCGATCACCTCGGTGCGGGCCGCTGCAAGGGGCGTGTGCTGGCTGGTCTGGATCGGCCGACGGGCCGCGTGCGAAATCCGCACCAGGATGGCCAGCAGCAGATAATTGGCCACCAGCGAGGACCCGCCGTAGGACATCCACGGTGTGGTCAGACCGGTGAGCGGGATCAGGCCGGTGACGCCACCGACCACGATGAACAGCTGGATCGCCAACGTCGACGCCAGGCCGGCGGCGAGGAGCTTGCCGAAGCTGTCGCGGACCGCCACTGCGGTGCGCAGGCCTCGCACGATCACGATGGTGTAGAGCATCAGCACGCCGGCCAACCCGACAAGCCCCAACTCCTCCCCCACTACCGAGATGATGAAATCCGTGGAGGCGGCCGGGACGGTGTCGGGTTGGCCATTGCCCAGACCGGTGCCGAAGACGCCGCCGGTGGCGAAGCTGAATTGCGACTGCACCATCTGGTAGCCCCAACCCTCAGGGTCGGCGAAGGGGTCTATCCAGGTCTCGATCCGCCCCCGGACGTGGCCGAAGAGATGGTATGCCACAACGCTTCCCGCGCCGAACAGGCTCAGGCCGATCACGACCCAACTGAATCGCTCGGTGGCGATATAGACCATCACCAGGAATGAGGCATAGAGCAGCAGCGAGGTGCCCAGGTCCTTCTCGAAGACCATCACTCCGACTGAGATGATCCACGCCGCGAGCAGCGGGGCCAGATCGCGCGGCCGCGGCAGGTCCAGGCCGAGGAAATGCTGACCGGCACTGGTGAAGAGATTGCGCTTGGTGACCAGGACTGCTGCGAAGAAGATCAGCAGCAGGATCTTGGAGAACTCCGCGGGCTGAATACTGAAGCCCGGCAAGCGAATCCAGATCTTTGCGCCATTGGTCTCCGAGAGGCTGGTCGGCAGCAGTGCGGGTATGGCCAGCAGCACCAGCCCGGCCACTCCGCAGGTGTAGTCGTAGCGTGCCAGCATCCGGTGGTCGGTGAGAAAGACGACGACCAGTGCGAAGCCGATAACGCCGACAAGGGTCCACAGCATCTGCCGGCCGGCTGCGTGGCTGTCGGATTGCATTCCCTCGGCGAGATCGAGACGGTGGATGAGCACCAGACCCAGACCATTAAGCAACGCGACGACGGGAAGTAACAGCGGGTCGGCATAGGGCGCGAAACGCCGGATCGCCAGGTGTGCGCTGACGAACAGGGTCAGGAACGCCAGGGTGTAGCTCACGAGGTCCCAGCTGATGCCCTGCTCCTGGTTTGCCTCAACGATCATCAGGGCGACACCGGTGATCGCAGTGGCGAAGCAGACCAGTGCCAGTTCGGCGTTGCGGCGGGTCGGTAGCGGCGGGATGATCGCGACCGGCTGCTGCGGTGCGGTCGTCATAGGCGGGCCGGCCTGCTGCCGCCGCGTGCTGGCCGGCCGGTCATGCCGCCGCCCGGCAGTCGGTGCCCGGCGTCTGCTTGGGTGCAGGCAGCGGCGCCGCGGAAGGTTGCGGTGACTTCACCGATGGACTCGGGGACTTCGTCGGTGTCGGAGCGGCCGGTGTCGCGGACCCGCTTCGCGGGGCCGACGAGGGCACGGTGTTGTTGGGCACGGTGTTGTTGGGCACGGTGTTGTTGGGCACGGGTTTGATCGACACGGGCGGCGCGCATAGCGGAAGCAGCGAGTTGTGGGCCAGCTCCCGCAGCTGACCGATTGCGTCATCGAGACTTCCGGCTGGAAGCCCGGCCGTCACCTGGGTCCGCCCGGAGGGCCGCAGATCGCCGAGCCGCATCAGGCGGCAGCCCAGATTGCCGGTCTCCTGGCCGTAGCTGATCTGCGACAGCTCGCTGCGGTCATTGATGCAGCCGAGCAGATACGGCTGCTGCAATCTGACACCGAGGATCGAGCCCTGGATGCCGCGCATGATCGCGACGGTGTCCCCGGAGGCGCTGACGTAGTAGTAGTTGCGGATTACCTTGTATCCGATGCCTATGCCGGCCAACGCCAGCAGTGCCACCAGAGCTGCGACGATGAAGGCCCGCCGCCGAGCCGGTGGTGTGGGCAGCGGATCCGGTTCGGGTACAACCGCTTTGACGACCGGAGGTCGTGGTGCCATTGCCGAGGCGCGGCCCGCCGCCGTATTGGGTGGCGCGAGGCTGTCGTCGCTGCCGGAGACCGCGCCGGCCAGGATCGGCTGGGTCTGATCGGCGTAGTCGTGGTCAACGACATCGGCGACGACCACCGTGACATTGTCCGGGCCACCGCCGCGTAAGGCGAGTTCAATCAGCCGGTCTGCACTCTCGGTGACACCCGGGAGCTTGAGCGCCTCGAGGATGGTTTCCTGGCTGACCGGATCCGACAGTCCGTCGGAGCACAACAGGTAGCGGTCGCCTTCGCGGGCCTCGCGCATGATCAGCGTCGGCTCCACCTCGTGGCCGGTGAGCGCCCGCATGATGAGTGAGCGCTGGGGATGGCTGTGGGCCTCGTCGGCGGTGATCCGGCCCTCGTCGACGAGGGTCTGCACGAAAGTGTCGTCCTTGGTGATCTGTGTCAGCTCGCCATCGCGCAACAGGTAGCCTCGGGAGTCGCCGATGTGAACGAGGCCGAGTCGGTCGCCCGCGAACAGGATCGCGGTGAGCGTAGTTCCCATACCGTCGAGATCCGGGTCTAGGTCCACCTGCTCGGCGATCGCCGAATTACCTTCGTGGACAGCGGTTTCCAGCTTGTTGAGCAGATCACCGCCGGGCTCGTCGTAATCGAGATGCGCCAGTGCGGCGATCACCAATTGGGAGGCTACTTCGCCGGCGGCGTGGCCGCCCATACCGTCGGCCAGGGCCAGCAGCCGTGCGCCCGCGTACACCGAGTCCTCGTTGTTGGCGCGTACGAGACCACGGTCGCTGCGGGCGGCGTAGCGGAGGGCCAGGGTCATGGGCGCAGCTCGATCACTGTTTTGCCCACATGTACCGGCGTGCCGATGGGAACCCGGACCGCGGTCGTGACCTTCGACCGATCGAGGTAGGTCCCATTGGTCGAGCCGAGGTCCTCGACATACCAGTCCGGACCCCGCTGCGACAGCCGGGCATGGCGGGTGGAGGCGTAATCATCGGTGAGCACCAGGGTGGAGTCGTCGGCGCGCCCGATGAGCACCGGCTGGGTGCCGAGAGTGATCCGGGTTCCGGCCAACGCGCCATCGGTGACCACCAGGTAGCGGGCTGCGGTCCGATGCTGACGTTCCGGCGACCGCGGGCCCCGCAGGGCCAGCCCCCGCCGAACCATGACCGCACCGGTGGGCGCGTAGATATCGTTGCGCAGGATGCGCAGCACCGACCAGATGAACAGCCAGAGAAGAAGCAGGAAACCGGCGCGGGTCAGCTGCAGAACTAATCCCTGCATCCGTCGGCCCTCCGTTCTCCTGCCGTGGTCGCAGCCTCAGGGACACCGGGCCACCCGGGCCGACTTCGGCAACGTCACAGGATACTTGGGCGCCGGACTGCGCGAGGGCGAAGCCGCCCAGCGCCGCCCGAGCCCAAGGCCCCGGCGACCTCAGTGAACGCGAACGATGATCTCGGAGTGGCCGACCCGGATGACGTCGCCATCGGCGAGTTGCCACTCCTGCACCGGGGCGTTGTTGACCGTGGTCCCGTTGGTCGAGTTCAGATCGGACAGCAACGCCACCTGGCCGTCCCAGCGGACCTCCACATGGCGTCGTGACACGCCGGTGTCGGGCAGCCGGAATTGCGCATCCTGGCCGCGGCCGATCACGTTCGCGCCGTCACGCAGTTGGTAGGTGCGTCCGCTGCCGTCATCGAGTTGAAGCGTGACGGCGGGTCCGGGAGCCGGATACTCCGGCGGTGCCGGGGGAGCGTAGGAGCCGTAGCCGCCCTGCGGCTCTTGGTTGTAGCCGTAGTCAGGTGCCGGGGGCGGCGGCGGGTAACCGCCCTGCTCATAGCGGCCGTAGTCTGGCTGGCCGTACTCAGGCCGACCGTAGGGCGCGCCGTAGCCGGGCTGCGGGTAGCCGGGCTGCTCGGGGTAGGGGGGTCGAGGCTGCTCGTAGCGTCCGTAGCCGGGATCCTCCTGACGACCCGCAGGCGGGCGACCGTAGTCGTAATCCGCTGGCGGGGGCGGGTACCCGCTTCCCGGCGGGGGGCCGTACTGCGGCGGCCCGCCGTATCCGGGAGGCGCCTGCCGGTAGCCCTGGTCATAACCAGGGGCGCCGTAGCCGGCCGGGGGCCGCTGCTCGTAACCCTGGCCGTAGCCCTGTTCGGGGTAGCCCGGCCTGGGCGGATAGCCCTGGTCGTAAGGCGGTGCATAGCCTGACTCCGGGGGTGCGTAACCCTGCTCCGGGGGCGCGTAGCCCTGTTCCGGCGGGTAGGGCGGCCGCTGCGGTTCCGGTGCTGCGGCGCGGGGATCCTCCTCGGGCCGTCCGTACTGATCGTCGCGTCCGTACTGATCGTCGTAGTACTCGTCGCCGGGACGCCCCTGGCTTTGGCCGCCGCGGTACTGGTTGTCGGTCATCGCTGGCACTCCTGGTTCTGCGTTGTTCGCATGGTTCGATTCTGCTGTGGCGGGTGGGGCGGCGTCGGGGTTGACGACGGCTCGGGCGCGGTACTGGCCGGTGTGCAGGCCCCCGGACTCCTCGAAGCGGAGGACCACTTCACCATAGGTTTGCCACTCCTGCTCCTGAATATATCCCGCCAGGTGCTTGGCGAACGCTTCCGCGGTCAGTTCTCGGTCAGCGCTTATCTTCTGGAAATCGGACACACTGAGGGTAATGACATAGTCGTTGGGAGCCAAGAACACCTCGCCGGGCAGAGTCTGCACCCCGTCGAAAGCCTCCCGACGCAGCAGGGCCTCGACTTCCTGCGGAACGACCGACCCCCCGAAGACTCGGGCGAACGCATCGCCCAACCTGTCCTCTAATCTGCGTTCGATGCGTTGAACCAGACCCCTCTGGTTAGCCATCGGACCGCCCTACGTCGAGTCCGTCGCCCTGTTGCGACGCTGCACCGCACCGATCATGGTATCGGCCGAGGTCTAAGGACGGTCACCGGGAAAACCCGGAGAACCCGATTCCCGCAGTTCAGAGTGGGCGTACCCGGTCAATTCACCCTGCCGCAGGGCCGCAGCATGGGTTGGGGATCCACGCTCGCACCGTGTTACGCTCCCCCGGTTGTTTTGGGCGAGTGGCGGAATGGCAGACGCGCTGGCTTCA
>JBMOKE010000405.1:0-1545 GCA_049315425.1 Mycobacterium sp. | reverse complement strand
GCCACGGTGCCTTGGCAGGCCGGTGTGCCGAAGACGCATGTCCAGTGCGACAGCAACCAGGTCAGGTCGGCGGCGATGAGATGCTCGTTATTGGCTGGGTCGTAGAACTCAACCCACTCGCGGGGGAAGTCCAGTTCTACCTCGCCGGGGTGCTTGCGCGTCACGACCACAAAGGTTAGACGATGTTGGTTCGTCCGACCTCCCGCTGGTTGGTGTTCCCGCCCGCTAGGTTGGTGGTGTGCGATTGGGAGTGCTCGACGTGGGCAGCAACACGGTTCACCTCTTGGTGGTGGATGCCCACCGCGGTGGCCATCCGACGCCGATGAGCTCGACCAAGTCACCCTTGCGCCTCGCCGAGGCGATCGACGACTCCGGCAGGCTCACCCGTCGCGGTGCCGACAAGCTTGTCGACACCGTCGACGAGTTCGCCAAGATCGCCATCAGCTCGGGTTGTGCCGAGCTGATGGCGTTCGCGACGTCGGCGGTTCGCGATGCGAAGAACTCCGAGGAGGTACTGGCCCAGGTGCGGTCGCAGACCGGGGTGAACCTTCAGGTGCTCACCGGTGTCGACGAATCACGATTGACCTTCTTGGCGGTGCGGCGCTGGTATGGCTGGAGCGCGGGGCGCATCATCAACCTCGACATCGGGGGCGGATCCCTGGAACTGTCCACCGGGGTCGACGAGGTACCCGATGTCGCGCTGTCACTACCGCTGGGCGCGGGCCGGCTGACCAGGGAGTGGCTGCCTGAAGACCCGCCGGGCCGGCGCCGGGTGGCGATGCTGCGCGACTGGCTCGACACCGAGCTGACCCAGGCAGGTAAGGCAGTCCTGAAGGCCGGCGTCCCCGACCTTGCGGTGGGCAGTTCGAAGACGTTCCGGTCGCTGGCCCGCCTCACCGGGGCCGCGCCGTCGGCCGAGGGCCCCCGGGCTAAGCGGACCCTCACCGCCAATGGGCTGCGCCAGCTCATAGCCTTCATCTCTAGGATGACCACGGCAGACCGTGCCGAGTTGGAAGGGGTGAGCGCCGAGCGGGCACCGCAGATCGTGGCCGGCGCGCTGGTGGCGGAGGCGAGTATGCGAGCAATGTCATTGGAATCGGTGGACATCTGTCCCTGGGCGCTGCGCGAGGGCGTCATCCTGCGTCGGCTCGACAACGAGGCCGATGGAACCGACTTGGTGGAGGCGGCCGTTGCCGGGCGATCGAGAGGTGAGACACGATGAGCCCATCAGATGACAGCGCCCGACCGATCTCGGTGGCCGAGTTACTGGCCCGCAATGGAACCATCGGTGCGCCCCCGGTTGGCGGACGACGGCATCGGCGGCGAGGCAATGATCAGGCCGTGACCGTGGCGGAACTCACCGGCGAGATCCCGATCATCCGTCCTGAGACGATCCCGGTTCAGGAGCTCGCCGAAGAACCGGCCGAAGAACCGGAGAGCGCAGAGACCGCGGAGTCCTCGGAGACCGTGGTGATCTACACCGAAACCGCGGCCGACGCGGGCAGCGATGTCGTTGCGGACGTCGAACAGGAGCAGGCGCCCGAG
>JBMOKE010000404.1:0-1549 GCA_049315425.1 Mycobacterium sp. | reverse complement strand
GGGGCACGCCGTGGCATCAATTGCGTTCCCCTCGGCTTCCCTTCGATGTCGTGGACACATTTACCGCGCCGACGTAATGAATCCCCGTCTCCCACTCCTTGAGCGGAGGCAGATGCCGTGCCGGCGTTTCCGGCAACGGCGCATCCGCGGCAGTCCGGCCCTGCGCGCGGTCCCAGCCGGCGCGCGCCCGCGGATGCATCCGCCGCCGCCGAGGCAGTAACTTGAAGACCACGTTGACGGCGCGACCGAACAGAAGGTGCAGACGCGCGTCCCGGACCGACCACTGGTACCCCATCAACTCACGTACCGGCTCGTCGTACAGGCCGACCGTCAGCCACACCACAAAAGGTCCCGCCATCTTGAGGTACATCGACCACAGCCAGGTGGGGATCCATTGTGCGGTAGGTGGTTTGGGCATAGTTGACAGATCGAGCACCTCGCGAGCCGCCCAGTTGTTCTCCAACACCTCTCGACACATCCGGTCCCAGTAGACCTGGAATGCCTCCCAACTCTCGGGCACCGGTCGCATGCTCATGCCGTACATCGCATACCAGGTGATGTGCTCGTCGAACAGCTGCCGTTTATCCTCCTCGGTCAGCCCGTCGCCGAAGTGTTCGGCCGTGCGGATGGTGCCCATGAAGAACGTGGCGTGAGCCCAATAGAACACGTCGGGGTTCAAAGCGCTGTAGCGGCGACCCTGGTCGTCGACACCCTTGATCGGCAGGTGGTAGTCACGCACCTGGGCACCGGTCGTCGGCGCACGGTCGCCGTCGAACACCACACCGCCGATCGGATACAGCGACCGGAAAAGCCGCGGAATGCGCTCGGTGAAGAAGATCGAATGGTCCTTGACCGCTGCCCCGAGTTGCGGATGCATGTTCTGCATAGACCCGGCCCACGGTCCCTGGAGCAACCCCCGCCAATCGCCGAACAGCCTCCAGGTCAACGACTCCGGACCCAAAGGCTGCGGCGGAGAGTCATATCCGCCGCCGCTTACCGGACAGCCTGCAGACACTGTCGAGCGTTCGGGAGGAAAAGCTATCCGTTGCCGTCGGATGCGACGGCCTGATCAGCCACCGCCTGCGAGGCCTCCAGGTCGGCCTGGGCCTGAGCCTGTTGCTCGGCGAGTTTCTCCTCGGCCGCCGCGCGAGCCGTCCTGCCCTCCGGGCTGCCCAGGGAGTTACCCGGCACACCGGCGAGGGCGAACATGTAGTTGCAGTTCAAGTCCAACAACACCCGGTTGGTCCTGTTGCCACTGGAGTCCGAAGAGCTAGCCGTGCGCGAACCGCTCACGATGCAGGCGCCGGTGGGAAGAAAGCTCCCGAACCGGGTTCCGATGACGGGCGACTGGCCGGCCTGGCTGATGGCGGTCGCCGCGTCGTAGTAGGTCTGACCGACATATTCGTTGACCGCCGCTGCTGACCCGGATCCGAACAGAGCGAACAGAGCAGTAGCACCACCGACGAGCCCAATGCCGCGTGCCATGGTCTTGTTCACCGCACTTACCTCCCACTGTGATGCCGGTAGTCAGACGATGCCGGTAGTCAGA
>JBMOKE010000403.1:0-1556 GCA_049315425.1 Mycobacterium sp. | reverse complement strand
GTGGAGCTGCCGGGAATCGAACCCGGGTCCTACGGCATTCCCTCAAGCCTTCTCCGTGCGCAGTTCGCTATGTCTCTACTTGGATCTCCTGATCACGCGAACAAGTCAGGATGACGATCCCAGTCGCTGTTTGATGTCCCGTTAGATCCCGCGACCGGACTTAACGGTTTGTCCCTCTTGCTGATGCCAGGGTCCGGGCCGAGGGCGCTCCCGGTCTGACAGACACACCGTCGCTTAGGCAGCGAGGGCGTAGTCGCGCTGATTGGAATCGGCGCTTAATTGGTTGCAACGACGCTTACGGTGGTCATTTGCCTGCACCGGCACGCTTCTCTTGATTCGATGCGCGAAGTCGAAACCGATCAGCCCCTCGCACCCCCGACCGAAATCCGGCCGGAAGCCTTAGTGTACCCGGCATACCCGACAGAACCGAGGTACGAAGACATGGAGCAGGAGATGCGCGGCGAGAAGTCCCTGGAAGCCTGGGGTTTCGTCCGGAAGGTCCTCGACGACCTGACCGCCCAGATCACCTCCGACGCCCGTGACGAACGCGAGCTGCTCGAAGGCATTCGCCTGCTCAACCGGGTTAGCGCGCTGTGCACCGAACTCTCGGTGGACACCGATCCCGACCACCCACATTTCGTCTCGATGTGCACCCCGTTCCGGTTCGTCGGCGGGCCCAACCCGCACGGGGCCTACTGGCTGGCCATGATCGCCGGGGACCGCGCCTACCGCCTCACCGGCACCCGCGGCACCTCGACCTACCTCGGACTGCAGGTGCTGGCCGGCACCGGAATGACACCGCGACGGATGAGCAACTACCTCGGCGACCGCGATCTGGTGCTCGACGCCGCCGGGGGCATCGACGTCGTCTTCGCCGCGAGCCGGCCCGATGACGCCGATCTGGCCGGCGCGCAGTGGATCGAGATCCCTGCCGACGCCTCCTCGATCGTCGTGCGTGACTACATCGCCGATCCGGACACCCAAGTCCCGGCCGCACTGCACATCACCCGCTCAGGTGCGCCCACACCTCCACCGGTGTTGACCGACGAGTTACTGGCCGATCAGCTGACCGCGATGGGCTGGACGATCGTCAAACTCGCCACGCTGCACCGCACCGTGCGACCCGATCTGCTCGAGACGCCAAACATTCTGATCACCTCCGGATCGGAAAGCCTGGGTGGTGAGAACACCACACCCGACAATCTCTACATGCTCGGACTTTTCGACCTTGAGCCCGACCAGACGTTGCAACTGCAGTTCCGGCCGCCCGAAACCCGATACTGGTCAGTCACATTGGAGAGCATCTGGCACGAGTGCCTGGAGCCACTGGTGCGCCACAGTTCGGTGACCAACCGCGGAATCGAACCCGACGCCGACGGTACGGTGCGCCTGGCGATCGGTGCGCGTGACGACGGGCACGGACATTGGCTCGATACCGGTGGGCGCACACGGGGTTTCGTTACCGTGCGCTGGCTGGACAACCCACAGGCACCTGACGTCACGGTGCGCGTACTGGATGGAAAGGTCACCCGATGAGCAACGCCGCCGCCGAAAGA
>JBMOKE010000402.1:0-1559 GCA_049315425.1 Mycobacterium sp. | reverse complement strand
CGGCAGCCCACGATGCCGAAGTCGAGGCGGTCAGCGGTGTTGGTCAGCGTGATGTTGAGGGCCTGGCCGTCGAGGGCGATCGACAGCGGGTAGTTGCCGTCGAGTTCGGCGCCACCCCAGTAGAGCCGATCTCGCGCTCCCGGGACGTTGGAGATGACGATGTTGAACGGCGGCGGTGCGGTGGTCTTCAGCACCGGAAGCAACTCGACCAAGAGCGGCGCAATGTTGAACGTCGACAACGCCACCTGCTGAACCTTCGGCAACGACCGGAACACCTCCTTGTTGTTGTTCATCGAGGTGTTGACCACTCTCAGGCGTTCGGCCGGATCAGACAGATCGGTGCCGAGATTGGCCAGCACCGATCCCACCTCGTTGCCGCCGGTGGATTCGCCCTCGCGGAGGTTCACCGGAACCATCGCGATCAGCGGCTTGTCCGGCAACGCATCCTGCTCGATCAGATACGTGCGGAGGGCACCGCCGCAGACGGCCAGCACCACATCGTTGAGGGTGACCCCGGCCGCCTTCTTGATCGCCAGGAAACGCTCGACCGGCCAAGACTGGGCCGCACACCGCCGGGCACCGGCGATCGGCACGTTGAATATGGTCCTCGGCGCTTCGAACGGCAGAGTCAGTTGCTGCTCCAGAATTCCCTTGCGGGCGAGGTTGTAGGTGCCGGGGCCAAGGGCCGCAAGGGATCCGGCTCCCTTTTTCACCGTGTCGAGAAGCGACGCCTTGGCGCCCTTCTTCGACGTGCGCTCGTTGGGGGCCCAGAACGCGCGGGCGTCGGAATCCTTGGGATCGGTGGACAGTGCCCGACGCAGGGTCAGCATCGCACTGACGCCGTCAAGCAACGCGTGGTGCATCTTGGCGTACACCGCGAACCGGCCGTCGTCGAGTCCTTCGACGAGATGCATCTCCCACAGCGGGCGGTGGCGGTCCAGCAGTGTGCCGTGCAGCCGCGAGGTGAGTTCCAGGAGCTCTCGCACCCGGCCCGGGTTGGGCAGCGCCGAGCGGCGCAGGTGGTACTCGAGGTCGACCTCGGGGTCTATCGCCCAGGTGAGTTTCGAGACCCCGCCCATCACCTCACCGGGATGCTTACGGAACGTCGGGGTGGCATCGGTGTCGGTGACCAGTTTCTGGTATAGCTCGCGGACGAAGTCCGGCCCGGCACCCTTCGGTGGCTTGTACACGTGCAATCCACCCACGTGCATCGGGTGCTCGCGCGACTCACCAAGCAGGAACATGCCATCGAGCGGTGAGATTAATTCCATGGTTCGCCCCCGGGTTCGTGGTGTCTGCCTGGTTAGCCGGTTACGCCGACTGGTCTTCCAATTACAACCGTTCCAGCGAAAGTCGGTCGGCACTTTGGGGTAAGTCCCCCGGGTGTGGGGTTTCGAGGACTATCGAGTTCGCGCACGCGGAAGGCCAACAGCTTGTAATTTTGCGTTCGTGACGTGGAGGACGACGTGGAGGACGTGGTGCAGCCTTGCCGGCACCGCACTGGCACTGGTCGCCTCAGCCAGCCCGGCCTGGGCCGATCCTGCCGATCCGGCCGGTCC
>JBMOKE010000126.1:0-6787 GCA_049315425.1 Mycobacterium sp. | reverse complement strand
GCATCGGTCAATCTTCGGTGGTGTTGCCTGGCAAGCTCGTCAGCACTGCGGCCACCGGAGTTCTCCGACCATAGCCATTCGGCATAGCAGGCAAACCCCTCATGCAGCCAGATGTCACGCCATCGTCGCGCAGTGACACTGTTACCGAACCACTGGTGGGCAAGTTCGTGGGCGATCAGCCGTTCAGAGCTACGGGTACCGTCGCAATGGTTGGAGCCGAAGATCGAAACACCCTGTGCTTCAAGCGGAATCTCCAGCTCGTCATCCGTCACGACCACGGTGTAGCCGTTGGCCAGGGGGTAAGCACCGAATAATTTGATGAAGAGCTTCATCATCTCGGGCTGGCGGGCAAAGTCGTGCTCGTAGTTGGCATGCAGGCGATCCGGCAGGATCGCCTGCATCGGGACCGGAGCCTTGGACAGTCGGTGGGCGGAATACATGCCGATTTGCAGCGTGGCCAGGTAGGTCGAGGTGGGCTCGGGTTGCTCGTAGGTCCAGACGGTCTGACCCGCCCGTACCCGCCGCGAGACCAGCTCTCCGGCAGCCACCGCGTAGTACGGGCTGTCGGTGCTGATCGCTATCCGGTAACTGGCTTTTGAGCTGGGATGGTCATCGCAGGGAAACCAGGTCGGTGAGCCGTTGGGCTGACCGGCGACCAGTACGCCGTTGGACAGCTCCTCGAAACCGACTTCACCCCAGTGGCTTCGGAGCAACCTCGGCGCGCCGCCATAGCGGATCATGATCGACATCGCCGAGCCGGCCGGGAGTGGATCGGACAGGCGGATCCGCAGCTTGCCCTCGGAAGTACCGAAGTGAGCTGGCCGGCGCCCGTTCACCGTGACCTTGGTGGCGTTCATGGAGTCGGATAAATCCAGCGTGAAGGTCCGCAGCGACGCCAGGGTGGCGGCGGTGATGGTCGCCGTGCCATTGAGCCGGTTGCTGGCTACCTTGTATTCCAACTCAAGTTCGTAGCGTGACACCCGATAGCCGAAGTTGCCGTTGTGCGGCAGGTACGGATCGATCACCGGCACTTTCCGGACCTTCTTGGCCTGTTGCTTCACGTGGTGGCGTCCGCCGCTTCGGGCAGGTGTCCCGGGTTCCTGGCCTTTTTGCGTGAAACACGCCACGGGGCAATGGGATTGCCCTGCCAACGAGTCGAAGCGGGAACCTCATCACCGCGCATCACCAGGGATGCCGGGCCGATCGTTGCACCCGCACCGATACGCGAAGCGGGCAGCGCAACGCAGTGCGTGCCCAGTGTCGCGCCGTTCTCAAGAACGACGGTATCCATCCGCATGATCCGGTCGTGGAACAGATGTGTTTGCACCACGCAACCACGGTTCACCGTGCTGCCATCGCCGAGTGTCACCAGATCGGCCTCAGGAAGCCAGTAGGTCTCGCACCAGACGCCGCGGCCGATCTTCGCGCCCAGGGCTCGCAGCCACACATTCATCACCGGAGTCCCACTGGCTGCTCGCGCGAACCACGGTGCGGCAACTGTTTCGACGAAGGTGTCTGATACTTCGTTGCGCCAAATGAACGATGACCACAACGTGTGCTCGCCTACCTTGATACGGCCTACCACCAGCCATTTCGCGATGACTGCCGAACTCCCCGCCAGCGCTCCGGCGATCAGGAGCACCACGCCGCCGCCCAGTGCGGCCAAGCCGTAACCACCGTGCAAAACCAGTGTCTGCAGGCCGATCAGTGTCGCCACCCCGATCGCGAAAGTGACCATCACCGGTAGTAGCCGGCAGGTCTCGACGGCGCCGCGCATCACCTTCAGCCGCATCGGCGGGTTGTAGGTCAGTGCGAGATCGGCGTGATCGGCGGTGCGGCGCAGGCGAATCGGTGGGCTGCCCAGCCAGGATGAACCTGTTTTGGCCTTGGAGGGCGTCGCAGACAGCACCGCCACCAGACCGTCATCGGGCACCCGCCGGCCGGGCTGGGTGATACCGGAGTTACCCAGGAACGCCCGCTTGCCGACGGTTGCGATGGCGACGTGGATCCATCCGCCACCGAGTTCGTAGGACGCAACCATGGTGTCGTCAGCCAGGAAGGCACCGTCTTCAACCACGGTGAATTTCGGGGTCAGCAGCGCGGTCGAGATCTCGGTGTTGCGGCCGATCTTCGCGCCCAGAATCCGCAGCCATACCGGCGTGAGCAGGCTTGCGTAAAGCGGGAACAGGTAGTTGCGGGCGGCATCCATCAGCCGTTCGGTGGCCCACAGCTGCCAGCCCACCCGGCTGCGGACGGGGTGGTAGCCCTCACGCAGGCCCAGGGCGAGCGTGCGCACCCCGAACACCGTGAGCAATGCGTAGATGGCCAGGGCGACCAGGGTAGCCACCGGAATCCACGGCGCCATCGCACGGATTGCATCGCCCAGGGTGGCGGTCTCCCGGGCGGCCCAGGCCAGTACCGTCAGTCCCGCGGCCAGTGATAGCAGCGGCAGTGCGCCGAGAAGCAGCGATGACACCCCGTAGATGGCGACCCAGTGGGCGGCCCGTGGCGGCCGGTGGTCGGGCCAGGGGTGCCGGGCCTTGCCGGACTTGACCGCGGGTGAGCCCTTCCAGTACTGGCCGTTCTTGACCTTGCCGATGACTGCCGAGCCCGGGGCGACATCAGCGTTCTTGCCGATCACCGCGCCGGGTAGCAGTGCGGTCCGCGCGCCGATGGTGGCGTCGTTGCCGATGGTGATCGGCCCGACGTGGAACCGGTCGCCGTCGATCCAATGCCCGGTCAGGTCGACCTCCGGTTCGACCGAACTGCGGTGTCCCAGGCTGAGCATGCCGGTGACCGGTGGTGCCGAGTGCAGATCCACCCCCTTGCCGACCGAATTGCCAAGTGCCCGAGCGTAATACACCAGCCATGGCGCGCCGGCCTGATTCTCCGCACCGCTGGCGTCAGCGAGCCGCTCGGCGAGCCACACCCGCATATGCTCAGAGCCGCCGCGGCGGTAGGTTCCCGGCTTCAGGCCGGCGCACAGAACTCTGGCCCCGAGTACGGCAATGGTCATGCGGCCCAGCGGGGTGATGAATGTGACGAAGGCCGCCGCTACCACCCACCAGTCGACCGTTACCAGCCACGGCAGCGGATGCAGCCGCGCCGCGACATTGTTGACCAGGGCCAGCCAGGTCACCCACTGAAGGCCGGTCAGCGTGGCCAGGGGAACGGTGAGCAACACCTGGGCCACCCGGGTGAACAACGGTGTGGGCACGACCACGCGCGGCGTGACGGCGACGGGCGCCGGGTTCTGCATGTCGATGTCGTCGAGGAAACCTGCAAGCGATCCCAGCCGAGGGTGGTCGTACAGATGTGCGACCGTCATCTCCGGATAGCGGTTGCGCAGTGCGACCACCAATTGCGCCGCCGACAGTGACCCGCCGCCGAGGGCGAAGAAGTCTGCCTCCGGCCCGTCGATGCTCGCGCCGAGAGCATCTCGCCACATCGCGGCGAGCCAGCCCATGGTGCCACCGAGTTCCGGGCCGTCGGTTTCGACGTAGCCGGGCGGCGGCCATGGCAGAGCGTCGCGGTCCACCTTCCCCGACGTGCGGGTGGGAAGTTCGTCGAGCAGCACCAGTCGGGGCACCAGCGCGGCGGGCAGTGAATCGCTGAGGTGGGTGCGCGCGGCCTCCAGATCGAAAGCCGGGTCGGCCGAGGCGATGTAACCCACCAACACCGGTGTGCCGCTTGCGGTCTTGCGCACGGCTGCCGCCCCACCGCTGACGCCGGGCAGATGCACCAGCGCCGAGTCGACTTCGCCGAGTTCGATGCGACGCCCACCGACTTTCACCTGATCGTCAGCGCGGCCCTGGAAGTACAGGCCCTCGGGTTCCAATCGCACCAGATCGCCGCTTCGGTAGGCGCGACTCCAGCCCAGCGACGGCATCGGAGCATATTTCTCGGCGTCTTTTTGCGGATCGAGGTAGCGGGCCAGACCCACACCTCCGATCACCAGTTCACCGATCTCGCCGAGTTCCACGGGCATCCCGGTCTTATCGACGACGACCAGATCCCAGCCCGCAAGCGGTAGTCCGATACTGACCGGGCTCACTCCGTCGAGTCGGGCCCCGCATGCCACCACGGTCGCTTCCGTCGGCCCGTAGGTGTTCCACACCTCACGGCCATCCACCGCGAGGCGTTCCGCCAACTCCGGCGGGCAGGCTTCCCCGCCGAAGATCAGCAGCCTTACCGCTTCCAGTGCCTCGGCTGGCCACAGCGCGGCAAGTGTCGGCACCGTCGACACCACGGTGATATCGCGTGAGACCAGCCAGGGTCCCAGATCCATACCGCTGCGCACGAGTGCGCGCGGCGCAGGTACCAGGCAGGCACCGTGGCGCCATGCCAGCCAGATCTCCTCGCACGATGCGTCGAACGCGACCGATAGCCCGGCCAGTACCCGATCACCCGGTCCGATCGGGTTGTCCTGCAGAAACATTCGTGCCTCGGCGTCGATGAACGCCGCCGCGTTGCGGTGGGTGACCGCCACACCCTTCGGAACACCGGTAGAGCCGGAGGTGAAGATGATCCAGGCATCATCACCTACCGCCGACGGTGCGGCAGTCCCGCCGCGCGAAGCACCCGGGCCGCGGCTAAGCCCCGCTTCGGTGATGACGCCGGCCACGGCGGCCTCGCCGAACACCAACTCGGCCCGCTCCTCGGGATCGTCGGCGTCCACCGGGACGTAGGCCGCGCCACACGCCAGGACCGACAGGATGGCCATATACAGGGAGTAACTGCCCGAGGGCATCCGGATCCCTATCCGGTCCCCGCTGCCGATCCCGCGTTCGGACAGCCAGCGCGCACCCTCCTCGAGATCGGCGACCATCTCGGAATAGGTGAGCTGGACCTCACCGTCGTCGATGCCCGGGGCGTCCGGGTACCGCGCTGCGGTTTCGTAGAGGATGTCGATCAGCGTTCGCGGATGGGGGGCTTGCCCCGATCGCAGATATTGAGAGGGAATCTCGGGCGTCGCCACGCCTTCGAATCCTAGGGGCTGACAGCCGCTGGTGCCCCGCTGTCGCGTAGAGCGCTCAGACCTGAGACACTTGCCACGCAGAGGGGAGTATTCCTTCGTCGCGGTGTCGTCACCACGTCGGCCGTATATGGGTCGTCCGGTGCCGCGGGCCGTTTTCGCGGCGGAAGAGACCTCGGGCGTGTTTCGACAGCCGGAGGTCTGAGCAGTGAATGTGTCCGCGATCGAATGGGCCGTCACCCTGGTGGTGACATTGGCCGTCCTTGTGGTCGATGTTGCCGTGTTCGCCCGCCGGCCGCACGAACCCAGCAAGCGCGAGTGCGTGACCGCGCTGGTCGTGTACGTCAGTCTGGCGATCATGTTCGGGCTCTGGGTCTGGAAATTCCATGGGGGCCAGTTCGGTCTCGAGTTCTACGCGGGGTGGCTCACGGAATACAGCCTGTCAATCGACAACTTATTCATCTTCATCATCATCATGACCAGTTTCAACGTGCCGAAGGTCCACCAGCAGCAGGCGCTGTTAGTCGGGATTGTGTTGGCACTGGTCTTTCGCGGCATCTTTATTGCACTGGGAGCTGTTGCAATCCAGCAGTTTTCGTGGATCTTCTACATCTTCGGGGCGTTCCTGGTGTTCACCGCTGTTCGGCTGGCCCTCGATACAGACCACAGCGATGATGCCGACAACGCGGTAGTGCGCTTCGCCAAGACCTACCTGAACACCACCGATAGGTGGGACGGTCTCAAGCTTTACATCAAACATGACGGCAAGCGGTTGATGACGCCGATGTTCCTCGTCATCGTGGCGTTGGCCACCACGGATCTGTTGTTCGCGGTGGATTCCATCCCAGCAATCTATGGGCTGACCAGTGAGCCCTACCTGGTGTTCACCGCCAACGTGTTCGCGCTCATGGGACTGAGGCAGTTGTACTTTCTGCTGGGAGATCTCCTCCAACGGCTGGTCTACCTGTCCCAGGGTCTGGCCTTCATCCTGTTATTCATCGGTGTGAAGCTTCTGCTGCATGCGTTGCACGAGAACGAGTTGCCCTTCATCAACGGTGGCGAGCCGGTTGGTGTCCCGGAGATCCCAACCCTGCTGAGCCTGGCCGTCATCGTGTTGACGCTGCTGATCACCATGGTGGCCAGCCTGGTCAAGACCAGGATCAGCGGCTCCCGTTAGATCCAGTTGTCGTAGCCCCGTTCAGGGCCGAGCATCCGCTCGAGCCTGCTGCGGTTGAGTTGGGCAATCTCATTGCGAACGACCTTGCGTTCGGTGTCCACGTCATTGTGCATCCGGTCGCCGATCGCGGCGATCACCGCGGCGGCTGAGCAGTAGACGTCGGCCCGGCCGATGTGCATCACAAACTCGAAACCGAACTTGTCGGCGTAGCGCCGCGCGGCGCCTTCCAGCAGGTGCATGACACCGGGACGGGCATCGAATAGCGAGCACTGCTCGGCGTGCGAGTAGGCGCTTCCAGGCCGACTCCCCACCTTGGGATGGGCCGCCATGACGTGGTCGATCAAGTCCTCCGAGAGCGAGAACAGTAGCGCGTCGGCCTTTCGGAACAGCGCGGCATGATCGGTGTAGGGGCGCCCCTTGGCGAGGTCGGCTGCCATCGTCACGCTGTTGACGCACTCATAGAGCGCATGCACGGCTCTGCGGGTCGGCAGGCGATTGAAGGCGTTAAGTCCGAAGCCCTGGTGCATCAACACACCAGCCATCATCGAAAACAGATGCCACGTCGGCGTTACCGCGCGTTACGGCCAGGAAAACTCTTGCCCGGGGATTGTCCGGGTGGGGGCGAATCCTCGGGG
>JBMOKE010000401.1:0-1564 GCA_049315425.1 Mycobacterium sp. | reverse complement strand
TGGCTGAACAGACCCCGGCCAACATCCTGCACTGGACCGCCGGCGCGGCACTGGTCGCCACCGGAAGTCCCTTCGGGCCGGTCGAGTTGAACGGCACCAGCTACCGGATCGGTCAGGCCAACAACGCTCTGCTGTTTCCCGGTTTAGGACTCGGCGCCATTGTCACCGGGGCATCCCAGTTGTCTCCGGCAATGTTCCTGGCCGCGGCTCGAGCCCTTGCCGGACTGGCGGATCCCACCGACCAGGCCAAAGGATTGCTGCCCATGATCAGTCACCTGCGCGAGGTCTCGGCTACGGTCGCGGTCGCGGTCGCGGATACGGCGATTGCCGAAGGGCTCAACCGCATCGAGGTGGACAACACGATTGAGGCGGTGCGGGAGGCCATCTGGTCTCCGACCTACGTGCCGATACTGCGCTAGGCCACAGCCGTGGCGTCGAGTCACTCACGGTAAGTTGACGGCCATGACAAGCCGCGAATTCGACATCGTTGTCTACGGGGCCTCCGGCTTCGTCGGCAAGCTCACCGCCGAGTATCTGGCCAAGGCCGGTGGTAGTGCCCGCATCGCGTTGGCGGGGCGCTCTCCGGAGCGTCTGGCGGCTGTTCGCGCGACGCTGGGTGAGTCCGCACAGTCCTGGCCGATCATCACCGCCGACGCATCCTCGCCCGTCTCACTCGATGAGATGGCCGCTCGGACCCAGGTGGTGGTGACCACCGTCGGTCCCTACAGCCGCTACGGACTGCCCATGGTGGCGGCCTGCGCGGCAGCCGGCACCGACTACGCCGATCTCACCGGTGAGGCGATGTTCGTCCGGCAGAGTATCGACGACTACCACAAACAGGCCGTCGATACCGGAGCCCGCATCGTGCACGCGTGCGGATTCGACTCCGTTCCGTCGGACCTGAGCGTCTACGAGCTGTTCCGGCGCGCCAAGCAGGACGGTACCGGCGAGCTCGGCGATACCAACTACGTGCTGCGTAGTTTTTCCGGCGGGGTCTCCGGCGGCACGATCGCCTCGATGATCGAGGTGTTCCGGGCCTCCTCCGGGGACCCCGACACCCGCCGACTGCTCGCCGATCCCTACACCCTGTCCCAGGACCGCGGCGCCGAGCCCGAACTCGGCCCCCAGCCCGATATGCCATGGCGGCGCGGCAGGGAGCTCGCCCCGGAGCTGGATGGGGTGTGGGCGGCCGGTTTCGTGATGGCGATGTACAACACCCGTATCGTGCGGCGCAGCAATGCGCTGCTGGACTACGCCTACGGCCGCCGATTCCGCTATGCGGAATACATGGGCGTCGGGCCGTCTGTGTTGGCTCCGGTCACCTCGGCCGCCGCTACTGCGGCGACCGCCGGCGCGGCCGCGCTGGGGGGTCGATTCTTCCGGCTTCTGCCGCGTCGGTTGGTCGAGCGAATCGCGCCTAAACCCGGCACCGGTCCCAGCGACGAAGTACGTGAGCGCGGCTACTACCGCGTGGAGACCTATACGACCACCAGCACGGGTGCCCGATATGTTGCCACCATGTCCCAGAGCGGCGATCCCGGCTACAAGGCGACATCGGTGATGC
>JBMOKE010000400.1:0-1566 GCA_049315425.1 Mycobacterium sp. | reverse complement strand
CTCTACGTCGAGCGCTATATGAAACTGCTGGCGCCGAAATGGCAGATGATGAGCGACCCGGAACTCACCGGGTACTTCGCGAACTTCATGGTCGAGGTCGCCCGTGAGCACCAGAGCGACGTCGAGGTCTGAGAATGGAAATCCGCACCGGGACGGCGGCTATCGGAACTGACGACGATCTCGAGATCCACTACGAGGACATGGGCAATCCCGGCGACCCGCCGGTGCTGCTCATCATGGGCTTGGGCGCGCAATTGCTGTTGTGGCGCAAAGGTTTCTGCGAGCGTCTAGTGAACCAGGGCTACCGGGTGATCCGCTACGACAACCGCGACGTGGGGTTGTCGGGCAAGCTGCACGGCCGCCGTGCCGGAGGCTCACTGATCGCAGCACTGGCGCGGTCCTTCATCGGTCGTCCCAGCCCTTCGGTGTACACCCTGGAACACATGGCCGACGACGCCGCGGCGCTTCTCGACCACCTCGGGATCGACCGCGCGCACATCGTGGGGGCGTCCATGGGTGGGATGATCGCCCAGATCTTCGCGGCCCGCTATCCGGACCGCACCGCGGGCCTGGGCATCATCTTCTCGTCCAACAACTCTGCGCTGCTGCCACCGCCGGCGCCCAAGGCACTGCTGGCGCTCATCAAGGGCCCATCGCCGGATTCGCCGCGCGAGGTGATCGTCGAGAACTCCGTGCGGGTGTCCAAGATCATCGGCAGCCCGGGCTATCCGGCGTCGGAGGAGCAGTTGCGGGCCGAGGCGATCGAGGGCTACGAACGGTCCCACTACCCGCAGGGCATCGCCCGGCACTTCGGGGCAGTGCTGGGCAGTGGCAGCCTGAAACGCTACGACCGCCAGATCACCGCACCGACGGTGGTCATCCACGGCCGCGCCGACATCCTGATGCGCCCGGCAGGCGGCAGGGCGATCGCCGCGGCGATCCCGAATGCCCGCCTCGTGCTCTTCGACGGCATGGCGCATGACCTGCCCGAGGCGTTGTGGGACGACATTATCGGCGAACTGACGAGCACGTTCGCGGAGTTCTCCGCGGCACGTTAACCGGACTGCATCTACCCGGACCGACTAGCCCTCTTCGGTGATGATGGTCGGATTCGCTCACCGGCGCCTGCGGCGCCGACTCGCTATTCCTCCACGAAGTTCCGCGTCACCGCAGGGTCGACCGGGATGCCCGGGCCGGTGGTCGTCGAGACGGTGACCTTCTTGAGGTACCGGCCCTTCGACGATGACGGCTTGGCCCGCAGCACCTCATCGAGTGCGGCACCGTAGTTCTCGGCGAGCTGCTTCTCACCGAAGGACGCCTTGCCGATGATGAAGTGCAGATTGGACTGCTTATCGACGCGGAAGTTGATCTTGCCGCCCTTGATATCGGCCACGGCCTTGGCCACATCCGGGGTGACGGTGCCGGTCTTGGGGTTGGGCATCAGACCGCGCGGGCCCAGCACGCGGGCGATCCGGCCCACCTTGGCCATCTGATCGGGTGTGGCGATCGCGGCGTCGAAGTCCAGGAAGCCGCCCTGGATCTTCTCGATCAGATCGTCACTGCCGA
>JBMOKE010000125.1:0-6821 GCA_049315425.1 Mycobacterium sp. | reverse complement strand
CGCCTGAAAAGCGGAAGGTCGCCGGTTCGATCCCGGCCCTGGCCACGTCAGAGGCTAGATGAGGGCAAATCCTTTCACCTAGTTGACGTTTATTCGTCGTTTATGCTGGCGACGCGATCCAAAGCCGAGGCAACCTCGGTGTGGATCTTGCCCCGACTCATGTACACGTCCTGTGTCATCGATGTCCGCGCATGACCAAGCTGATCCGAGGCGACCCTGGCCGATAAACCACTGTCGTCGATCAGAGTGGCCACGGTCTTCCTGAATCTGTGGCTCGTCACGTCGGGTAAACCTAGGCTGTCGCGCAAATCTCGCCATTGTTTGCCCATGTTGTCGGGGTCACGGAGCGTTCCGGTGGAGGACGGGAAGATGACGCCGGCTGTGTTGGGGCCGCGCCACAGCTCCTTGCGTTGACGCAGGCAGTCGACTGCGAACTTGGGTAGAGCGATTGTGCGGTCGTCTCCGCCTTTGGTGGAGTCCTGCCGGATCAACCCCTTGCCTTTGATGCGAACGACCCCGCCTTTGACCTGCATGACGCACCGGTCGAGGTCGATGTCCTCCCAGCGCAGTGCTAGGAGCTCTGAGCGGCGCAGACCGGTGGCGGCCAGGATGGTCACCGCGTCGGCAAGATCCTTAGCGCGGCACTCCTCTGATTCCAGAACAACTTTCAAGAACGTCCGCAAGTCCATGTTGAGTGCTGGTGCGCCCCGAGTTCTCATGTCTCCCTTTCTCTTTCGTCTGCTGGCGAGCTCACGCGCGGGGTTGGTGGTGATAGCGCCAGCCATAATGGCGTCTGTGAGCACTGCGTTCAATGCGACTTTGGTGTGGCGTTCGCGGGTGGCTCCATGGTCGCGGCGAATACCGCGCAGAATCTCGTCGAGCAGGCCGGGTTTGGCTTCAGAAACGCGGATGTCTGCCATGCGGTGCCGTACCGCTTTGAGTGTCGCTCCGTCGGTGTCAACGCTCTTGGGCGCGAGTTCGCCGTCTTCACGGCAGCGCGCGACCGCTGACGGCAGAAAAGGTGAGTGGCTCCGTTCGGCCGCCCGGAGGGCGGCCACAGTCGCGCCGTGAGGCGCGAGGGCTCCGGGGGGTCCACGGAAGATGAAGAAACCCGGCCTGGCGCGTTTCCTCAATTGGATCGCCTCAGCGTCCGTAGAGTCAATAGCTCGCGGACCCCGATGCCCGGATTGGATCGGACAGGCGCTGATTCAGCCACCCACCGAGACGGACGACGAAAATGACCGCAGACCACAACCTCCCGCAGACGGGAGACCGAGCCGGGAGCGGGTTAGCCTCGCCGGCAGTGACCCGTCGCAAGCTTCTGGAGTCCTTGGGATCGATTGCTTTGGCCACCGCTCTCGCACCGGCGCTGGCGGCATGCGGGTCGAGTCGGCCTGCCCGCACAGTCGCCGATCAACTGAGCGCACTGCGCGGAAGGCTCAACGGTGCGCTGGTCTTGCCGGGCGAGAATGGCTTCGACATCTCGACTCAGCCATGGAATGCACGATTCGATCACGTGACGCCAATCGCGGCTGTGCTCGTCTCTGACGCTCATGACGTGTCAGCATCGATAGAGTTCGCGCGCGACAACGATCTGCCGTTCGCCCTCCGAAACGGATCCCACAGCTTCGGCGGGTACTCGTGTACCACCGGACTGGTGATCAACGTTTCTCGGCTCACTTCGGTGGCCTACGACAAAGTGACAGGTCTGGCCGAAGTCGGCGCTGGCATGACCAATCTCCCGGCCTACGAAGCGCTTTGGCAGCACAAGGTGACGGTCCCATCTGGCACCTGCCCGTCGGTCGGCCTCAGTGGCCTTTCGCTGGCAGGAGGAATTGGGAGGCTTTCCCTCCGGGATGGTCTGACGTGCGACCGTTTGGAGTCGCTGGAGGTCGTCACTTCAGCTGCTCAGGTCATCCGCGCAAGCGAAGTTGAGAACCCCGACCTTTTCTGGGCGTGCCGCGGGGGTGGCGGCGGCAACTTCGGCGCGATCACCCGCTTGCGATTTCGGAGCACGCCGGTCGACATGCCCTTCACGGAAATGGTGAAGGTGTATCCGCTGGAGCACGCCGTGAGTGTGGCGCGATCGTGGCAGCGCTGGATCGAGACACTGCCGATTACCATTCAGGCCGACCTCGCGTTCGTGACTGGGGATCCGGAGCACGGTGGTGCTACCTGTGAAGTTTGGATTCACTCGTCAGGACCGCCAGCGGATGCCCGAGAGCAGTTCAAGCAATTCGCCGCTGATGTCGGTGTCAAGCCACTGAGTGAAGACGGCGTGACGATCCCGTACTTCCAGTTTCAGCGGCCCTCCGAATGCGCCGGCTTGAGCGTCGCCGAATGCACCTACGAGAATCTTTCGAACCGTGGGGCGTTGGTACCGCCCGCGATGTACGCGAAGTCGAATTTCGCCGACCGCATGTGGCCGGACGACGCGATTGAGCAACTGAGAGCAGCGATGGCGGCAAGACAGGCAGACAACGCAATGACTCCGCGGCCCTTCGACAATTCGGTCCACCTTGGTCGCATACTCTTCGAGCGGCTGGGCGGGGCGGTCAATTCGGTTGCCCCCGATGCGACAGCCTTCCCGCACAGGCGTTCGCAATTTCTGATGCAGTTTCAGGGTCGTTGGAGCGGTAGCGCTCCGCAATCCGTAGCGGACCTCAATATCGACTGGGTGTCGAGTACCGTCGATAGCGTTCGGCCCTGGCTGACGGGCGCGGCGTATTCCGGTTACATCGATCCGCTGCTCAGCGATTGGCCGCAGCAGTATTATGGCCAGAACCTACCGCGATTGCGGAAAATCAAGACCACCGTCGACCCGGACAACGCGTTCCGATTCGCCCAGTCGATCGAGCCCGGCTAGCACTCTGCCCGCTGATCACACCCGCGAATGAAAGCCGATCATGTTGCCGGCGGTGTCGGTCACCAGATCACCGGTAGTGACCCCAGAACACGAACCGGGTCTCGTCGGGTATCCATTCGCCCCGAGTTTGACGTTCAACGAGCTGAACTACGAGCTAGGGCTTCATTCGATCGCCGCCCTGGTATGGCTCGCTGCCGGCGTCGTATCCACCGCTGGCGGCGGTGACGCAAACTGGTTGCGGCAGTTCGATCCGTTCTGACGCCTACAGGAAGCATCGTTGCCGACGCTGGTTGACGTTTATTCGCCGTTTATAACCCGAAAACTATGGAATCTAGCCGTATCGGATGGAAACCGTTTTGGGTCAATGTGGCTGCTAGAGTGGCATTTCCGGCATCGGATGAAACCCTTTGATAATGGTCGACCGAGAAGCGGAAGGTCGCCGGTTCGATCCCGGCCCTGGCCACCACGAACAGATGCACTCTCGGGAACCTGTCCCGCTGCCCCTAACTACGGTGCTGCTGCGCCGCTTTGACCAACCCGCCGCCGATGATCAGTCGCTGAATCTCGCTAGTGCCCTCGAATAGGCGAAGTAGCCGGATATCGCGGTAGATGCGTTCCACCGGGATGCCGCGCATATAGCCGGTTCCGCCGTGGATCTGAACCGCGAGATCGGCGACATTGCCGGCCATTTCGGTGCAGAACAGCTTGGCCACCGAAGGAGCGATACGGCGGTCTTCGCCGGTCAGCCACTTCTGTGCAGTATCGCGTACCAGTGCGCGGCCGGCCAGCACACCGGTCTGTTGATCGGCAAGCATGGCTTGAACGAGTTGGAATGCCCCGACCGGAGATCCGCCCTGGGTCGCGGTGACCGCGAAGTCGATCGATTCGTCCAATGCGCGTTGTGCGGTGCCGACGGCCAGTGCGGCGATGTGGATCCGCCCACGCGCCAGCGATGTGAGCGCTGCGCGGTATCCGATGTCCTCGCTGCCACCGATGAGCGCTTCGGGTCCGAGGCGGACATCAGTGAAATACACGTCCGACGTCCAGGCGCCCGCCTGGCCCATCTTGGCGTCTTTGACGCCGACGTCGACTCCCGACGCGTCGGCTGGCACCAAGAACACCGCGATTCCGGCTCCGTTGCCGTCAGCTGGGCGGGTGCGTGCGAACACGACGAACAAGTCCGCCAGTGGGGCATTGGTGATCCAGCGTTTCTGGCCGGAGATCACCCAATTCGCCCCTTCCCGAACTGCTTTCGTCCGCAGGCCCGTGGGATCGGACCCTGCGCCGGGTTCGGTGAGCGCGAACGAGGCGACGACCTCACCGCTGGCCATCGCCTCAAGCCACCGGCCCTTCTGCTCGTCGGTACCGAAACCGACGAGTACCTGGCCGGCGATACCGTTGTTGGTGCCGAACATCGAGCGCACCGCCAGTGAGGTGTAGCCCAGCTCCAAGGCCAACTCGACATCCTGGGCGATGTCCAGACCGAGTCCGCCCCACTCCTGCGGGATCGCGTACCCGAACAGACCCATCTGCCTGGCTTGCTCACGCAAGTCGTCGGGTATCTGGTCGCTTTCGCTGATCTCCGACTCGCGCGGCACGACGACCGAGCGCACGAAGTGGCGGGTCGCAGCCAGAATCTCCTGAAAGTCGTCGTCTCCGACCACTGCTGTCATGGTCCAATCAAATACGATGACGGCCTCAGTCGCGTCCGGGGGGCGAGAAGAAGGGTGATCGGATGGCATTGCTGGCCGGACGGATCGCGGTCATCACCGGCGGGGCCCAGGGCCTCGGCTACGCCATTGCTGAACAGTTCATCGCCGAAGGAGCGCGCGTCATGTTGGGCGATCTCAGTAGTGACGCCACCCGGGCCGCCGCCGAGACACTCGGCGGTTCCGGCGTCGCCCGGGCCTTTGCCTGCGACGTCACCTCAAGTTCCGCAGTCGACGACCTCGTCGGCGCGGCGGTCGAGGAGTTCGGCGGCCTGGACATCATGGTCAACAACGCCGGCATCACCCGGGATGCGACCCTGCGGAAGATGACCGAGCAGCAGTTCGACGACGTGATCTCGGTGCACCTCAAAGGCACCTGGAACGGCACCCGCTCGGCTGCAGCGATCATGCGTGAACGAGGCAGTGGCGCGATCATCAATATGTCGTCGATCTCGGGCAAGGTGGGCTTTGTCGGCCAGACGAACTACTCGGCGGCTAAGGCCGGCATCGTTGGATTGACCAAGGCCGCAGCCAAGGAGCTTGCCCACCTCGGGGTGCGCGTCAACGCTATCGCGCCCGGTTTGATCCGCTCGGCGATGACTGAGGCTATGCCGCAACGTATTTGGGATGGCAAACTGGCTGAGGTGCCGATGGGCCGCGCGGGTGAACCATCAGAGGTGGCGGCAGTCGCCTTATTCCTTGCCTCCGATATGTCGTCCTATATGACCGGCACCGTGCTCGAAGTCACCGGCGGTCGACACATATGACCAGGCTCGCCCAGACCCTCGGACTGACTGAGTTCCAGACCGAGATCCTCACCGCGGTAAGGCAATTTGTCGATAAAGAGATCATTCCCAACGCCCAGGAGCTCGAGCACACCGACACCTACCCGCAGGACATCGTCGATCAGATGCGCGAGATGGGCCTGTTCAGTCTGATGATTCCGCAGGAGTACGGCGGACTGGGTGAGTCGCTTCTGACATACGCGCTCTGCGTAGAGGAATTGGCTCGCGGCTGGATGAGCGTCTCCGGGGTGATCAACACCCACTTCATCGTGGCCTACATGATCCGCCAGCACGGAACCGACGAGCAGAAGCAACGTTTCCTACCCCGGATGGCGACTGGTGAGACCCGCGGCGCTTTCTCGATGTCCGAGCCCGAGGTGGGATCGGATGTCGCCGCGATTCGAACCCGGGCTACCCGCAACGGTGATGGGACCTACACGATCAATGGCGCGAAGATGTGGCTGACCAATGGCGCGAGCTCCACTCTGGTCGCCGCGTTGGTGCGCACAGACGAAGGTGCCGATACCCCCCACCACAACCTGACGGCGTTCCTCGTCGAGAAACCCGCCGGCTTCGGCGAGGTGCTACCCGGTCTGACGATCCCGGGCAAGCTTGACAAGCTCGGTTACAAGGGCATCGACACCACGGAACTGCTGTTCGACGGTTACCTCGCCGCGGCCGAAAACATCCTCGGCGGGGAACCCGGGCGGGGTTTCGGCCAGATGATGGACGGCGTGGAGGTGGGCCGTGTCAATGTCGCCGCCAGGGCCTGTGGTGTGGCGGTCCGCGCATTCGAGCTTGCGGTCCGCTACGCACAGCAGCGCAGCACCTTCGGCAAGCCGATCGCCGAGCACCAGGCCATTGCCTTCCAACTTGCCGAAATGGCAACCAAAGTCGAAGCCGCGCACCTGATGATGGTCAACGCCGCCCGGCTCAAGGATTCCGGCCAGCGCAACGATCTCGAGGCCGGTATGGCGAAATACCTGGCCAGTGAATTCTGCTCCGAGGTCACCCAGCAGAGCTTCCGCATCCATGGCGGGTACGGCTACTCCAAGGACTATGAGATCGAACGGTTGATGCGTGACGCCCCGTTCCTGCTCATCGGTGAAGGCACCAGTGAGATCCAGAAGACCATCATCAGCAAGCGGTTGCTGACCGACTACCGGATTTGAGGCGCGATATGCGCACGCTCGACGAACTCGGCTACTACCTGCTGGCCGGTGCCGGCGGCGAAGGCCCGGCCACGTTAATGGACGAGGCCCGCCGCGGTGAGGAACTGGGCTTCGGCACCGCCTTCATCTCCGAGCGCTGGAATGTCAAGGAGGCCGCCTCGCTGACCGGCGCGGCATGCGCGGTAACCACCCGGATGCAGATCGCCACGGCAGCAACCAATCACAACACCCGTCATCCACTGATCAGTGGATCGTGGGCCACCACCATGCACCGACTCTCCGGCGGTCG
>JBMOKE010000124.1:0-6869 GCA_049315425.1 Mycobacterium sp. | reverse complement strand
GAGACGACGGATGGAAGGAGATGCTGGCTCCGGTCAGCTGACCCCAACCCCGCCATTGACGGCGCCTGATCAGCCCGAGTCGGCGCTGAGTTCCGGACGCTTTCTGGTTCGTGTTGCCGTAGCGCTGTTGGCGGCCAGCATTGCCGTGATCGTCGCGGGCGTACTTGCCTGGGTCTCGAACCGACACGGTGCCGCGGCCGAACGCGACGAGGTCGTGGCCGTCGACATGGCTAAGGACTGCATCGCGGCCACCCAGGCCCCCGATACCAAGGCGATGACCGAAAGCCAGCGCAAGATCGTCTCCTGCACCACCGAGAACTACGCACCGCAGGCGAATCTCTACAGCAGTCTGCTGACCGAGGCCTATCAGACGGTGAACGCGAAGGTGAAAATCGCCGATATCCGGGCAGCCGCGGAGAAGCACAACCCGGACGGCTCGATCGACGTCCTGGTCGCCACCCGCGTCAGCATGTCCAACGTTCAGGAGAAGGACCAGGAGTTGAGCTATCGGCTGCGGGTGCGGATGGCACCTGTCGATGGCACCTACAAGATCGACAGTATCGAGCCGGTGGGCAAGTGACGGTGACCCTCGACGCGGAGGAGTCCGTCACCGAGACGCCCGGCACGGCTGGGCCGGCGGCGTCGTGGGCGGCGCGGGCCGGGGCATTCACCATCGACGTGCTGTTCGGCCTGGGCATGGTTGCGACTGCTCTTCTGCTCTGGCTGTCGGCTCCGCCACAGGGTTGGCTGTGGTGGCTGACCCTGTTGATCGGCGGCGCGGCTCTGATGGCCGTCCTGGTCAACCGGTTGCTGTTGCCTGCCGCGACAGGATGGAGCCTGGGCCGTTCGGTTTTCGGCATCGCGGTCGTTAGTCGGACCGGCGACGCGGTAAGCCCCTGGCGACTGCTGCTGCGGGACCTGGCGCACCTGCTGGACACCGTGCCGCTTTTCCTCGGCTGGCTGTGGCCACTGGTGGACTCGCGTGGTCGTACCTTTGCCGATGTTCTCGCTCGCACCGAAGTTCACCGGATCGATGGTGCCCGGCCCGACTGGCGTGGGCGCGTGTTCGCAGCGATCGCGGCGGTGGCCGGACTCGCCACCGTGGCAGCCGGGGTGGGGTACTTCGGCGTCTATCGCCAGGAATTGGCCGTCGCCCAAACCCGCGAACAGATCGCCGTGCAGGGCCCCAAGATCGTCGCGGACCTACTCACCTACAAGGCCGCGAGCCTCCAGGACGACTTTGGGCGCGCGCAGGCGCTGGTGACTGACGGTTACCGACCGACCTGGACCGCCCAGCAGGACGCCATCCGCAAGGCCGGCGCGGTGGATAACGACTACTGGGTTACCAACAGTGCCGTGCTGGATTCGACGAAGGACCGCGCGACGATGCTGCTGTTGCTGCAGGGACAGCGCGGCATCGCAGAAAATCAGCGGTTTATCAGCGCGTCGGTTCGAGTCGGCTTCGAGAAAGCGGTGTCCGGTGACTGGCGGGTATCGGATCTCACCGTACTGACCGCGCCTAAATCCGGCACCGGTGGCGGATGAGTCCGCTGCGCCGGCTCGACCCGGCTGATCGGGAGACGGCGTTCCGCATGCCCGACCCAGAGCCCCGCCGTCGCGCGCTGGTAGTGGTCGCCGCGGCTGCGGCCGTTGCGGTGGTCTCGAGTGTCACGGTCGCAACGCTGGTCTTCACCAAACACGAGAGCGTGCACCGTGGGCAGATCCGCGATGCGGATGCACTCGCTTTCGTGAAATCTTTCGTCACCAACTACACGTCGCCGGATCCGTACCACGCCAACGACTACGCCAATTCGGTGCTGGCCCAAGGCACCGGTAAGTTCGCCAAGGCTTTCGATGAGAGTATCGACGGGATCGTCATTCAGGTAGCCCAAGCCGAACGTGGGATCGGTGCCGTCCAGGAAATCGGGATCGAACGGTGGTATAGCGACGCCAGCGTCGACGTCATCGCCGTGGCGATGATGACGACGAAGATGCCGGACGGCAAGGCGATCGAGAGCGTCAGTCGCTGGGTGGTCACCGCAACCAAGGAGGGGGAGCAGTGGAAGGTCAGCGACCTGAAGCAGGTGGTGTGAGTGACGCCGACGCCGCGGAGTCCGAGGAGTCACCGTTAGACGACAACGAATCAGCTGTCGAATCACCGGCGCCTGCTGAACTGCCGAGTGAACCTTCGGCCACCCGAAAATGGTTGGTGCGCAACAAGACACGGGTCGTCATCGCAGCATCGGCCGGATTGTTCATCGGTGCCGGGGCCTTCGCCGGTGCGGCGGTTCAGCCCTACCTCGCAGACCGCGCCGCCGTAGCCACCAAGGAGAAGATCGCACGGACGGCCGCCGACGCGATCACCACACTGTGGAGTTACACCCCCGATAACATGGATAAGTTGTCAGACCGCTCCGCCAAATACCTCGGCGGTCCCTTCGGGCAGGAGTATCGCCGCTATGTCGATGCGATCGCGCCCACCAACAAGCAGGCCAAAGTCACCAGCACCACGCAGGTCGTGGCCGCTGCGGTCGAGTCGCTGCGCGGCTCGGAGGCCACGGCGCTGGTTTACACCAACACCACCTCGACCACGCCGCAGAGCAACAACATCCCGTCGATCAAGTACCTGTCCTACCGGTTGGAACTGCAACGCGAGGGTCGGGACTGGCGGGTCACCAAGATGACCACCGTGACGTCACTGGATCTGACTCCCAAGCTCTAGTTGTCCCACGCTCTAGTTGAACGCCAACCAGCTCGGCAGCGCACGTTCGCGGGCATCGCACAGGACCGCCATGGTGTCGCAGGATCCCCTGGGCGAGCCGGCGCCGGCCCACATCCCGCCGGTGTCGCGGCGCAGCACGATTGATGAGGAGCCGCCGCCGTCGAGTAGCACCGCGGTGTCGGCGCTCAAGCCGCGGAACAGGTCCTGAATCTGGTCAGGTGTGTAACTGCCGCCCTGGAAGACGTACATCTCGTCTTTGTCCCGGGCGTAGGCCACCGCCGTCCTGGCGGCGCTCGGACCGGAATCGTTGAGCTGCCCGGTGTCTCCGGGAGCCAGCAGCTTCAGACCGCTGACGGCGACGAACCGGGTGCCGTTTCCGACCAGCTTGTTGATCACCGGGGAGGCGGCGTCGTAGTCGTTCGGCGCCTTCGGCGTCACCACGAACGGCGCACCACGCACCGGAAGGATCAATGTGCTCAGCGCTGTCCAAACCTCGTCACCGCCGGAGAGCGCCTGTTTACCGGCGTAGGCCAAGGTTCCGGTCACCGCCATGTTCGCCCGGCCCAGGCCCGCGGTGTTATCGATGTAGGCCCCGAGCGGGGAGCTACACCCGGTGTTCTTCCAGGACCCGGCCTGCTGTGAGCGGACGTCGAAGAAGTTCGCGTTGATGGCGATGGTCGGCTGTCCGAGTACCTGCCAGGCTTGCAGCGGGGCGTAGGTTTCCGACGCCTGCAGCAGACCTTCGGAGGTGCGCGCCCCGGGCGTCCGCTCACAGCGCGCCTGGGCACCCTGGTGAGTGTCGACCAGGAGCCGCGGCGCGATGCGTTGGGAGGCCGACTTCACCACCATCAGATGCCCGCCATTGGTCATCTCGTACCAGTCGTCGGCGGCATTGAGCATCGGGGCCGGGAAGCCGTTGCCGAAGTTGTAGACCAGGTAGCTGCCCCGGGTGGTCGCAATGGCCTGCGCCAGCTGCTCGCGGCCGGCGGCGGCGGCGGCCGGCGGGCAGGTGGTCGCGGTCAGCATCACGCAGGCAAGCACCGCCGTGCACCCCGTGAGGATGCGGCGGAGCGCGATAGCAGGGCTTGGCACGGGAATAACGATAATCCCGTACGTAACACTGTCAACATCCGTAACGGCCAGGTCACCGTTCGACTGCGGGCGTATTACGAAGTGCCCCAGCAGAATCCGCCTGCCGGACTCAGGCCCCCGGGCGATTCCTCCAGCGCTCCTCATAAGCCGCGATCTCGTGCGGCTCGTCCATGCTCTCGCGGATCATCGCCCTCTCGCGGCGGATGACCGATCGCATGGTGAGCCAGATCAGCACGATCAGTGCGACGGCCGCAATAATGATGTAGACAGCTGTGAAGTCCGCACTGCCCATTGTGGTCCCCGATCTCTGTGTAGCCGTGCCCGGTGTCCGGCGCCAAGATCATGGTCGACCGGATTCGGGTTGGGGAAGTGCAAATTGGCGAAATATTTAGGATCGTCCTATCCCGAGGGGCGCGGTGCCGACGCATTCAGCCGAATGCCCCGGCTACCCTCGGCTTATGGTCGCCGGACGCACTGAGCAGACGTTCACAGGAATGGGTGGGGTCCGCGTCGTCTACGACGTGTGGACCCCGGATCTGGAACCGCGCGGTGTGGTCATCCTGGCGCACGGATACGGCGAGCACGCCCGCCGCTACGACCATGTGGCGCAACGGTTCGCCGACGCCGGTCTGGTGACCTATGCCCTCGATCACCGGGGCCATGGCCGCAGTGGTGGGAAACGCGTTCGGGTACGCCACATGTCGGAGTTCGTCTCCGACTTCCGATCCCTGGTCATGATCGCGACCGCGGAGAACCCGCACGTGCCGCGAATCGTCCTTGGCCACAGCATGGGCGGCGGCATCGTGCTCGCCTACGGCGCGCAGTACCCGGACTCCTACGACCTGATGGTGCTGTCCGGTCCGGCAATCGCCGCCCACACCGGGGTGTCCAAAGCCAAGGCGCTGCTGGGCAAGGCGGTCGGTTCGCTGCTTCCCGATGTGCCGATTGAGCAGATCGATCCGGATGCGGTGTCCCGTGACCCTCAGGTGGTGGCGGACTACCGGGCCGACCCCCTGGTGTACCGCGGCAAGATCCCCGCCGGTATCGGCAAGGCACTGCTGGTGGTGGGGGAGACCATGCCGCAACTGGCCGGCGGAATCACCGCACCGCTGCTGGTGGTGCATGGCGGTCAGGACCGGCTGGTGGCTGCCGCGGGCAGCGAGCGGCTCGTGCGGTGCGTGGCCTCTCGCGACGTCGAACTCAAGGTGTATCCGGAGCTATTCCACGAGGTGTTCAACGAGCCCGAGCGTGACACCGTGCTCGACGACGTCACCACCTGGATCGAAGCCCGGCTGTGATCCGGCGACTGCTGCTCGCGGCGCTGGCCGTGATGCTGGTGGCCGGGTGCGCGCGCAACAGCGGCACCGAGTGGGTCTGGGTCGAGGGCGAGGTGAGCTTCGACGCCGCCGGATTGACCCTGCACGGCACCTACCGCCACCTTTCCGGCAGTGGAGCGGGCCCGGCCGCCCTACTCATCTCCGAGAGCGGCCGCACCGACCGCAATGGCGATAACAATGTCGCCGGTCCGGTCGGCAATATGCGGCAGCTTGCTGAGTTCCTCTCCGATCGCGGCGTGGCGACGCTGCGCTACGACAAGGTCGGTACCGGCGCCACCGGCCTCGGCCCGTTCGCCGCCCGCCCCGCCGACGTCGGAAGTGCTGTCTACACCGACGGCGCCCGGGCGGCGGTGCGGTTCCTGGCCGGGCAGGCCGGAACCGATGCCGGCCGCATCTCGGTCTACGCCGTGGGCGAGGGCACAATCCATGCGATGTCGCTGGCCGACGACACCTCGCCCGGTGCCCCGAGGATCCACTCACTGGGTCTGCTACAGCCGTTGCCCGCGCGCTACCTCGACCTGATCACCGGCCGGGTGCGGGCCGATGTGACGGCCGCCGTGCGCGCCGGCGGCAAGACCCAGCAGCAGGCCGATGCCGTCCTGGCTGCCTGGTCGGCCGCAGTCGTGCAGGCCCGCACCACCGGGACTGCGCCGGCCACGCTGCCCGAGGGACTCGGTGCGATCCTGGGTCCCGGCAACGTCAAGGCGGTTGTCGAGTCCGACGCGATAGACCCCGTCGAGTTGGCTTCCCGCATCCCGGCGGGCACGCCGGTTCTTCTCACCTGCTCGGACTCCGACGCCCAGTCCGGGTGCGCGGATATCGCGCCGTTAGCTGACGCACTGGCGCACACCGGCCTGCAACTGGTGAGACTGACCGGTGTCAACCACGTGCTGCGCGACGACGCCACTGACAGCGTCGCCAACTACGCCAGCAAGGACCCGCTGTCACCCCAACTGAAGGACGCGCTGAACGTGTTCGTCGGTAGGTAGCGCACTAAGGTTCCTCAGGTGATTGTTGATGAATCCCGGTGTGGGGAGAGCACACCGGTCAGCGGACTGAGAAGGCTGGATACGTCGCAACCCTCGCCTAGCGTGGCGCCATGACCGATGACAGGATGCTGTCCCGCATCGCCGCCCTGCTCCGCCAGGCCGAAGGCACCGATAACGCCCATGAGGCCGAAGCCTTCATGGCCGCCGCACAACGTCTGGCGACAATGACGTCAATCGATCTTGCGGTGGCGCGCGGCCACGCGGCCTCCCGCACCGCCGCCCAGGTCCCCACCCAGCGGACGATCACCATCGGCGAACCGGGTAGCCGCGGGTTGCGCACCTATGTCCAACTGTTCGCCGCGATCGCCTTGGCCAACGATGTCCGGTGTGACGTGGCGTCGAACTCGACGTTCGTCTATGCCTACGGGTTCACCGAGGATATCGACGCCAGCCACGCGCTATATGCGAGCCTGGTGGTGCAGATGGTGCGCTCCTGTGACGCCTACCTGGCGACCGGTGCGCACCGGCCCACGCCCACCATCACCGCGCGGCTCAACTTTCAACTCGCCTTCGGTACCCGGATCGGACAGCGCCTCTCCGACGCCCGTGACGAGGCCAGGCGGGAGGTGACGAAGTCCCGAACGGCGGCTCCCGGGACTGCGATCGCATTGCGTAACAAGGAAATCGAGCTTCGCAACCACTATCGCACCGAGTCCAAGGCCCGCGGCA
>JBMOKE010000399.1:0-1586 GCA_049315425.1 Mycobacterium sp. | reverse complement strand
ATGGTGTTCACGTCGATGTGGACGATGTACTCGCGGCCGATTTCGGTCAGTGGGATCGGGTTTAGGACCCGACCGGAACCAGCGACGGGCTTCCGACACCGATCGTGATCCGCGGGGAGGCCGCAGGGTCGAGCCAGGTCAGTATCGAGCGCATCTCATCGCGACCGATGGCCACGCATCCCCAGGTCGGGCTGCCGTTGGTCACATGAAGAAAGATCCCCGACACCTTTCCGGGAATCCGTTGCGGGTTGACCGCGATATTGACCGCGTAGTCGTAGACCGGGCCGGAGTCGTAGAGGTTCTCGGTGATGGCCGACGGGCTGTTCACCGAGTGGACGTAGGTGTTGTACGTCGGCGAGGAGGCGTCCTCGTCCCACCAATCCTGTTTGGTGGCCTGGAAATACGGCATCTTGGTGCCGGGATTGGGCTCACGGCCGAAGGCCTGGTCGAATGCGAACGTTCCCTCGGGAGTGCGGTAGACGCCGTCGGCGGGGGCACCGATGCCGAGTTCGCCCACCATGGCTTTGGTCGGCCCCAGGACAACCTTCCACTGCTGGCCAACACGTTGGAATGCGGTGAGGGTCCCGGTGGTCGAGCTTGCAGCGGGGACGCCGACGACGATCCACTGCGAGGTCTCCGCGACGGGGGCAACCGGTGGCTCGGCCACAGTGGGCGCAGCCAAAGGCAATGCCAGAGCAGCCAATCCCAGCAACCCCGCGATCCTGGCGAGCGACTTGGGTAGTTTCACGCCTGCGATCGTAACTGCGACCAGCAGCAGAAGCCGGGAAGCAGAGCCGAGAGGCAAGCGGTCTGAAGCTGGGATACTGGGCGCCACAATGGGTGACGACCAGCAGTTGACCAGCCCCGCCGGGTTGCCGGCTGGACGGGCCGTGGCACTCGATGACCGGGTGCGAATCTGGCGCGACGCTTCAGTCGTCCTGGGCGGAGCGCCGTGGGGCATCGTCCGGATCGCCGCGGCTGCCCGGCCATTCGTCCTCCGCCTCAAAGATGCCGGAGCGGCCGGACTTGTACCCGCCTCCGGCGTCGAACGCGCACTAGTGGACATGCTGCTGCCCCGCGGAATCGTTTACCCGCTGCCGACCCACGATCACCATCCGGATAGCGCCGTCGAGGTCGTCGTGCCCGCCTATGAGCGACCGGACCTGCTCGACGAGTGCCTGGCCGCGCTTCGAACGGCATCGCCGGAGACACACATCATCGTGGTGGACGACGCGTCGCGCTACGCAGCGGTCGGCGAGGTTGCGCGTGCGCATGGCGCGACCCTGATCCGCCACTCAGTCAATCGCGGGCCTGCTGCCGCCCGCAACACCGGTCTTGAGGCGGTGACTGCGCCGATCGTCGCGTTCGTCGACGCTGATTGCGCGGTGACACCTGGATGGCTCGAGCCACTCGTCGCGCACTTGGATGATCCGCGGGTCGCCGCGGTCGCACCCCGGATCAGGTCCCGCTCGAATTCGACGGACATGCTCTCCCGCTACGAATTCACCCGCTCCGCACTCGACATGGGTCCCCGACCGGAGTTGGTCGCACGCGGCGCACCGCTGGGGTACCTGCCGTCGGCGGCA
>JBMOKE010000398.1:0-1591 GCA_049315425.1 Mycobacterium sp. | reverse complement strand
TGACCAAGGGCCGCACGCCGGTGCCGCCACGCTCCGGCTCAGGTCGGCTTCCCGGTCGGCCCGGTCTGGTGTTGGTCAATCGGGACTCCGAGCAGACCCATCTGAGCCTTGGCGTTCGGATCCCCGGCCGCAGTTGGGAACACCGATGGGCGCTGTCGGTGCTCAACGGTGCTCTCGGCGGCGGCTTGAGTTCTCGGCTGTTCCAAGAGATCCGCGAGACCCGCGGTCTGGCCTACTCGGTGTATTCGACCATCGACACGTTCTCCGACTGCGGGGCGTTCTCGGTGTACGCAGGCTGCCTGCCCGAACGATTCGACGAGGTGGTGCGCCTGACCACCGAAGTGCTCGAGACGGTTGCTCGCGACGGCATCACAGACTCCGAGTGCCGGATCGCCAAGGGCTCGCTGCGCGGCGCGCTGGTGCTGGGACTGGAGGACTCAGCGTCCCGGATGAACCGCCTCGGCCGCAGTGAACTGAATTACGGCGAGTATCGAACCATCTCTGACACGCTGCAGCGTATCGAGGCCGTTACCGTCGATGAGGTCAACGCGGTGGCCCACAAGGTGTTGTCCGGGCATTTCGGCGCCGCCGTACTCGGGCCGCACCGATCCAAACGCTCACTGCCGCAATCGCTTAGGGCGATTGCGGGTTAGCGGCTCCCCTCAGCCCAGCACACTCTCCGGGCTGACATCGGGCAGATGCAACGCCTCACCCACCTGCTCGCACAACAGCTTGCCGTCATGTGTTGACAGTCCCTTAGCCAGCGCTGGATCAGCCTTGCACGCATCCCGCCAACCCTTGTCGGCGAGCTTGAGAACGTAGGGCATGGTGGCATTGGTCAGCGCGAAGGTGGATGTTCGCGGCACCGCGCCGGGCATATTGGCCACGCAGTAGAACACCGAATCGTGAACCTTGAACGTCGGTTCGTCGTGCGTGGTGGGCTTGGAGTCCTCGAAGCAGCCGCCCTGATCGATGGCGATATCGACCAGCACCGAGCCCGGCTTCATCTGTGCAACCGTCTCATTGGTGACCAGCTTGGGTGCCTTGGCGCCCGGGACCAGGACCGCGCCGATGACCAGGTCGGCCTGCTTGACCGCGTTCTCCAACTCGAGCCGCGAGGAATAGCGGGTCTCGATGGCGCCGCCATATTCGGCGTCGATCTTACGCAGTGCGTTGACGTTGAGATCGAACACCGTGACATGCGCTCCCATGCCCCAGGCGACGGCGGCGGCGTTGTCGCCGGCCATACCGCCGCCGATCACCACGACCACCGCCGGTGCCACACCGGGAACGCCACCCATCAGCACGCCGCGGCCACCCTGGGTTCGCATGAGGTGGTAGGCGCCAACGTGGGCGGAGAGCCGTCCGGCCACCTCGCTCATCGGCGCCAGCAGGGGAAGCGCACCGTCGGCGGTCTGCACCGTCTCGTAGGCGATCGACGTGGTACCCGAAGCCAGCAGGGCATCGGTGCACGGACGAGACGCCGCCAGATGCAGGTAGGTGAACAGCACCTGGCCCTTGCGCATCCGGCTGTACTCCGGCTCGATGGGCTCCTTGACCTTCAACAGCAGGTCCGCCTCGGCCCACACCT
>JBMOKE010000397.1:0-1598 GCA_049315425.1 Mycobacterium sp. | reverse complement strand
ACATCGCCCGCGGCGGGATCGTCGAACTCGCCTTCGGGGTGAGCCTGCGCGAACTCGTCGAGGATTTCGGTGGCGGAACGTACTCGGGAAGGCCGGTGCGCGCGGTGCAGGTGGGCGGGCCGCTGGGCGCCTACCTGCCCGATTCCGCCCTGGATGTGTCGATGGATTATGAGGCTCTGTTGGCCGCCAACTCGATGCTCGGCCACGGCGGGGTGGTCGTCTTCGACGACACCGTGGACATGGCGGCCCAGGCTCGCTTCGCCATGGAGTTCTGTGCCGTCGAATCCTGCGGCAAGTGCACGCCGTGCCGCATCGGCTCCACCCGCGGCGTCGAGGTCATCGACAAGATCACCGCCGGGATCGAACCGGAGCGTAACCTTGTACTACTTGAGGAGCTCTGCGAAACCATGACCGACGGATCACTGTGTGCCATGGGCGGACTCACGCCATTGCCGGTTCGCAGCGCAGTGGCGCACTTCGGCGAGGACTTCCACCGATCAGCGAACGGACAGCCACGACAATGACCCTTCTCAAGGAACCCGACCACGGCACGCCGGCATCGACATCCGAACAGATGGTGTCGGTCGACATTGACGGTGTGATGGTGACAGTGCCCGCCGGGACATCGGTGATGCGCGCCGCCGCCGAAGCCGGTATGGCCGTACCCAAGCTGTGCGCGACAGACTCGCTGCAACCGTTCGGCTCGTGCCGGCTGTGCCTGGTCGAGATCGACGGCAAGAAGGGCACCCCGGCGTCGTGCACCACACCGGTCGAACCGGGCATGGTGGTGCACACCCAGACCCCACGCGTCGAACGCCTGCGCCGAAATGTCATGGAGCTCTACATCTCCGACCATCCGCTGGACTGTCTGACCTGTCCGGCCAACGGCGACTGCGAACTGCAGGACATGGCCGGCGTTGTCGGACTACGCGAGGTGCGTTACGGCTTCGCCGGTGAGAACCACCTGGATGCGCCGACCGACTCCAGCAATCCCTACTTCGATTTCGACGAGTCCAAGTGCATCGTGTGCAGCCGCTGTGTGCGGGCCTGCGACGAGATCCAGGGCACCCTGGCGTTGACGATCGTCGGCCGTGGCTTCGACTCCAAGGTGAGTGCCGGCGGCACGAACTTCATGGACAGCGAATGTGTCTCGTGCGGCGCGTGCGTGCAGGCCTGCCCGACGGCGACGCTGTCGGAGAAGTCCGTCATCGAACTCGGGATCCCCACCCGCAGTGTGTTGACCACGTGCGCGTACTGCGGGGTGGGCTGCTCCTTCAAGGCCGAACTGCGCGGCGACGAACTGGTCCGCATGGTGCCGCACAAGGATGGCGGCGCCAACGAGGGCCACTCGTGTGTCAAGGGCCGCTTCGCGTGGGGGTACGCCAGCCATCCCGATCGTGTTGTCGCGCCGATGATTCGGGACACTATCGCCGATCCGTGGCGGGAGGTCTCCTGGGAGGAGGCCATCGGCTATGCGGCGCGCCGGTTGGGTGAGGTCCAGGAGGCCTATGGCCGCGACAGCATCGGCGGTATCACCTCCTCTCGCTGCACCAATGAAGAGGTCTTCGTGGTGCAGAAGATGGTCCGGGCTGCGTTCG
>JBMOKE010000396.1:0-1601 GCA_049315425.1 Mycobacterium sp. | reverse complement strand
CGCCAGCTGCGCACGGTGCTCGCCGCCGCCTCGAGCACGTCGTCGATGACATTGGAGATCGGAATCTCGAAGCGGGCGATGGTCACTGCGTTGCTCTGATCGTCGGACGTCCGCAACGAGATCGGCATGTTCATCCGCAGCTCGCCGACGGGGCGTCCCATCTTTTCGTGGTAGCGGTACATGCCGACGCTGATCGCGGCCAGGAACAGATCGTTGACCGTGCGCTCACGCTTCTTGGCCGCCGCCCGGAACGTGGCGAAGTCCATATCGATGGTGTCGAAGTGGTAGTTGATACTGCGCGACTGCATGATCGGTGACAGCGGTCCGAGTGGCAGCGGCACCTTGGTGAACCGGGCCACCGACTCGGCAGTCTCGCGCACCTTGCTGAGCAACTCCAGCGGGTTCTTGATCGCCGACATTGCCAGGGGCCCGATGCCCTTGATGACGTCCTCGGCGGTTTTGGCGACCCAGCCGACGTTATTGCGGATGACCGCCTGCATGAAGCCTCGGGTGTCGAGCTCGACCGGCTCGGGTGCTTCCGGCATCGGTCCGAGATCGGTTCCCTCGGCGGTGAAGTCGAACAAGGCGAGGCCGAGTTGCACCGTGCCCTGACCGTCAGCGATGGCGTGGTGCAACTTCATGATGAGCGCCGCCTTGCCGCCGGGGAGACCCTCCACCACCGTCACCCGCCACAGCGGCCGCTCCTTGTCGAAGTCGGTCATGGACTGCCGGCGTGCCTCGGTGAGTACGTCGTCCCATGTCGCGGTGGGCATGCTGAACCGGCGCATGTGATAGCCCAGATCGAAGTCCGGGTCGACGACCACGCGCGGGGTCTGCAGATTGAGCGGGCCCTCGACGACCTTCGAGCGCAGCACCGGCGCCAGGCGGGTCGCCCGCTCGAAGCGATCGCACAGCAGATCCCAGTCCGGGCTTTTCTCGAGCACCAGCAGGCCGATGATGGTCGAGCGCATCACCGGATCGTCGGTGGCCATCCGCCACGTCGCGAAGTCCCAGCCGCCGAGGCGCCTCGCGCCGGTGATGGTCTCGGAACCCCTGAGCTTCTTGGTCGGGGCTTTCTTGGTTGGGGCCTTCTTGGTTGAGGCCTTCGTGGCGGACGCTTTTTTGGCGGGGGCCTTCTTCGCGGGGGCCTTCTTCACCGCCTTCTTGGCGGGTGCCTTTTTCTTCGGGCTGTCAGGCACGCGTCCTCCTCGTTGATCGACCTCGATAGGGGAATCCTGTCACCCAGCGAACATCCGGGTGTCCGAGGTCGATAATGACGGGGTGAACCGCGATGAGGCACCACGGCCGGGCAGCCGTCCGAGTCCCTCTGAGCTGGGCCGCTGGCGCAGGCACCTGGCCAACGAACGAGCTGAGGCCGCGGTCTATCGCGATCTTGCCCAGCGCTACGACGGGGAGGAGCGCGCGATACTGCTGGCCATCGCCGCCTCGGAGGAACGCCACGAGCAGCACTGGCTGACACTGCTGGGCGATCAGGTCGGCCCGCCGCGTCGCGCGGACCTCGGCACCCGAACGCTGGCTTTCCTGGCGCGCCACTTCGGTTCGGTGTTCGTCCTGGCGCTGGTCCAGCGTTTCGAAGCCCG
>JBMOKE010000395.1:0-1603 GCA_049315425.1 Mycobacterium sp. | reverse complement strand
CACCATCGGGAGAGGATCAGCAATGTCCGTGGAACTGCTCGCCCAAAGCGTCGAGATCGGGGTGGTGACCACCAACCGTGACGCAATGGTGGATTTCTACGAGAACTTCCTCGGCCTTCCCTACCAGGGTGATCTCGACTTCCCCGGCGGAACCATGAAGCGGTACTCGATCGGCAACAACGTCCTGAAGCTGGTGACGTTGGACGAGCCACCTGCCGCGCCGGTGGCGCTCGGTGGCGGACCGGCGCAGGCCGGCATTCGCTACCTCACCCTGGTTGTCTCCAACGCGACCGAGGTGGCCCGTCAGGTCGACGCTGCCGGATACTCCTTCGCGCAGCCGCTCGCCGAGTTCGCCCCCGTTCCCGGAATGGGCTGGATGTTCGTTGCCGACCCGGATGGCAACTGGGTGGAACTCGTCGGGCCGCTCTGAGCCGTTCTGCAGTGACGGGCATCGCCGGCCTTCATCCCGGTATCGCGAAACTAGCTCCCCTGCTGGGTAATTGGGTCGGTCGAGGTTCCGGTGAGTACCCCACCATCGAAGCGTTCGGCTATACCGAGGAAGTCAGCATCGGTCACACCGGAAAGCCGTTTCTGACGTATTCGCAGCGGACCAAATCCGATGACGGCTCACCGCTGCACGCCGAGACCGGCTACATCAGGATGCCGTCGGCCGACTGCGTCGAGTTCGTCATCGCCCATCCGACCGGGATCACCGAGATCGACGAGGGTTCGGTGGCTTTTACCGATCGCGGTCTTGTGCTCGATGTGTACTCGACAGCCGTGGCAGGTAGCGCATCGGCCAAAGAGGTTGTCGCGGTAGCCCGTTCGATCTGTCTGGATGGCGATGAGTTGAGCTACACCCTGCAGATGGCCGCGGTGGGTCTGCCGCGGCAGCACCATTTGAGTGCAACCCTGTATCGGCAATCGTGACTGCGGACGGCAGAATCCGCGTGCCGGCCGACCTCGATGCCGTCACCGCCGTCGGCGATGAGGACCCGGGTGGTCTGGACCCCGCCGCGCTCGACCGGATCTGGGATGCCACGCGGCACTGGTATCGCGCGGGGATGCACCCCGCGATCCAACTGTGCCTGCGGCACAACGGAAAGGTGGTGCTCAACCGGGCAATCGGGCACGGCTGGGGGAACGGCCCCACCGATCCGCCCGACGCCGAGCAGGTACCGGTGAGCACCAAGACACCGTTCTGTGTGTATTCGGCAGCCAAGGCGATCAGCACAACGGTGGTGCACATGCTCGTCGACCGCGGATCCTTCTCGCTCGACGATCGGGTCTGCGACTACCTGCCCAACTACACCGGACATGGCAAAGAGCGCACCACGATCCGCCACGTGATCACGCACAGCGCCGGTGTGCCCTTCGCGACGGGACGCCCGGATCTGCGCCGGATGAACGACAGCGACTACGCCAGAGCGCAACTCGGCGACCTCAAACCGATCCACCGCCCGGGACTGATGCACATCTACCACGGCTTGACCTGGGGGCCGCTGATCCGAGAGATCGTCTCGGCCGCCACCGGACGCGACATCCGGGAGATCCTGGGCACCGAGATTCTCGACCCACTGGGGTTTCGATGGACGAATTACGG
>JBMOKE010000394.1:0-1611 GCA_049315425.1 Mycobacterium sp. | reverse complement strand
GCTGCGAGGAGGTGGGCCGCGACCCCGCCACCCTGGAGACCAGCATGCTGCTCACGGCGGTACCGGACGCATCTATGACCGATGACATGCTGCCCGGCGAGATGCGGGGCCGGATGGTGGTCGGCAGCCCTGAGAAGATCGCCGAAGCGGTGCAGACCAACGTGGTCGACGCCGGCATCGACGGTGTGATCATCAACATTCCCGTGTATGTCCCGGGGTCGATCACCGCCGTCGGCGAGGCTCTGCGGCCCGTCCTCGGGGTGTGACCCGGCGCGACACCCGAGAGTCGGCCGACTACCGTATGAATCGTTCTCCACAGTCCTGGCGCAGTCATTCAAGGAGCGAAGATGAGCCATCCCGGCGCCACTTCATCGGATAAGCACAGGGTCGTCATCATCGGCTCGGGTTTCGGCGGCCTCAACGCCGCCAAGAAGCTCAAGCGGGCCGACGTCGACATCAAGCTGATCGCCAAAACCACCCATCACCTGTTCCAGCCGCTGCTCTACCAGGTGGCCACCGGGATCATCTCGGAGGGCGAGATCGCGCCACCCACCCGGGTCATCCTGCGCAACCAGAAGAACTGCCAGGTACTGCTCGGCGAGGTCACCGGTATCAATCTGAAGAAGCGCACCGTCGACTCGCTGCTGTTGGGCCACATCTACAGCACTCCGTACGACACATTGATCGTCGCCGCAGGCGCCGGTCAGTCCTACTTCGGCAACGATGAGTTCGCCGAGTGGGCGCCCGGCATGAAGACCGTTGACGACGCCCTGGAGCTACGCGGCCGCATCCTCGGAGCCTTTGAGCAGGCCGAGCGCTCGAGTGACCCGGACCGCCGCGCGAAACTGCTCACCTTCGTCGTCGTCGGCGCCGGCCCGACGGGTGTGGAGATGGCCGGTCAGATCGCCGAGTTGGCCGACCACACGCTCAAAGGCGCATTCCGCCACATCGACTCCACCAAGGCGCGGGTGATCCTGCTCGACGCCGCACCGGCCGTGCTGCCACCAATGGGCCAAAAACTCGGACTCAAGGCCGCCGCCCGCCTGGAGAAGCTCGGTGTGGAAATCCAACTCGAGTCCATGGTCACTGATGTCGACCGCAACGGCATCACGGTGAAACGCAAAAACGGAAGCACCGAACGCATCGAATGTGCGACGAAGGTGTGGTCGGCGGGAGTCGCGGCCAGCCCGTTGGGCAAGATCCTGGCCGACCAGTCCGGAGCCGAAATCGACCGGGCCGGACGAATCAAGGTATTGCCCGATCTGACAGTCCCGGGTCACCCGAATGTGTTCGTCGTCGGTGATATGACTCTCGTCGAGGGCGTCCCCGGCCAGGCGCAGGGCGCGATCCAGGGCGCGCGGTACGCGGCCAGGTTACTCAAGGCAGAACTCAACGGCGCGGATCCGACAGCCCGGGAACCGTTCCAGTACTTCGACAAAGGGTCGATGGCCACCGTGTCGCGGTACTCGGCGGTGGCCAAGGTGGGACCGCTGGAGTTCGGTGGCTTCATCGCCTGGCTGGCATGGCTGTTCCTGCACCTGATCTATCTGGTGGGTTTCCGCGCCCGGCTGACGACGGCACTGTCGTGGATCGGAACGTTCATCGGTAGCC
>JBMOKE010000393.1:0-1612 GCA_049315425.1 Mycobacterium sp. | reverse complement strand
GCTGCGAGGAGGTGGGCCGCGACCCCGCCACCCTGGAGACCAGCATGCTGCTCACCGCGGTACCGGACGCTTCTATGACCGATGACATGCTGCCCGGCGAAATGCGGGGCAGGATGGTGGTGGGCAGCCCCCACAAGATCGCCGAAGCGGTGCAGACCAACGTGGTGGACGCCGGGATCGACGGTGTGATCGTCAACATTCCCGCGTACGTCCCGGGGTCGATCACCGCCGTCGGCGAGGCTCTGCGGCCGGTCCTCGGGGTGTGACCCGGCGCGACATCTGAGAGTCGGCCGACTACCGTATGAATCGTTCTCTGCAATCTTGGCGCAGTCATTACAAGGAGCGAAGATGAGCCATCCCGGCGCCACTCCAACCGATAAACACAGGGTCGTCATCATCGGCTCGGGTTTCGGCGGCCTCAATGCCGCCAAGAAGCTCAAGCGGGCCGACGTCGACATCAAGCTGATTGCCAAGACCACCCATCACCTGTTCCAGCCGCTGCTGTACCAGGTGGCCACGGGGATCATCTCGGAGGGCGAGATCGCGCCGCCCACCCGGGTGATCCTGCGCAACCAGAAGAACTGCCAGGTACTGCTCGGTGAGGTCACCGGTATCAATCTGAAGAAGCGCACTGTCGACTCGCTGCTGTTGGGCCACATCTACAGCACTCCGTACGACACATTGATCGTCGCCGCAGGCGCCGGTCAGTCCTACTTCGGCAACGATGAGTTCGCCGAGTGGGCGCCCGGCATGAAGACCGTTGACGACGCCCTGGAGCTACGCGGCCGCATCCTCGGAGCCTTTGAGCAGGCCGAGCGCTCGAGTGACCCGGACCGCCGCGCGAAACTGCTCACCTTCGTCGTCGTCGGCGCCGGCCCGACGGGTGTGGAGATGGCCGGTCAGATCGCCGAGTTGGCCGACCACACGCTCAAAGGCGCATTCCGCCACATCGACTCCACCAAGGCGCGGGTGATCCTGCTCGACGCCGCACCGGCCGTGCTGCCACCAATGGGCCAAAAACTCGGACTCAAGGCCGCCGCCCGCCTGGAGAAGCTCGGTGTGGAAATCCAACTCGAGTCCATGGTCACTGATGTCGACCGCAACGGCATCACGGTGAAACGCAAGAACGGCAGCACCGAACGCATCGAATGCGCGACGAAGGTGTGGTCGGCGGGCGTCGCGGCAAGCCCGCTGGGCAAGATCCTGGCCGATCAGTCTGGAGCCGAAATCGACCGGGCCGGACGAATCAAGGTATTGCCCGATCTGACTGTCCCGGGTCACCCGAATGTATTCGTCGTCGGTGATATGACTCTCGTCGAGGGCGTCCCCGGCCAGGCGCAGGGTGCGATCCAGGGCGCACGGTACGCAGCCAGGCTGCTCAAGGCAGAACTCAACGGCGCGGATCCGACGGCCCGGGAACCGTTCCAATACTTCGACAAGGGGTCGATGGCCACCGTGTCGCGCTACTCGGCGGTGGCCAAGGTGGGACCACTGGAGTTCGGTGGATTCATCGCCTGGTTGGCCTGGCTGTTCCTACACCTGATCTATCTAGTGGGATTCCGCGCCCGGCTGACGACGGCACTGTCGTGGATCGGAACGTTCATCGGTAGCC
>JBMOKE010000392.1:0-1612 GCA_049315425.1 Mycobacterium sp. | reverse complement strand
CCGGTGCTCAAGCCAGCAACGTCAGGACGATCCAGGTGGCCACCGACGACGGCAGCACACCGTCGATACGGTCCATCAGGCCACCGTGACCGGGCAACAGCGTGCCCATGTCCTTGATCCCGAGATCGCGCTTGACCTGAGACTCCACCAGATCACCGAGGGTGGCGGTGAGGACCAGCATCACACCCAACGGAATGCCAACCCAGGCTGGCTTATCCATGAAGAAGACCACCGCGAGCATCGCCCCGGCCGTACCGCAGATCAGCGAACCCGCGAAACCCTCCCAGGATTTTTTCGGGCTGATCTCCGGCACCATGCGGTGCTTGCCGAACAGCACCCCGGCCGTGTACCCACCGATATCGGAGAAGGTCACACCAAGCATGAGGGCGAATACCCGCGCCCAGCCGTCGGCCGGGTAGACCAGCAGCACGGCGAACGCCCCACACAACGGAATCCAGGCGGCGATGAAGATGGTGGCGGAGACATCGCGCAGATAGTTGACCGGATGACCCTTCAGGCCCTGACCCAGCAGTCGCCAGATCAGACAGACCAGCACCGTCGCACCGAAACCACCCAGCGCACCGGCCGCACCGAAGGGCCAGGTCAGCCAGATCATTGCCTGGCCGCCAATCAGCAGCGGAATGACCGGAATGGAGTATCCGGCTGTGCGCAGCCGCCGCACCACCTCGTGGGTGGCCACGGCCATCCCCGCCGCCACCAACGCGACCCACAATCTGGGTGCGAACAACAGGATGGCAATGATGGTGCCGCCCAGCAGAAGACTGACGCCGATCGCGGCGGGAAGGTCGCGGCCGGCGCGTGAGGTCTTCGCCGACTGTGTCGGCGCCTCGGGGGTACGGCCCCCGGAGTCTGTGTCAGCCACAGTGGCTTGCTGTCGAGGTCCTCAAACCTCGAGCAGTTCGCCTTCCTTGTGCTTGACGTGATCGTCTATCTGCGCGATGTACTGCGCGGTGGACTTGTCGAGGTCCTTCTCCGCGCGGCCCACCTCATCTTCACCTGCTTCGCCGTCCTTGCGGATGCGGTGCAGTTCCTCCATCGCACGACGACGGATGTTGCGAACCGAAACCTTGGCGTCCTCGCCCTTGGCCTTGGCCTGCTTGACCAGTTCGCGGCGGCGTTCCTCGGTGAGTTGCGGGATGGCCACCCGGATGATGTTGCCGTCGTTGGTCGGGTTGACGCCGAGATCAGAGTTGCGGATCGATTCTTCGATCGGTTTGAGCTGGGTTGCCTCATAGGGCTTGATGACAACCATGCGTGCCTCGGGCACGTTGATGCTGCAGATCTGCGTGATGGGGGTCGGCGTGCCGTAGTAGTCGATGACGATGCGGGAGAACATGCCGGGGTTGGCGCGCCCGGTGCGGATGGATGACAGGTCATCGCGGGCGACCGCGACGGCCTTCTCCATCTTCTCTTCAGCATCGAAGATGGCTTCGTCAATCATTGGCGCCACTCCTCCTCATCGCTTCGCTCTGCTTCGTCGTCGGCGCGGATCATTCGGCGCTGCTCCTCCCAACCGGTCAGGTGGTGACCAGTGTTCCGATCTTCTCACCTGCGACCGCGCGGGCGATATTCCCGCTCGTCAGCAGGTTGA
>JBMOKE010000391.1:0-1613 GCA_049315425.1 Mycobacterium sp. | reverse complement strand
GCACTGTCCCGTCCGGTGATGCCGTCAGGACCGCTGACGATCCAGACGTCGGCCGATGTGATCGGTGCGTTGCTGCCGGACCGGGCGATCGTAGTCGATGAGGCCAACACCTCGGGATTCCTGCTGCCGCATTCCACCGCGGGCGCGCCCGCACATGACTGGCTCACATTGACCGGCGGAGCGATCGGATACGCACTGCCGGCGGCGCTCGGAGCCGCGCTCGCCGGCCCGGACCGCCCGGTGCTGTGTCTGGAATCCGATGGCTCGGCCATGTACACCATCTCCGCGCTGTGGAGCCATGCTCGCGAGTGCCTCAACATCACCACCGTGGTCTATGCCAACCGGGCCTACGACATCCTGCGGATGGAACTACAGCGGGTGGGTGCACAGAGCCCAGATCAGAAGCCTGGCCCCAAGGCCGAGTCGCTGCTTGAGTTAGCTCCCCCCGCATTGGATTTCGTGCGGATCGCCGAAGGCATGGGTGTGCCGGCCCGCCGGGTCGCCACGGTCGACGAGCTCACCGACGCGTTGCAGTGGGCGTTCGGTGAGCCCGGCCCGCATCTGATCGAGCTCACCATGCCATCGATGGCCGGTTAGCGCGGTATCTCGAACACCGGATCGTCGCAGTCGAGCGCCTCCGCGGAAAGATGGCGCTTGATGATCTTGAAGGTCTCGGTCCGGGGCAGCGATGAACTCACCCGCACGAATGACGGCCACTGCTTTCCCCCGAGATCGGTCTGCTGGGTCAGGAAGTCCCGGAACGCCGCCGGGTCGAACTCGATGCCGTCCGGAAACACCAGTGCCGCCATCACCCGGTCACCGACTGCCGGGTCCGGGATCCCGTACACCGCCGCCTCGGTGAGGCCTGGATAGCGCATCAGCACGCGTTCGATCGGGGCGGTACCGAGGTTCTCGCCGTCCACCCGCATCCAGTCACCCAGCCGGCCGGCGAAGTAGATGTAGCCGGCCTCGTCGCGGTAGGCCAGGTCGCCGCTGTGGTAGGTACCGCCGATCATCCGCTGCGCCTCGGCCTGGGGATCCTTGTAGTAGCCGCGGAACTGGCCCGCCCCTGCGATATTCACAAGTTCGCCGATCACCCCGGGTGGACACGGCTCTCCGGTCTCGACGTCGAGGATCGCAAGATCGTCGGTGATCGGCCCCAGCGAACTGTCCGGAGTGTCGGGGGTACGCGCCACCGATACTCCACCCTCGGTGGAGCCGAACCCGTCGATCACCATGACATCGAAGCGCTGCGCGAATCGGCTCAGATCCCGGGGGGCACCCTCATTGCCGTACATGATCCGCAGCGGGTTGTCGGCATCATCCGCCTTGGGCGGGGTGGCGAGGATGTACGACATCGGCTTGCCGACATAGTTGGCGTAGGTCGCACCGAACCGGCGAATATCACCGATGAATTGTGACGCGGAGAATTTGCGCCGCAACGCAATCGACGCACCGGCCGCGACGGCCGGAGACCAGCCCGCCATGACTGCGTTGGAGTGGAACAGCGGCATCGACAGATAGCAGGTGTCGGAGGGCCCCAGCCCGAACCGATCGGCCAGCATCACTCCGGGCCCGGCGACCTTCTCGTGGGTGCAGCGCACCGCCTTGGG
>JBMOKE010000123.1:0-7045 GCA_049315425.1 Mycobacterium sp. | reverse complement strand
GCGATGGCCGACCAGGCCCGCACCATCCGCATCCCGGTGCACATGGTCGAGGTGATCAACAAGCTCGGTCGCATCCAGCGCGAGCTACTCCAGGACTTGGGCCGCGAGGCCACTCCGGAGGAGCTGGCCAAGGAGATGGACATCACCCCGGAGAAGGTGCTGGAAATCCAGCAGTACGCTCGCGAACCGATCTCGCTGGATCAGACCATCGGCGACGAGGGCGACAGCCAACTCGGCGACTTCATCGAGGACTCCGAAGCGGTTGTGGCCGTCGACGCCGTCTCGTTCACTCTGTTGCAGGATCAGCTGCAGTCGGTGTTGGAGACGCTGTCTGAGCGCGAGGCCGGCGTGGTGCGACTGCGGTTCGGCCTGACCGACGGCCAGCCGCGCACCCTTGATGAGATCGGCCAGGTGTACGGCGTGACCCGCGAACGCATCCGGCAGATCGAGTCCAAGACCATGTCGAAGCTGCGCCACCCGAGCCGCTCGCAGGTCTTGCGCGACTACCTGGACTGAGCGAACCTCGGTCATGGGCCCCATCACAAGGGCCATACTCCTTACGTGACTGTCGTCTCGCCGGTCTCGGACCGGCGCACCGTCATCGCTCTGCTGTTGCTGACGTTTGCCACCGGACTGGTGGATGCGGTCAGCGTGCTGTTCCTCGGACATGTCTTCGTCGCCAACATGACCGGCAACGTGATCTTCCTCGGGTTCTGGTTTGTGCCGCACTCCGGAGTCGACATGACCGCCGCGGTGGTCGCCTTCACGAGTTTCTTCGCCGGAACCATCATCGGTGGCCGGTTCGCCCGCCACCTCGACCGCGACGTGCGGCAATGGCTCACCGCGGCAATGGGCACTGAAACCGCGCTGTTGGCGGCGCTGTCGCTACTGGCCGGCACGGGCGTGCTGCAGTACCACGACAATGGGAGGTTGATCCTCATCGCAGGCTTGGCGCTGACCTTCGGCGCCCAGGCAGCCACTGCCCGTCAATTCGGCATCCAAGAGTTCAGCACCACGGTGCTGACGTCGACGATCGTCGGTCTGGGCATTGACAGCCGCCTGGCCGGCGGTCGTGGTGAGCGTGAAAAGTTGCGCTACAGCGCGCTTTTCACGATGTTGGCCGGTGCAGTCGTGGGAGCGACGCTGACGAGGTTCTTCGTGGCACCGGTGATCGCGCTAGCGTCCTGTGTTGTGGCGGCGAGCCTAGTCGTCTTCCGACTACCTGCACGGAGCGCGACTCCGTGAGCTCAGCTGCCTGCTAGCATCCCGCAATGGCCGAGCCCCATCAGAACGGCTCCGCCGCCGGTGGACGTTTAGGCGCCTTCATCCGCGAATCCGGTTACCTGCGAAAGTGGTTGATCCTCGGGGTGGCGATCGGCATCATCGCCGGACTGGGCGCGGTGGTCTTTTTTCTAGCCCTGAAGTACGCGGGTGCGTATCTGCTCGGCTATCTCGGGGACTATCAGCAGCCGCAGGCCACCGGCGACGGTGGTGGGTCCGGGTCGCCGGGCTTCAGCAGACCCTGGGCGATTCCCGTGATCGCATTCGGCGGTGCCCTGGCGTCAGCATTCATCGTCGCCAAGTTCGCACCTGAAGCCACAGGCCACGGCACCGACAACGCCATCCAAGCGGTGCACACCGACCCGCGTTCGATCCGTGGCCGGGCGGTGGTGATCAAGCTAGTGGCCAGTGCCATGACAATCGGCTCTGGAGGGTCGGGCGGCCGAGAAGGCCCGACCGCGCAGATCTCGGCCGGATTCGGTTCACTGCTCACCCGCCGGTTGAATCTGTCCGACGCCGACGGTCGACTGGCGGTGTCGGTGGGCATCGGCTCCGGAATCGGCGCAATCTTCAGCGCACCCCTCGGCGGGGCCGTGCTGGCCGCCTCGATCATCTATCGGGAGGATTTCAATTACAAAGCCCTCGTTCCGGGCTTCATCACCTCGGCTACCGCCTACACCGTCTACGGCTCGATACTTGGTTTTGCACCCACCTTCGGTTTCGTCGAACCCGATTACCGGTTCGACCCCGCCCAGACACCATGGTTTGCGATCATCGGTATCGTCGCGGCAGCCATCGGCTATCTGTACGCACGAACGTTCTATGCGACCGTGGCACTGGCCCGGCGACTGCCCGGCGGGGCGGTGATCAAGCCGGCGATCGGCGGCCTTCTGGTCGGCTTGCTGGCTCTGGTGATTCCGCAGGTACTCGCCAGCGGGTACGGCTGGGCTCAGATCGCCATGACCAGAGATGGGTTGATGACGATTCCGTTGTGGATCGTGGTGGTATTGCCGATTGCCAAAATCGTGGCGACCTCGCTGTCGATCGGCACCGGCGGATCCGGTGGCATCTTCGGGCCCGGCATCGTGATCGGTGCATTCGTGGGTGCGGCGATCTGGCGACTTGCGGATCTCGTTGGTGCACCGGCACTTCCGGACGGTCCGGGTGTGTTCGTGATCGTGGCGATGATGGCCTGCTTCGGCAGCGTGGCGCACGCCCCTCTTGCGGTGATGATCATGGTCGCCGAAATGACGGGATCGTTCTCGGTGGTTCCCGCAGCGATGATCACCGTCGGCATTGCGTACCTCATCATGTCCCGAACGTCGGTATCGATCTATCAAGCCCAATGGCTGAACCGCGACAGCGGCCCGCAGGGCGAGCCATTCGTCCCGCGGTAGATTCCGTAGTCAATCCGTCGGGGTGGCCGGGCGCTGCGCCCCGGTCGCGGAAGTGGGGGGCCATCCGCCGGCCCGCAGCGCCCGGTCACTGAGGGGGAAGTTAACAGCTATCGCGCGGGGGCGCTTACCTCGTGTGCGTTCATTCGGACGTGCTGTGGATAAGTGGCTCAAACCGGCCATCCTGCCCCGGAACGTACGGGTGGACGGCGACCACCGCGGCGGCCGGCAGGGGGCCGTACAGATGAGGGAAGAGCATCGCTGCGGGATCGCCGGGGACCCCGGACTCCCAGCGGACCGGCGCACCGAGCAGGTCCGGGTCGAGGTAGAGCAACACCAGATCAACGCGTCCGGCGAAGAGTCGATTGGCGGGCAGGTGGACCTGGCGTTGCGCCGAGAGATGAACGAACCCCACCTCGGCAAGCGAGTCCGGACGCAGTTCGCCCCCCAAACGTGCCTGGTCCCACTCGTCGAGAGAACACAGGTGGACCAGCAACTCCGGGGCCTCGGGCATGGGGCAACCCTGCACCATCGGGCAACTGCTGCAACACTGGGTCGTGAGACACGACACATCGTTAGGGCGTGGGAACAAGCCCGCACGATAAAACGTCTGAGACAGTAGACCAATCGCCCAGCGGCGGCCGCCGCCGTCACGGGTGCCGAGTGCCTAGGGAGGAGCCCAATGAACGCAACGCTGACCAGCCCCGAATTGACGAGGGCTGACCGCTGCGACCGCTGCGGTGCCGCCGCCCGGGTTCGCGCCAAACTCCCTTCGGGCGCTGAACTGTTGTTCTGCCAGCATCACGCCAAGGAGCACGAGTCCAAGCTGATCGCTTTGGCGGCCGTGCTGGAAATCAGTTCAGACGACGACTGAGCCGACGCGGCGCCCGGGTTTCCGGGCGGGTGCGTGGTCGTGAGGAATGCTGGAAGGTCATGACGGACCAGCCGCCGCCCAACTCGAGACGTCATCACGGATGGCGGATCGCCAAGCGGACGTTGTCGAGAAGCTGGGATGACTCGATCTTCTCGGAGTCGGCTCAGGTCGGCTTCTGGTCGGCGCTGTCGCTGCCGCCCCTGTTGCTCGGGATGCTCGGCAGCCTCGCCTACGTGGCCCCGCTCTTCGGCCCGGACACCCTGGCGACCATCCAGCGCCAGCTGGTCAACACCTCGAACACCTTCTTCTCCAAGAACATCGTCGCCGAACTGATCGAGCCCACGGTCCGCGACATCGTGCAGGGCGCCCGCGGTGAAGTCGTCTCGCTGGGCTTTGTGATCAGCCTGTGGGCCGGCTCGTCGGCGATCTCCGCGCTGGTGGATTCGGTGGTCGAGGCACACGATCAGACCGCCCTGCGGCATCCCGTCCGGCAGCGGTTTTTCGCCCTTGGCCTGTACATGGTGATGCTGGTGTTCGTTACGGCGGCCGCTCCGCTGCTCGCGCTGGGTCCACGCAAGATCGGCGAGTACGTTCCCGAAAGCTGGCAGAACGTGCTGCAGTTCGGGTACTACCCCATGCTGGTCCTGGGGTTGGTGGTGGCCATCACGATCCTCTACCGGGTATCACTGCCGAAACCGCTGCCGACCCACCGGCTGGTGGGCGGGGCGATCCTGGCCACAACGGTGTTCGTGGTGGCGACCGGCGGCCTACGCGTCTATCTGGAGTACATCACCCGCACCGGGTACACCTACGGCGCGTTGGCCACCCCGATCGCGTTCCTGCTGTTCGCGTTCTTCCTCGGTTTCGCGATCATGATGGGGGCCGAGCTCAATGCCGCCATCGAAGATGAATGGCCCGCCCCGACACCCCATTGGCAGCGGTTTCGAACGTGGATGCAGAGCAGAAAGCAACCCGCGAACGGTGCCGGTGTACCCGCCGCCGCTTCGAACGAAGCGCAAAACGCCTCCGCCGCTTCGAAGGAAGCGCAAAACGCCTCCGCCGCTTCGAACGAAGCGGAAAACGTATCCGTCAGCCCCTCTTGAGGGTCTCGTAGATTCGCTTGCAGTCCGGGCATACCGGGGATCCCGGCTTTGCCGACTTGGTCACCGGAAACACCTCCCCGCAGAGTGCGACGACGTGGGATCCCATCACCGCACTCTCGACGATCTTGTCCTTCTTGACGTAGTGGAAGAACTTGGGAGTGTCGCTGTCGGTTCCGTCGTCGACCCGTTCTTCGCTGTCGGTGCGCTCGATGGTGTCAGTCCGCATGGGTTCTATTGTGCCTCCTGGACCGCGATCGCGGTCAGACAGCCGTAAGAAAGACACCCTCGTTGGATCCGGCCCCGGTGTGGAACAGTAATCCCATGGAGCATGAGCTGGGTTTCGACGACGAGGGCCAGCCCGTGCTGATCACCCGCGCGGCACTGTCCTACGAGGAACAACACCGCGAGCGGGTCCGCAAATACCTGAAGATCATGTTCTGGCGCATCCCCGCGTTCCTCGCGGCCGCCGCCGCTTACGGCATCTGGCACAACGGCCTGCTCTCCCTGGCAATCCTGGCTGCGTCGATCCCGCTGCCGTGGATGGCTGTGTTGATCGCCAACGACCGGCCCCCTCGGCGGGCTGAGGAACCACGTCGCTTTCCTGACGCACCCCAGCGAACGGCATTATTTCCGCGCGCCGAACAGCCGGCTTTGGAGTCGGGGTTCATGCCAGCCCCGCAACCACAGGGCGATCCGTCGCGCGAGGACGGTTCGCGGTAGGTCAGTCGCGAGGGCATTCTTAATAAACCCTCAGAACAAACTTTTGTTTGGCCAGTTCAGAGCCTCGACAATCGGCGATGGGCGGGAACTCTCCTGATCGGCCGGTCGTTGAACAGCCTGACAGTTGGATCCGATCAGGAGGCCACCATGGCAAACACCAGCACCACCCGGTTTGACAGCGACCTGGACGCTCAGAGTCCAGCCGCTGACCTTGTGCGCGTGTATCTGAACGGCATCGGCAAGACCGCACTGCTCAGCGCTGAGGACGAGGTGGACCTCGCCAGGCGCATCGAGGCCGGTCTATACGCCCAGCACCTACTGGACACGCGTAAGCGAATGAGTGACAACCGCAAACGCGATCTGGCGACGATTGCGCGCGACGGACAGGCGGCGCGCAGCCACCTCCTGGAGGCCAACCTTCGTCTGGTGGTGTCACTGGCCAAGCGATACACCGGCCGCGGAATGCCGCTGCTTGATCTGATCCAGGAAGGCAACCTGGGGCTGATCAGGGCGATGGAGAAATTCGACTACACCAAGGGTTTCAAGTTCTCGACATACGCCACGTGGTGGATCCGTCAGGCCATCACCCGCGGCATGGCCGACCAGAGCCGCACCATCCGGCTGCCGGTGCACCTCGTTGAGCAGGTCAACAAGCTCGCCCGAATCAAGCGGGAAATGCACCAGACCCTGGGCCGCGAGGCCACCCACGAGGAACTCGCCGAGGAATCGGGCATCCCGGCAGAAAAGATCGACGACCTGCTCAAGCACAGCCGCGATCCGGTAAGCCTCGACATGCCCGTCGGGACCGACGAAGAGGCTCCGCTGGGTGACTTCATCGAGGACTCCGAGGCGATGTCGGCGGAGAACACGGTGATCGCAGAACTGCTACACACCGATATCCGCCACGTCCTGGCCACGCTCGACGAGCGCGAGCGTCAGGTGATCCAGTTGCGCTTCGGGCTCGACGACGGTCAGCCGCGCACCCTCGACCAGATCGGCAAGTCGTTCAACCTGTCCCGGGAGCGGGTCCGTCAGATCGAGCGTGAGGTCATGATCAAGCTGCGCAACGGCGATGGTGCCGAACGGCTGCGGTCCTACGCCAGCTAGTAGTCCATTTCCGAGTGTGCCCGCCGGTCTTCCCGGCGGGCACACTGCTTTAGGGACCGGTCCGTCGTCCCAGGTGGGCAGTTAGACTCGGCATGGGACGAAGGGTGGCCTAATGAATGATCTGGTCGATACCACCGAGATGTATCTGCGGACGATCTATGACCTTGAGGAAGAGGGCGTGGTGCCGCTGCGCGCCCGGATCGCCGAACGTCTTGAGCAGAGTGGGCCGACCGTCAGCCAGACCGTCGCGCGGATGGAACGCGACGGTCTGCTGCGGGTGGCCGGCGATCGGCATCTCGAACTCACTGAGAAGGGCCGGGAACTCGCGACGTCGGTGATGCGCAAACACCGGCTGGCCGAGCGTCTGCTGGTCGACATCATCGGACTGCCCTGGGAGGAGGTACACGCCGAAGCCTGCCGTTGGGAACACGTGATGAGCGAGGACGTCGAGCGCCGCCTCGTACAGGTATTGGACAACCCCACCGTCTCACCGTTCGGCAACCCGATCCCCGGCCTGACCGCACTGGGCATGGAGCAGGGCTCTGCCGACCGCGAAGGAGCCGACC
>JBMOKE010000390.1:0-1619 GCA_049315425.1 Mycobacterium sp. | reverse complement strand
CCGACCTAATCCGCCGGCTGCTGGGCGACGATATCGGCGCCGTGCGGAACGTAGTGCTCCAACTGAATAGTCTCTTCGCCGCTCCAGCGGTAGGCCACCAGGGTGCCGCCACGGACGGCACTGAAATCGACACATGCGGTGTGCGCGGTCCAGTCCAGCTGATGTTCGGGCACGCCCTCGCGCCAGTAGTGGCCGTAGAAGACCGGGATGGCGTCGTGGTAGGCGAAGGTTTGTTCCTCGGGGTTGACTTCGAAGTCGTCGACATCGGGGTAGGGACCGCCGCCTTCGGCGCGGAAGCTGCTCAACTCGGCCAATTCCTTGAGCCGAGTGGCGTTTTCGTGCCACCAGCGGACGCGGGCCTTGCCGCGGGGATGATCTTCCTTGTCGAGAAAGCGGGGCAGCCCGCGATCGACCAGGCTGATCTCGGGGCCCTTGAGCAGAATCTCCACCGCGTCGTACAGCGCGCTGGTGTAATCGGTGGCCGCACTCAGCTGTTTGAGGGTGGTGAAACGCTCGCCGCCGAGTTCGGCGATCACGACTGCCATCGACGGTTCGTGCCAGCAGGCGTGCACCACACGTACCCCGCCGAGATCGAGCCACAGTGGCAGCGTCCAAAACCATTGGAGGTAATACTGCTTCTCGTCATCGGTCAGCTGTGTCAGGAACTCTCGGTGCTGTTTTGTGTTGCGTTCACTGTGGGGCCGCAGGAATTTTCCACTGTCGGCGGGATGCTCGATGGAGTACGCGATGGCGTTGAACTCGTGGTTGCCCATGACGATCTGGGCGGAGCCGGCGTCGACCATCGCCTTGACCAGCTGCAGAGTCCGCAGTTGTTCTGCGCCGCGGTCGACCAGGTCGCCGACGAAGACGGCGGTGCGTTCGGGATGGGTGTAGGCGCCGGTGTCGGGGTCGACGCGGTAGTCGAGGCTTTCCAGCCGCTCTTGGAGAAGAGTCGCCATGCCGTGGACGTCGCCGATGATGTCGTATCCCCTCATGACCTCATGGTGTCACGCGGGTGCGACAGCAAATCACCAGTTCAATCAGCATTGCGACACGGTCACGGATGGATACCCATTCACATCTCGGAAGTCACATAAGCCCCATACGCCCCTAATGTCACACCGGACAGCAATCGCTGTCGCTGTGAACGAAAGGGCGCACTGTGTCGCGAAGGCTGGAGCACGCCTCGTCGTGGATGGCGTGGGCACTCGTCCCCGTCCTGTGCGCGGGGTTGACCGCACCGACCGCCGCCGCCGAGGGGTGTTCGGGCGCGGCAGCTGCGGCCCAGCCGTTGCCCGGCCAGGACGTCCAGATCCCCAGCCCCGGCAAGATCGCGCCGTTGAGCCGGCCGATCGGCCACAAGCCCGTCGGCGCCAATGACAAGGCGCCGCTGCCCAATCTCGGCCAGATCCTGGCCTCGGTGCTCAAGCCCACCTCGGCCGCTGTCCAGCAGCAGGGCGCGGTGGCCCCGGTGCCGGTGCCCCAACCCAATGCCGCAGCCGCCACGGCTCCGGTTGTCGCGTTGCCCGCGCCGACGGTCGCCGTGGCCGCACCCGCAGACCTGCCGCCGGGCACCTCCGTCGTCGGCTGGGTCACCGGACCGGACAGCCCGAACAAGA
>JBMOKE010000389.1:0-1620 GCA_049315425.1 Mycobacterium sp. | reverse complement strand
GCGTGGTGCAAAGCCACTACGGCCCTGCTGCGGCCCCCACTGTCGCCCCGCTGCCGATCGCCGCATCGTGAGCGGCCTCAGCGACTGAACGCGGGAGGCGCCTCGGCGGTAATCGGGACCTCCATCAAGGCATACGCCCACTACACGCTCGACGATCGGGAGCGCCAAGCGATCGACCCGATCCCCGACGCTGCAACCGAACACATAAATAGTTAGCTCGAGCATTTTCGGGGGTACGAGGGCCCACCGGACGGTAACTTCGCCGCTGTGACTGAACCTGGAAACCTGATAGGCCACGAACCTCTGACGACCGGGGTCACCGGCGCAAAGGCCTGGCGTGTGCGCTACGTATCCCGCGACGTCAATGGCGTCGCCCACGAGGCCACCGGACTGGTGATAGCTCCGGCGGGCGATGGCGAGAACCGGCCGATTATGACATGGTGCCACGGCACAACAGGCCTGGGCGACGCGGCCTGCCCGTCAGCCCAGCCCGACCCCGCCCGGGAAATGACGCTGTACTACTCCGCTGAGGCCACCCAGCAGATTGACTACGGGGTGCCGGGGCTGCAGGGCTTCATCGACGCCGGATGGGTCGTCTGCGCCACGGACTACCAGGGCCTGGGTAGTGAAGGCATGCACCAGTACACCGTCAACCGCACCAATGCCCGCGACGCGGTCAATATCGCCCACGCCGCACGTCAACTCGACGCCGGTGCGGGGACAGCGCTGGGCTGCATCGGCTGGTCACAGGGAGGCGGTGCCGCGGCGGCGGTCGCCGAGCTCGATCCCGACGACTATCGCGACCTGCGCCTGGTCGGCACGGTGCCGATGTCACCCGGAGTGAGCAAGATTGCTCTGCAGAACCCGGTCGGTGTGACCGCCGCGTTGAACGATCCCTCGATACCGCCGGATTCGCACCTCGTCATGATTCTCGCTGCCCACCAGGTCGCGAACCCGTCCACCTTGAAGCTGTCCGACGTCTTCACCCCACTGGGTATCGAGATCCTCGAGAAGGCCTGGAACACCCAACCGGTGCACCACCTCAACGACACCATCACACGACTCTTCCCGCTCAAGGGCCCGTTGATGAACGCCAAACCCACCAACTGGGAGGCGTGGGAAGCCGCCGTGGAGGCGGGGTCGGCGGCCACCCGCAAGCCGGTCGCGCCGGTGCTGGTGTGCGTCGACACCTTCCATAACGGTTCCGTGGTACCGGTCAGCTGGCAGACCGCCTACATCGACGACGTCAAGGCGCTGGGCGGCACCGTCGAAGTCCGCGACTACCCGAACGACGACCACTTCTCGCTACCGCAGAGTTGTGTCGGCGACGCTAGGTCCTGGCTGGCCCAACAGCTGAGATCGATACCAAAAGCAGAGTGAGCCGCCACGGCTGCGTCCTCTGCGATAGCGCCCGCGCTGGGCGAGCAAGGGCACAGACGGTCGTTGCTCGCGACGGTGGTGTCAGGCTGACATGCGCCGGGTTGGGTATCGCAGGACGATGGTTCGGACGTGAACGGTACTGAGGTCGCCTGAAACACCCCGATCCACAGGTATTGACAATTGCTCGTGCTGCCCTCCCCCGGGACGAGACCGTCCGAACTATACCGCCGGTCCCCGCAG
>JBMOKE010000388.1:0-1625 GCA_049315425.1 Mycobacterium sp. | reverse complement strand
TGAGTTCCGGCCCGGCGACGATCTCGGCGCCGCGATCGCCGCGGCCGCACCCTGGCTGCGGGATGGCGATGTCGTTGTCGTCACCAGCAAGGTGGTGTCCAAGTGCGAGGGCCGCATCGTCGCCGCTCCCGCCGACGCCGAGGAACGGGACGCATTGCGCCGCAGGCTGATTGATCAGGAGGCAGTTCGCGTCCTGGCACGCAAAGGCCGCACCTGGATCACCGAGAACCGCCAGGGTCTTGTCCAGGCTGCCGCCGGAGTCGACGGATCCAACGTCGCCACAACGGAATTGGCGCTACTGCCCCTGGACCCGGACGCCAGCGCGAAACATCTACGTGCCGCCCTGCGCGAGCGGCCCGGAGTCGACGTCGGGGTGATCATCACCGACACCATGGGCCGCGCCTGGCGCAACGGGCAGACCGACGCCGCGATCGGTTCGGCCGGTGTGCCGGTGCTGCACGGCTACGCCGGAGCCTTCGACATCCACGGCAATGAACTCGTGGTCACCGAGGTCGCCGTCGCCGACGAGATCGCCGCTGCAGCCGACCTGGTGAAGGGCAAGCTGAACGCGGTTCCGGTGGCGGTGGTGCGAGGCCTGGCTCTCCGTGATGACGGGTCGGACGCCGCACGACTGGTGCGCAGCGGTGAGGACGATCTGTTCTGGCTCGGCACCGCCGAGTCGATCGACCTCGGGCGGCGCCAGGCGCAACTGTTGCGCCGCTCGGTACGCAGCTTCGCCGCCCGGCCGGTAGAGCCGGACGTGATCGAGGCTGCCGTCGCCGAGGCGCTCACCGCACCGGCTCCGCATCACACCCGGCCGGTCCGCTTCGTCTGGCTGGCTGATCGCGATAAGCGAGTCGAACTGCTGGACCGAATGAAACAGGCCTGGCGGGCCGACCTGGCCGCCGACGCCAAATCGGCCGACTCGATCGAGCGGCGGGTGGGTCGCGGCCAGATCCTCTATGACGCACCGGAAGTCGTGATCCCGTTCCTGGTGCCCGAGGGCGCGCATCAATATCCCGATCCGGTGCGAACCGCGGCGGAGCACACCATGTTCACCGTCGCGGTTGGCGCGGCCGTGCAGGGTCTGCTCGTCGCACTGGCCGTCCGGGACGTGGGCAGCTGCTGGATCGGATCGACGATCTTCGCCCCGGATGTGGTGCGCGACGTCCTGGATCTGCCGTCCGATTGGCAGCCGTTGGGAGCGGTCGCGATCGGCTACGGAAGCGAGGCGCCGGTACCCCGGGATCCCCGACCGGCCGGCGACCAATTGATCCGCCGGTGAGCGTGCGGGAGTCGGCGATCACGATGCTGACGAACTGGCAGGCACCCGACTCCGATCAGGACTCGATGCGCCATGCGCTGCTGGCCTTCCTCGAAGCCCGGCCGGACAGCTGCCAACGTTCGTGTGTTGCCGGCCATATCACCGCGTCAACACTGATCATCGATGACACCGGCGAGAAGGTACTGCTGACGCTGCATCCGCGGTTCGGGCGTTGGCTCCAACTCGGCGGACACTGCGAGGACACCGACGCCGATATCCTCAGCGCCGCTCTGCGGGAGGCCACCGAGGAGTCAGGTATCGAAGGCCTTCGGTTGGACCCAGACCTGGCTGCCATCCACGT
>JBMOKE010000017.1:0-29186 GCA_049315425.1 Mycobacterium sp. | reverse complement strand
GGCCTGACCGCACTGGGCATGGAGCAGGGCTCTGCCGACCGCGAAGGAGCCGACCACGAACGAGGCAACCGCGGTCGCGAGAACCTGGTGCGCCTCACCGAACTCCCGGCCGGAGACTCGGTGGCGGTGGTGGTGCGCCAACTGAGCGAGCATGTGCAGGGAGATGTCGCGCTGATCGGTCGACTCAAGGAGGCCGGTGTCGTTCCCGACGCCCGGGTGCTGGTGCAGACCAGCCACGACGGCGATGTGACCATCATGGTCAGTGGACATGAGAACGTCGAACTCCCCCACGAGATGGCCCAGGCCGTGAAGGTGGAGAAGGTCTGAGCCCCCAGGTGTGGCTGGCCGGCTACACCGCACGACGGCCGAAGTCGCGCCGCGGGGGCAACTGAATACCCAGCCGCTTCGCGAGCCGGTACCCGGTGCCCGCAAGTTCCCGGATCTGCTCTGGTCGCATGCCCGACTGCAGCGCAGTGTCGAGCATGCCCGCCATACGGTGTTCCGGGTCGCTGCGTAGCGCCGCTTCCAGCGACAGCCCGGCCAGCGGTCCGTCGCCGCGGGCATACGCCGAAAAGGCAAGCAGCACTAGCACTTCCACTCTCCACGGGTCTGGCAGGATGCGCGCAAGCACCCCCCACAGTGCCTCGGCGGCCCCGGCGTCGGCTCCAACGGCCAGGGCATACAGCGTGTCCCGCACCGCGACATCGGTGAGCCCGCACGCCAGCACCGCGAGATCGTCATCCCCTGGTTCGGCGCCTTCACACACGCGGGAGGCCACCGCCATCACGGTCTCCACGTCGCGCCGCCCGCACCCATCCGGATCGGCTTGCCAGTCGGCGTGACGTAGTGCGGCTCTGGCCCGGATGGGCTCCACGAGACCGGCAGTCCGAACCGGATCGGTGATTGCGATGACGGCTTGCAGGTCGGCTCGGCGCCGGTAAAGCCGACGACCGTCGAGCACCGCGGCGGCGGCCAGTGGTGAGGCGGAGGGGTCCTCGACTGCCCCTTGCGCACCGCAGCCGTCGACACAACGCCACCGGCCGCCGGTTTCCACCCGATCAACCGCATGGGCGGCGTACAACGCGACACCGCGGCCGGCCAGTGCGTCGGTCAGTGCGTCGCACAACTGACGGTGATCGGTGTTGCACATCGGGCACATGGCTCCCTCGGCATCCACGATCACCGCGACCACGGTGTCGGCGCCGGAGGTCGCGGCGATTTCGGCGAGGCGGTCGATATTGTCGATGAGGTCGACGGCCAGGTCGGCGCGCATGACCGCACCCATCCGGCCTTCCTCGAGGGATACCAGGACAAGGGATTTCTCCGGTACGAAGCCGAGAACGGCGGGCAGTGCGGCGATCAAGGCGCCGGGACGGTCGAAGCGGAACTCCGGGTGTGTTGTGGTCATGCCCCGACGCTGTCAAGAGCCACCGTCAGCCCCGTGACCTTGCCCACACCAAAAGCGGGCCGCTGTGGACTAAAGCGCCACTGTGGATTGAAAAAGCGCCACTGTGGATTGAAAAAGCACGCAAGTGGATTGATAAAGCGGGCCGGTGGATCGAATGTTCACCCAGTTGTGACTCGGTCCGCGTGCGAGATCGCCCAAAGCGGGGTATCTCTTTTCCTCATGAGTTTGGAATACGACCTCGTCGTCATCGGTTCGGGTCCCGGCGGTCAGAAGGCCGCGATCGCCGCGGCCAAGCTGGGTAAAACGGTTGCCATCATCGAACGGGGCCGCATGCTCGGCGGAGTGTGCGTCAACACCGGCACCATCCCGTCCAAGACGCTGCGCGAGGCCGTCCTGTACCTCACCGGCATGAACCAGCGGGAGATGTACGGCGCGAGCTACCGGGTCAAGGAACACATCACCCCCGCCGACCTGCTGGCCCGGACCGAGCATGTGATCGGCAAGGAGGTCGAGGTGGTGCGCAGCCAACTGATGCGCAACGGAGTCGAGATCTATACCGGCCACGCCCGCTTCGTCGACGAACACACCATCCGCGTGGAAGATCCCAGCCGGGCCGAGCGGATCACCGTCAGCGGCCGCTACGTCATCATCGCCACCGGAACCACGCCCGCCCGACCCGACGGGGTGGATTTCGACAATGACCGTGTCCTGGACTCCGATCAGATCCTCGAGCTGAAGTCCCTGCCGTCCTCGATGGTCGTCGTAGGGGCCGGTGTGATCGGCATCGAGTACGCCTCGATGTTCGCCGCGCTCGGCACCAAGGTCACCGTCGTCGAAAGACGCGATTCCATGCTGGACTTCTGCGATCAGGAAATCGTCGACTCGCTGCGCTTCCACCTGCGGGATCTGGCGGTCACGTTCCGGTTCGGCGAGGAGGTGACCGCCGTCGACGTCGGCGCCTCCGGAACCATCACGACCCTGGCCAGCGGCAAGCAGATCCCGGCCGAGACCGTGATGTACTCGGCCGGCCGGCAGGGCCAGACCGAGGGCCTCGAACTGGAGAACGCCGGACTCGAGGCCGACGGCAGGGGGCGGATCTTCGTCGACGACAAGAGCTACCAGACCAAGGTGGAACACATCTACGCCGTGGGTGACGTCATCGGCTTTCCGGCGCTGGCGGCCACCTCCATGGAACAGGGGCGGCTGGCCGCCTACCACGCGTTCGGTGAGCCCACGGTGGGCATCCGGGCGCTGCAGCCGTTCGGCATCTACGCCATCCCGGAGATCTCCTTCGTCGGCGCCACCGAAGTCGAGCTCACCAAGGACTCCATCCCCTACGAGGTGGGGGTGTCGCGCTACCGTGAACTGGCCCGGGGTCAGATCGTCGGCGACTCCTACGGCATGCTCAAGCTGCTGGTGTCCACCGAGGACCTCACGCTGCTCGGGGTGCACATCTTCGGCACCAACGCCACCGAGCTGGTGCACATCGGGCAAGCCGTGATGGGCTGCGGCGGCACGGTGGAGTACCTGGTCGACGCGGTGTTCAATTACCCCACGTTCTCCGAGGCCTACAAGGTGGCGGCACTCGACATGATGAATAAGATGAGGGCGTTGGCCCACTTTCGGGATTAGCCCCTGCTGGGACCGATTCTTGCGCGAGGAACGCGCGGAGCCTCCGGCGCGTTAGACAGCGTAGGTGTGGCGGAGAAGCTCTGCGCCACAGGTGTGGCGGATAAAGGGAGGATCGACCCGTGGCTGATGAACCCGGCAACGACTACCGTCCCGAACGGATCTACGAACTCGAGTTCCCAGCCCCCCAGCTGTCATCCTCCGATGGCCGGGGACCGGTGCTCATTCATGCCCTCGAAGGATTTTCCGACGCCGGCCACGCCATCCGGCTGGCCGCCGCACATCTACGGGACGCGCTGGACACCGAACTTGTCGCCTCATTCGCCATCGATGATCTGCTGGACTACCGGTCCCGTCGACCGATGATGACCTTCAAGACCGATCACTTCACCGCCTACGAGGAGCCGCAACTCAACCTCTATGCGCTTCGCGACAGCCTCGGCACGCCGTTTCTCCTGCTGGCCGGTTTGGAGCCCGATCTGCAGTGGGAGCGGTTCGTTGCCGCCGTGAGACTGCTCGCTGAGCGGTTGGGCGTCCGCGAGACCATCGGTCTGGGCACCATCCCGATGGCGGTCCCGCACACCCGGCCGGTGACGATGACCGCGCACTCCACCAATCGCGACCTGATCGCAGATTTCCAGCCGTGGATCGGGGAGGTTCAGGTGCCCAGCAGCGTGTCCAACCTGCTGGAGTACCGGATGGCCCAGCATGGCCATGATGCGGTGGGCTTCACTGTCCACGTACCGCACTACCTGGCTCAAACCGACTATCCGGCTGCGGCCGAGGCGTTGCTCGAACAGGTCTCCAAATCCGCATCCCTGCAAATCCCGCTTGATGCCCTGACCGAGGCGGGGACAGCGGTCCGCACCAAGATCGACGACCAGGTCGCGGCCTCCCCCGAGGTCGCCCAGGTGGTCGACGCCCTCGAGCATCAGTACGACGCCTTCGTTGCGGCTCAGGAAAATCGGTCGCTATTGGCCCGCGACGAGGATCTGCCCAGCGGAGATGAACTGGGCGCGGAGTTCGAGCGTTTCCTGGCTCAGCGCGATGAGGACCTCAAGGACGGTTTGACCGACGACGGCAACTGAGCTGCCGGATGTACCTAGTGGGCGTTGTCGACCTCACGGTGGGCACGCAGTGCCTCGATTTCCCGCTCAAAGTCATCGGCTGAGGTGAACGAGCGGTACACGGAAGCGAACCTGAGATAGGCCACCTCGTCGAGCTCGCGCAGTGGGCCCAGGATGGCCAACCCGACCTCATTGCTGGGAACCTCGGGAGACCCGGCGGCGCGAACGGCGTCCTCGACCTGCTGGGCCAGCAGATTGAGTGCGTCATCATCGACGTCTCGGCCCTGGCAGGCGCGCCGGACGCCGCTGATCACCTTCTCGCGACTGAACGGTTCGGTCACCCCACTGCGCTTGACCACCGCCAGCACGGCGGTCTCGACGGTGGTGAACCTTCGACCGCATTCCGGACACGAACGGCGGCGGCGGATCGCCTGCCCCTCGTCGGCCTCGCGGGAGTCGACCACCCGGGAATCGGGATGACGGCAGAACGGACAATGCATGACCGCTCCTCTTCTTCCGCCACACGCCGACACACGAGTCGAGCATGAGCGTACCCCCGTTAAGGTCACCCGATCGGGGCGATGAGCGTCTGACCGGCGTCAACCGCGACCGAATCAAGCTTGTTCAGATCCCGGATGCGTTCGGCCATCTGCACGGCCGATGCACCGGGTGCCACCCGCGCAGCCAGTTGCTGCAGAGTTTCACCAGCTTGAACCTGAACCACGGCCAGCTGGTCCGGAGTGTGCGCCGATGCCGCCGAACGGTCACCGCTGAAGTGAGCCAGGGAACCCAGCCAGAGGGTGATCAATGCGGCCAGGCCGGCCAGGGAGATGGTGACGGCGGTGCTGACCGGCCGGCGCGTATGGGACGCATTCGACAGTGCGATACCCGTACCTCGATAGCGCAGCGGAGCCACCGCAGGCCGCGCCGGCGTCGGCCGGTAGGAACGGGCGCGCACGGGCGCGGCGCCGCCACTTCGCCGAACGCTCGGGCCGGGCCGCGGGCAGTCCGCGAACCACTCCACCAACTGCCGATCATCGATGACTGTCATGCTGACCCCTTCCGCGATTATTCGCTCTGATGTTCGAACTGTACTCGATCATGTGTTCGATTTCCGAACATTTGAGCGAGCGTGTCGAACGATAGATCAGGGCACCGACAAGTTCGGATCCCGGCTCCTGGTCCACCGACCGGGGTTCAACCCGTTCGAATACAGGATTCGAACGTCTGAGGCGACACGCTCGAACACATGTTTGATAATCGATCCGATTCCGGCTAGATTCACGGCCATGAAAGACAGCACTGAGACAACGGGCGGCGCCCCCGCTCGACGCGGCGCGACAGGTCTCACCGAACGCCAGCGGACAATTCTCGAGGTCATCCGGGCATCGGTCACCGGCCGGGGCTATCCCCCCAGCATCCGTGAGATCGGCGATGCCGTCGGCCTGACGTCCACCTCATCGGTCGCCCACCAGCTTCGAACACTGGAGCGCAAGGGATACCTGCGGCGCGACCCCAACCGTCCGCGCGCCGTCGATGTCCGGGGCGGGGAAGACTCCGCTCCGCAGGTGAGTACGGACGTGGCCGGTTCCGACGCGCTGCCGGAACCCACCTATGTGCCGGTACTCGGCCGAATCGCGGCCGGCGGGCCGATCCTGGCCGAGGAAGCCGTCGAGGACGTCTTCCCGTTGCCCCGCGAACTCGTTGGCGAGGGCTCGCTGTTCCTGCTCAGGGTGGTCGGTGAATCAATGATCGATGCCGCGATCTGCGACGGCGACTGGGTCGTGATCCGTCAACAGAACGTCGCCGACAACGGCGATATGGTCGCGGCGATGATCGACGGCGAAGCCACCGTCAAAACCTTCAAGCGGACCGCCGGGCAGGTGTGGCTGATGCCGCACAATCCGGCATTCGACCCGATCCCCGGCAACGAGGCCGCCATCCTGGGCAAGGTCGTCACCGTCATCCGCAAGGTCTAGCGGAGACGACCGCGCCGCCGGCGAGGTCTACTCGGGAGCTTTGACGAATCCGTTCGCCTGGGCCATGTCCTCGCTGGCAAACCAGACCTCCGGAACCGTGTCGTCGTACAGCTCCGAATCCGGGGTGTAGTACAGACCCGAGTGCGTGTTGCCCTTGATCCAGTAGCCCTCAGGAGCCTGATAGGGATCAGCCAGTGGCAGGTGGATCGCCGGGCGCCATGGGTCCTGAGCCGAGTCGTCATCCTCGACCGGTTCGGCCGCGATGAACTCCACCTCTTCAAACTCGGCGATGAGGTCGGGAGACTCCGGAGCGGCGCGCCGGTGTCGGGGCCATCCGGTCTCGTCCAGGTCGAGGGTCCACGCTGATTCAGCACCGCCGAACACAGAGTGCCGACCGGAGTCAGCGGGAACGTCGTCCTCCCACGCTTCGGTTTCCACCGCGTCGAACCTGTCCATCCGATCGAACTCGGCGAGTTCGGCCTCGGTCGGAATGCGGGTCGGCGCGGTGTCGATCGTGTCCTCATCGGCGTCGAACCTGTCGGCCTCATCAACCCCGGGCGCCGACCATGGGTAGCCGGAGTCCCGCCCCGAATCCAGCGGGCTCCCCGGCCAGTGGTCGTCCGATCCCTCATCGGTCGGACCCGACTTGCGCAACGCCCACACCGCGAGTGATCCGAGCAGCAGCACCAGTGGGATCAGCAGCAGCCACCATGAGCGCCAGCCACCCTTGCCGGAAGCGTCACCGGGTGCCGTTCCGGCGGGCGTCTGGGCCACCGCATCCGGCAACTGCAGGCCCGACAGAGACGACGCGAGGTCCGCCGGAGAAGAGCTGAATTCCTTGGTGGCCTGATTCCAGGAGATCTCGCCACCGCTGAAGGTCTGGGTGATCGTGTCACCGGAGACGCTCTGCTCCCCGGTCGGGGTGCCCAGCGTTCCGGTCGCTCCGCCGAGCTCGCTCCAGGCGGCGCTGATGGCCCCGCGAACGACGATTGCGCCGGTGTCGGGAGTCCAGAAGATCACCGGCGCGTCGGGCGCACCGAACGAACTGATGCGGCTGTTGGGCACGCCTCCGTCGGACTCGGTGCCGATCGGGTAACCGAGATCGCCGGTGGCCCCGCCCAATGACTCGTACTTCGACAGGATTGCACCGGTGAGGGCATGGGCACCGGTCTGCGGGGAGTAGAAGATCTTCCCGCCGGCATAACCCTGGGCCGCGCCATTGTCACCGATCGTCGAAGGCTCCCCCTGTCGCGCCCCGAGTGGGCCGCCGAGGCCGCCACTGGCCCGCCAGGCCAGGTTGATCAGCGTGGTCGCATCCGAGGGAACCTCGAGACCGGTGAGGGCGTCCGCGAGTTCAGCCGGAGTGGAGGTAAAGGTCTTGGTGGCAAGGTTCCACGTGAGCTCGCCTCCGGTGAACTTCTGGCTCACGGCGTCGCCGTCGTAACGCTCGTCTTCGATCGGAACGCCGAGCGTCCCGGCTGAACCGCCCAGCATGTCCCAGGCGGCATTGATGGCACCGCGGACCGCCCACGCGCCGGTGTCCGGCGTCCAGAAGATGGCGGGCTTGTCGCTGGCGCTGAAGGTGCTCACCCGGCTGTCCGGGCCCACCAGTCCGGCAACCTCGTTGATGGTCGGAAAGCCGAGATCACTGTCGGCGGGCCCACCGAGAGACTCAAATTTGTCCAGGATCGCGCCGTAGATCAGGTGCGCGCCGGTGTCGCCAGTGAAGAAGATCTTGCCGGCGGTGAATTTCTGGCCGTACCCGTCACCCACCTGGTAGACGTCGCCGTCCTGGCTGCCCACTTCGGAGTCGGAACCGCCCGCGGCATTCCAGGCCGCACTGATGGCGTCGGCTGCATCACTTTCCGGCGTGGCCAGCGCCAGTGGCGCCACCAGAACTGCCGCCGCAGCAGTTGCGGCAACCCCCACTGCCACACGCTGGACGGTTCGGGTCAGCCTGTTACCTAGCCGCGTCATGCACAGTCTCCCGCGTTCGGTCGAGAAGCCTCAAATAAGCCCAGATAGTGGCTTTACGATCCCATATGTCCGCGCCAGCTAACCACGACACGCGGTGGGTTCTGGCTACGAAAACCAAATCGAGATAAAACCCGAATTGATCCGAAATAAAGGCGGATCCGGCCTGATAAGCCGCCGAACGAATGGCCTAAAGCCCAAGACTGGTTCCCATGGTCTCGGCGCTAAAGCCCGAGACTGCGGCCGACGATCTCCTTCATGATCTCGGTGGTGCCGCCGTAGATGGTCTGTACACGGGCATCGAGGAACGCCTTCGCGACCTTGTATTCGCGCATATATCCGTAGCCACCATGCAATTGCACGCAACGGTCAACCAGTCGCACCTGGGCCTCGGTGGTCCACCACTTGGCCATGGCAGCCTGTTCGGCGGTCAGCTTGTCGTCGAGGTGAAGTTTGATGAATTCGTCCACCATGATTCGCACCGCGGTGGCCTCCGTCGATAATTCAGCAAGCAGGAATCGGCTGTTCTGGAAAGAACCAATCGGCTTGCCGAACGCCTTGCGTTCCTTGACGTAGGAAATGGTCTCCTCAAGTACCGACTCCATTGCGGCCGCCGCCATGACCGCAAGCGAAATTCGTTCCTGCGGCAGGTTCTGCATGAGGTAAATGAAGCCCATGCCTTCCTCGCCGATCAGGTTCTCAATAGGCACCTTGACGTCGGTGAATGACAGTTCGGCGGTGTCCTGGGCATCGAGACCGACCTTGTCGAGGTGACGTCCGCGCTCGAAGCCCGGCATGCCCCGCTCCACCGCGAGCAGGGAGAAGCCCTGTGCGCCCTTGTCGGGGTTGGTCTGGGCCACCACGATCACCAGGTCGGCGTTGATGCCGTTGGTGATGAACGTCTTGGAGCCGTTGAGGATGTAGTGGTCACCCTCTCTGACCGCGCGAGTCTTGATGCCCTGCAGGTCGCTGCCGGTGCCCGGTTCGGTCATGGCGATCGCCGTGATCATCTCTCCAGTACTGAACTGCGGCAGCCAGCGCTCCTTCTGCTCCCTGGTGGTCAGATTGAGCAAATAGGGCGCGATGACGTCGTTGTGCAGGGCGAATCCGAGGCCGCTGTAGCCGCCCGCCGCCGTCTCTTCGCAGACGATGGTGTTGTAGCGGAAGTCGGGGTTGCCGCCGCCGCCGTACTCCTCCGGCACCGCCATGCTCAGATAGCCCTGCTTGCCGGCCTCCAGCCACACCCCGCGGTCGACGATCTTGTCCTTCTCCCACTGAGCGTGGTGCGGCGCGACATGCTTGTCCAGGAACGCCCGGTAGGACTCCCGAAAGAGTTCGTGCTCGGGTTCGAACATGGTGCGTGAGTAGTTGACGGCCTTGGCCATTATGACCTCCGGGTAGGGATTCTGCGTTTGTCCAGAGAATAGACCAACCGGATGGTTGGTTGGGCGGGCTGGCCGCAATCACCGTTCTGGCCCCGAAGGCGAGCCGCCACCCCGCGTCCAGGAACCCGCAGCCAATCCACGGAAACTTCTGTCAACGACTACGACGCCCAGGAGTGCCGAGCCACGGAATCTGCGGCTGGTTTGCGGGCGGTGCCACGGTGCCCGGCCGGGCCTTGATCGACACGCTCCCGTTGGTCTGACAGGTGGTGTTAGTGCCGATGGTTTGACAGTTGGGTCTTGCCTCGGCAGATGGGGCAGCCACACCCGCAAGCACGACCAAACCAACCATGAACAAGGCGGACTTACGGAGATCTCTCACGTCTTTCGCCTTCCGGATACGCACGGCTGAGGTCCTCGCGCCCATTAGGGGCAGTCCGAAATGACAGTGAGGGCAGATGGACCGAAGGGAGTCCCGTTGGCCGAGGCTCTGGCGAAGGCGTCCGCGCGCGCAGCCTCAACGGTCGCGCCGGCTCCGCCAGCCACGACATCAGTGACGTCGTCAGCGACCGACACAATGCAGAGGTTGTCGTTCGTGACCTCGTCCGCGGTGCAATCGACTCCACCGGCGGCCTGACATGCCGCGATCACAGCCGCCGAGGCTTCGGCGGCACTGTCGCCAGTCGCAGTGAAACCATCCAGTGCGTCGATAAACACACCGGTTCCCACCGCCTCGAACATGTCTTCCTCGATGGCTCCGCTCGGCCCACCCGCCCAAGCGGAGCTGATCGAGATTCCCGCAGCGACTATGCCCGCGGCCGCCATCAACGAAATCAGTTTGGTATTCGCCATTCCGGTCCTCTTGTCGCCGTTGATATTTTACAAGTTAGCACCGCGGCTCATCTCTCGGCGGTCCATCCCGCAGACGACGTTGCCTAGGAGGTCGCGTACTGCCGCAGGCCGGCGGCGAGTGCAGCTGGCACCCGGGCCTTGACTCGGGTGCCCTGCTCCGTGTGCTCGGTCGCGTCGACGCGGCCGTCGTTATGCAACCGGGCGACAAGATCGCCACGGTCGTACGGGATCGTCACGTCGACAGTGACCTCGCGGGGCTCGACCAACTCCCCGAGCCGGGTGCGCAGCCGGTCCAGACCCTCGCCGGTGTGGGCCGAGACGAACACCGCTCCAGGCAGCGCCCGGCGCAATTGCGCGAGCATGAGATCATCGGCCACGTCAATCTTATTGACTACCAACAACTCTGGTGCAGGTGCCGCATGGTGATCGTTCTGCACCTCGCGAATGACCTTGTGCACCGCCTCGATCTGAGCCAGCGGGTTGACATCGGCTCCATCGACCACATGCACCAGCAGATCGGCGTCGACGACCTCCTCCAGCGTCGAACGGAACGCCTCGACGAGTTGGGTCGGCAGATGCCGGACGAACCCGACGGTGTCGGTGAAAACCACCGGCCTGCCGTCGTCGAACTGCCCGCGGCGGGTGGTGGGTTCCAGTGTGGCGAACAGCGCGTTCTCCACCAGCACGCCGGCCCCGGTCAGGGCGTTGAGCAGGCTGGATTTACCGGCGTTGGTGTAGCCGACGATCGCGATCGAGGGCACATCGCTATGCAGGCGCCTGCTGCGCTGAGTGTCGCGGACCTGCTTCATACCCTTGATCTCACGGCGCAGTCGCGCCATCCGCTCACGGATCCGGCGACGGTCCGTCTCGATCTTGGTCTCGCCGGGCCCGCGGGTGCCCACACCGCCGCCACTGCCGCCGGCACCGCCGCCCTGGCGGGACATCGACTCACCCCAACCGCGCAGCCTCGGCAGCATGTACTGCATCTGGGCCAGTTCCACCTGGGCCTTGCCCTCTCGGCTGCTGGCGTGCTGGGCGAAGATATCCAGGATCAGCGCGGTGCGGTCGACGACCTTGACCTTCACCACTTTCTCCAGTGCGTTCAGTTGCGCCGGGCTGAGCTCGCCATCGCAGATCACCGTGTCGGCACCGGTCGCGGCGACGATGTCGCGCAACTCGATGGCCTTACCGGAGCCGATATAGGTTGCCGGGTCGGGTTTGTCGCGCCGCTGAATGATGCCCTCCAGGACTTCCGAGCCGGCGGTCTCGGCCAGGGCGGCAAGTTCGGCAAGGCTGGCGTCGGCGTCGGCGGCGGTTCCGTCCATCCACACCCCCACCAAGACCACGCGTTCCAGCCGCAACTGCCGGTATTCGACCTCGGAGACGTCGGCGAGTTCGGTGGACAACCCGGCCACGCGCCGCAGCGCGGCACGATCCTCGAGCGCGAGTTCGCCGACGCTGGGGTCGGCGGTGGGGGCATTGGGATCAAAATCAGTCATACGAACCCGATCGTGTCACGCGGGTACAACGTCGCGCATCCGAATAACCTCGCGGGTCACTGTTGCGCAGCCCACCAGGCGTCGGAGAGTTCCCCGTGCGCTAACAGAACCGACGGCCCCCGCAGGAAGCTGGTGGTTTCGGTGACCGTGACGCTGACCTCACCACCGGGGACCCGGACGCCCAGGGTGCCGGTGTCGGTGCCCTGATGTGCCAGTGCGGCCAGCGCGGCGGCTACCGTTCCGGTGCCGCAGGACCGGGTCTCGCCCACGCCGCGTTCGTGGACCCGCATCGACACCTCGCCGCCCGCCGGGGCGGTGAGCACTTCGATGTTGACCCCGTCGGGGAACTGGGCCCGGTCGAACTCGATCGCACCGCCGACGTCAAGTGCGTTCAGTTCGTTGATGCTGAGGTCCGCGACCACGCAGGCCAGATGCGGGTTGCCGACATCGATGGCCACCCCGGTCAAGCGTCGTCCACCGACGGTTGCGGCACCGGTGCCCGTCCGGGTGACCGGGCCCATCTCGACAGTGACATCGGCATGGACCTCGTCGGCGTGGTGCACGACCACCGGTCGTGGTCCGGCCAGGGATCCGATCACGAACTCGTCGCGCTGTTCCAGGCCGCTGGTTCGCAGATAGTGGGCAAACAGCCGCACGCCATTGCCACACATCTGAGCCCTCGAACCGTCGGCGTTGCGGTAGTCCATGAACCAGTCCCCGGCGCTCACACCGCCGGGGAGCCGGTCCAGCACGCCGGCCGCAACAGCGGCCCCGGCAGTGGTGAGGCGCAACACACCGTCGGCGCCCAGTCCGCGGCGGCGGTCGCACAGGGCGGCCACCGCGGCCGGAACCAACTCCAGTTGCGCCGCAAGGTCGGGCAGCAGCACGAAATCGTTCTGGGTGCCATGGCCCTTGGCGAAGATCATCTGAACCGCTCCACGTCGCAGGCGCGGCCTGCGCCATCGCCGTCGGTTCGGATCATCTGCTCAGGATACGTGGCGCCAGTGCGCCAGCGCCTCGTCGAGTAGCGCGTCCGCCGAGCCGTCCAGCCAGTGGATACGCGCGTCACGCCGAAACCACGACCGCTGCCTACGCACATAGCGACGAGTGCCGGTGAAGGTCAGCTCACGCGCCTGCTCGATATCAGCCGCTGTTGCGCCGGCATCCAGCGCGTCGATCACCTGGGCGTAACCCAGCGCGCGCGCAGCGGTGACTCCGTCGCGCAGACCCCGTCCCACCAGCACGCGCACCTCATCGACCAGACCTGCGGCGAACATGGCGTCGGTACGCTCCGTCAATCTGGCGTCTAAAGCCTCTGTTTCCCAATCCAATCCGACGATCGCGGTATCCCATCGTGGCGGTCCAATCTGCGGAGCCGACGCCACGAAGGGTTGACCCGTCAACTCGATCACCTCCAGTGCGCGGACGATTCGGCGGCCATCGGTGACCAGAATCGTCTCAGCCGCGACCGGATCCTGGGCGGCGAGTTCAGAATGCAATGCGGTCGTTCCGATTTCGGCAAGGCGCTCTTCCCATCGCGATCGCACGTCCGTATCTGTCGCCGGGAACGCCCAATCGTCCAGCAGCGATTGGATGTACATCATCGACCCGCCGACAATAATCGGCACGGCACCGCGAGCGCTGATGGATTCGACGTCGGTAACGGCAGCCTGCTGGTAGCGCGCGACGGTGGCGGTGTCGGTGACGTCGAGGACATCGAGTCGGTGATGTGGGATGCCGCGGCGGCCGGCCGGATCGACTTTGGCGGTGCCGATATCCATGCCGCGGTACTGCTGCATGGCGTCGGCGTTGACGATCTCACCGCCGAGGTGCTCGGCGATCTGCAGAGCGAGTTGGGACTTTCCGGTGCCGGTGGGTCCGATTACGGCGATCGGCCGAGGCACTAGAGCTTGTCCCGGGTCGCTGCGCTCTCCTCGGGCGTCCACGTGTCGGGGTTCACGTGCCGGGGGTCCACGTTCCGATGAAATAACCGACGCCGTAGGGCGCACCACGAACAAGTTCGTTGGCACCCTTCGGTTTCGGTTCGGTGAGCCCCGCGAGTACCTGATACGCAACCCGCCCGATGATTCCGTTGGGCAGCCGGGTCAGAGCGGCCGCGTTCCCGCTGGCGAGCGCGTCATCGAGGGCGATCTGCACCGACTCGGCATCAGGGTCGAAACCGCCGGGAGCACCCTGGGTCAGGGTGTTGGCGCCGTCTGCCACCACCAGGACCCCAATTGAGTCGGCGGCCTCGTCGATCGCCGCACGTAATGATCGGCCACGGGCCAGTGCGGTGTCGACATCGTGATCCGCGGAATACACCCGCACCTGAACCCAGGCCGCCGCGTTGGCCTGTCCGCGCAGCCAACCGGCGATCAGCGCACACAACGGTAGGTCGGTGATCATCTGCGGGGCGTCCGGTGACAGCAGCACGGGCACGTCAACGCCGTATCCGGCGAAAGTTCCGCGGGTGGTGGGTTCGATGATCAGATCCGTCGGTCCGACGCCGATGGCAATCCACCGATTCGGCAGTGTGGAGGCTGCCGCCAGTGCGGCAGCGTGGAACTGCGCCACCTCGGCGGCCGCGGCACCGGCGAGTTCAGGCACCAGAACCGGCGCAGAGGGGGTCAGTGCAATGGCTGCCAACACGGAGCCAACGCTAGCGTCTGCTCCGCAGAAGCCTGCGCGCCAGGCAAGCACTCACACCCAACACGTGGGCATACGGAGCCGGGAACTGGTTCAATACCTTCGAGGCCGACGATAAAGGTGTCGGCCCTCAGGGCAGTATCGGCGCCGCTTCGCGCGGCAGGTGCGCGGAACGACCGCGCGGAGGGTAGGTGGGTCTGACTCATGACGACCGAGGACACGCTGGAATCCGAATCCGCTGAGCCGTCTGCTGAGGCGTCCCCCGAGACGTCCCCTGAGACGTCCCCCGAGACCGCCACCGAGATGTCCCCCGAGACCGCGACCGAGTCTGCGCCCCCGGTGCCCAAGCCCGTCCCCCGTCCGGGCCCCGCCCGACCGGTTCCGAGACCGCGCGCCTCCTCTCAGCCCCTGCCGGTACCGCCGGTCAGCGACCCCCGCAAGTTTGGCCGGGTCGCCGCTGACGGAACCGTTTATCTGATCACCGCCGCCGGTGAGCGCGTCGTCGGCTCCTGGCAGGCCGGTGACCCCGACGCCGCGTTCGCGCATTTCGGGCGACGCTTCGACGATCTCGCCACCGAAGTCACGTTGATGGAGACCAGGCTGGCCTCCGGCACCGCCGATGCTCGCAAGATCAAGGCTGCCGCTGCCGCACTTGTCGAATCACTCTCCACCGCAAATGTTTTGGGTGATGTCGACGCGCTGACGACACGACTCGCCGCGATCAGCGACCAAGCCACGCAGACAGTCAGAGCTGATCGGGCCCTTCGCGATGAGCAGCGTGCCGAACAAGCCACCCGCAAGGAGGCGCTGGCCGTCGAAGCCGAGGACATCGCGGCCAACTCGACCCAGTGGAAGATCGCCGGCGACCGGATGCGCGCCATCGTCGATGAGTGGCGAATGATCACCGGCTTGGACCGCAAGACCGATGACGCATTGTGGAAGCGCTACTCGGCAGCCCGGGACAGCTTCAACCGACGCCGTGGGGCGCACTTTGCCGAACTCGATCGCGAGCGGATAGGCGTCAAGGAGGCCAAGGAGCGACTGTGCGAGCGGGCCGAGGAACTATCCGGTTCGACTGATTGGGCCCCGACCGCGGCCAAGTTCCGCGACCTACTCAACGAATGGAAGTCAGCGGGCCGGGCTTCCAAGGACCTCGACGAAGCGATGTGGCAGCGGTTCAAAGCGGCCCAGGACACGTTCTTCGCCGCGCGCAATGCCGTCAGTGCCGAACGTGACGCTGAGTTTCAGGCCAACGGCGAGGCCAAGGCGAAGCTGCTGGCCGAGGCGGAAAAGATCGATGCCGGTGACCTTGATGCCGCTCGCGCCGCGTTGCGCACCATCACCGACAAGTGGGACGCGATCGGCAACACGCCAAAGGATCGCTCAACCGATTTGGATCGACGGCTGCGGGCCGTGGAGAAGAAAATCCGCGACGCAGGCGAATCAGTTCGAGTCGACCCGGAGGCACAGGCCCGGGCCGAGCAGTTCCGGGTGCGCGCCGAGCAGTTTGAGCGCCAAGCCGAGAAGGCAGCCGCAGCCGGCCGGACCAAGGATGCTGAACAGGCCCGGGCAAGCGCCGCGCAGTGGCGGGAATGGGCTGATACCGCAGTCGCCGCTCTGACGAAGAGGCGTTAGCGGCCACGACACTCAGGGTCGGCTAGGGCTGCTCCGGAAACCCGCCGGGCCGGTGACCGCCGGGATTGTCACGACCTTCCAGCAGAGATCTCGACTGATTGTCGGCGGCCTCCTGTCGGCGCTGGGACTCGGCGGCCAGCTGCACCGCCGTACGCGTCCACACCAACCGGAGCCAGTGGAACGTCAGCAGGATCACCGCGATCCAACCCACGACGAGCCCTATCCCGGGGCCCGGATGACCGTGGAGGGCAGTCTGTCGTGACCACACCGCCAACATGCCGATGGCGCTGGCAACCGCAGAGCCCGCCAGCGCGATCCAGGCCAATGTCCAACGCCGGGTAATCAGCGCAAGCATCGAGAATCCGACGCTGAACACCAGGCTCAGCCAACTGAAAATCCTCGACGGAATGGCGATTCCGACGCGGATCGCTGTGTCGTCACCCATCAATACGTCAACACCCCTGGCAGCCCCGGCGTGGGGCAGAAGAAACGACACCATCAGCACGAAAACCAGGATCGCGACTACGAATCCCCTCGCGCCCGGCTCGATCTCGCCTGCCACCCGACGCTCGGCTGCTTCCAGGTCCGCCCGGTAGGACTCGAAGTCGTCGGCTGATCCCGGCACGCTCATTGCTGACATCCTGTGGTAATCGTTTCATCCACCGGCGGGGCGCCGACCGGTGGCAGGCCAAGTCCGACGGTGTGCGGTCGTTGGCCGGCCGCGTGGGCGTCGCCCGCTCGGGTTCGCCGATGCGACGCCAGTGACCCGTCGGCGATCAGATGATGCGGCGCCGCAGCGGTCACCGTGGTGGTGACGACATCGCCGGGCCGCACCTCGAGGTTGCCGGGACTGAAGTGCACCAGACGGCCGTCGCGGGCCCGACCTGTCATCCGCATGGTGGCGAGATCTTTGCGGCCTTCACCACTGGCCACCAGAAGTTCGACGGTACTGCCGATGAGAGCGTGATTCTCCTCAAAGGAGATGGCTTCCTGGAGGTCGACCAGCCGTTGATAGCGTTCCTGTACCAGGCTTTTCGGCAGTTGCCCGTCCATCTCGGCAGCCGGGGTGCCGGGCCGTTTCGAATACTGAAACGTGAATGCGGCGGCGAAGCGGGCCCGGCGGACGACATCGAGCGTCGCGGCGAAATCGTCCTCTGTCTCGCCCGGAAACCCGACGATGATGTCGGTGGTGATGGCCGCGTGCGGCATCGCTGTCCGAACCCGATCGAGAATGCCGAGATACCTATCCGCACGGTAGGAGCGGCGCATCGCCTTGAGTACCCGATCGGAACCTGATTGCAGCGGCATGTGAAGCGCCGGGCACACATTCGGCGTCGTGGCCATCGCATCGATGACATCGTCGGTGAACTCAGCCGGGTGCGGCGAGGTGAATCGGATGCGTTCGAGTCCCTCGATCCGTCCGCAGGCGCGCAACAGCGAAGCGAAGGCGCCCCGGTCGCGCCGGGTTTCCGACGGGACCATCGGCGACTCGCGCAGGTGTTCGTCAGCAGCGAAGGAGATCCCGTAGGCGTTGACGTTTTGGCCCAGCAGTGTGATTTCCAGGACGCCCTGATCCACCAGGGCCTGAACCTCGGCCAGAACGTCGCCGGGCCTGCGGTCTAATTCCCTACCCCGCAATGACGGGACGATGCAGAACGTGCAGGTGTTGTTACAGCCGACTGAGATCGACACCCATGCCGCGTAGGCGGAATCCCGGGCCGCAGGAAGTGCGGACGGGAACTCCTGCAACACCTCGGCAATCTCCACCTGCGCCACCCGATTGTGCCGGGCCCGATCAAGTAGGGCCGGCAGTGAGCCGATGTTGTGGGTACCGAACACCACGTCCACCCACGGCGCCCGGCGCAGCACGTTCTCGCGATCCTTCTGGGCGAGGCAGCCGCCGACCGCGATCTGCATGTCCGGGTCGGCCTGCTTGCGTGGCACCAGATGACTGATATTGCCGTAGAGCTTGTTGTCGGCGTTCTCCCGGACTGCGCAGGTGTTGAACACCACGACGTCGGCGTCGGTACCCTCTGGCGCGCGGCGGTAGCCGGCGGCGTCCAGCAGACCGGCCAGACGCTCGGAGTCGTGGACATTCATCTGGCAACCGTAGGTGCGGACCTGGTAGGTACGACCGGTCGCCGAGGGGGCCCCATCGCCCGTCTCGCCCTGGTTGCGCACCGATGTCACGGACCTCATGGTACGGAGATCGGCCGGGGCCGAGAAACCACAGCATCCACCGGCGGACTTCTCTGTAGCTGGGTAGGGTCGGAACATGGCGGGGAGCGCGGTGGTCCCGATGATCTCGATCAAGGGTGTCAACAAACACTTCGGCGACCTGCATGTACTCAAAGACATCAACCTCGACATCGGCCGGGGTCAGGTCGTCGTGGTGCTGGGGCCGTCCGGTTCGGGGAAGTCAACGCTGTGCCGCACGCTCAATCGCCTGGAAACCATAGACACCGGCACAATCGCCATCGATGGTGCTCGGCTACCGGTCGAGGGTCGCAAGCTGGCGCAGTTGCGGTCTGACGTCGGCATGGTCTTCCAATCCTTCAACCTCTTCGCCCACAAGACGATTCTGGAGAACGTGACACTGGCTCCGATGAAGGTGCGCAAGGCCCCCGGGGCGAAGGCCCGGGAGCGCGCGCTGGCGCTCCTCGATCGGGTCGGCGTGGCCAACCAGGCCGACAAGTACCCGGCGCAGCTTTCCGGCGGCCAGCAGCAAAGGGTGGCGATCGCACGGTCATTGGCGATGGATCCGAAGGTCATGCTCTTCGATGAACCGACCAGCGCACTAGACCCGGAAATGATCAACGAGGTGCTGGCCGTGATGACCGCGCTCGCCCGGGACGGAATGACCATGCTGGTGGTGACGCACGAGATGGGCTTCGCCCGCCGTGCCGCCGACCGGGTGGTGTTCATGGACCACGGTGCCATCGCCGAGGACGCCACTCCCGCCGAGTTTTTCGACAATCCACGATCGGATCGAGCCAGGGATTTCCTCGGCAAGATTCTCAACCACTAGGGCGAAAGGAAATCTCATGCCCACAATCTCATGGCGTCTCATCGGCGCCGCCGCTCTGGCGCTCGCTCTGCCATTCACCGCGACCGCATGTGGCGGCGGCGGCGCCGACAAGCTGGTCATCGGAACGAAGTTCGATCAGCCCGGTCTGGGCCTGAAGAACCCGGACGGCACGATGAGCGGGTTCGATGTGGACGTCGCCAGATACGTGGCCACCGAACTCGGCTACAACGAGAACCAGATCGAGTGGAAGGAGTCACCGTCGGCCCAGCGCGAAACGCTGATCCAGAACGGTCAGGTGAAATACATCGTCGCCACATACTCGATCACCGACAAACGCAAAGAGAAGGTCGACTTCGCCGGACCGTATTTGATCACCGGGCAAAGCCTTCTGGTAACCGCCGGGAATACCGATATCACCGGGCCGGAGTCGTTGCAGGACAACAAGAAATTGTGCTCGGTGACGGGGTCCACACCTGCGCAGCGGATCAAGGACAAATACCCCGGCGTGCAGCTTCAGCAGTATGACACCTACTCGGCATGTGTCGAGGCGCTCAAGAACGGCGCCGTCGACGCCGTGACCACCGACGAAGTGATTCTGGCCGGCTACGCCGCGCAGTCCCCGGGCGCGTTCAAGATCGTCGGCAAACCGTTCTCCGAGGAGCGCTACGGCATCGGGCTCAAGAAGGACGACACCGAACTGCGCACAAAGATCAATGACGCGCTGGAGAAGATGGAGAAAGACGGCGCCTGGCAGGCAGCGTTCGACAAGAACCTCGGCCCTGCGGGTATCACCGCCCCCGCTCCGCCGGCGATCGACCGGTACTGAGTTCAGCGCACCTCGAATCTGCGGCAGCAGGTTACCGACGTGGAGGTGTTCACTGAGTATCGCAGCCAGATCTTCGAGGCGTTCTGGACCACGATTCAACTCACGGTGTTCTCGGCGGTCGGTGCCCTGATCCTCGGCACGGCACTGGCCGCGGCGCGGCTTGCACCCGTGCCGATGCTCAACTGGCTGGGCGCTGCCTACGTCAACGTCGTCCGAAATACCCCGCTGACGCTGATCATCCTGTTCTGCTCGTTCGGCTTGGCGCAGACGCTGGGCGTGTCACTGGTTGACCCGAACTCGACCACATCGATTGCCGACAGCAACTTTCGGCTTGCTGTGCTCGGACTGACGCTATACACCGCCTCATTCGTATGCGAGACGGTACGGGCCGGGGTGAACACCGTGCCACTCGGCCAAGCCGAAGCGGCCAGGTCACTGGGGTTCACCTTCAGCCAGAATCTGCGGATCGTGTTACTGCCGCAGGCATTCCGCGCGGTCATCATCCCACTCGGATCGGTGGTGATCGCGTTGATCAAGAACACGACGATCGCCTCGGCGATCGGCGTAGCCGAGGCCGCGTTGCTCATGAAGGAGATGATCGAGAACACCGCGGCCCTAATCGTGGTCGGCACCATATTCGCCGTCGGCTTCGTGCTCCTCACACTGCCACTGGGGTTGCTATTCGGTCGGCTGAGTAAGCATCTGGCGGTCGTCCGGCAATGACGAGTGCCTCGGTTCTCTTCGACGCCCCGGGACCCCGGGCCCGGATCCGCAATCAGATCATCTCGGCCATCACCGTCGTGTTCGTTGCGTTGGCAGGGTCGCTCATCGTCGTCAAACTGGTGGACAAGGGACAGCTGACCGCAGCGAAGTGGAAGCCGTTTCTGACCGCGGACCTGTGGCGGACCTATGTATTGCCAGGCATAGCGGGCACGTTGACTGCGGCAGCCTTATCCATCGTGCTGGCCATTGCCCTGGGACTGCTGCTCGGTGTGGGTCGACTGTCACCGATCGCCGCAATCCGACGGCCGTGTGCGGTGATCGTCGAGTTCTTACGGGCCGTCCCGGTACTGATCATGATGATCTTCGCCTACTTCCTCTATGCGCTCTACGACACCTTTCCGTCCACGTACCTCGCATTGGCCGGTGTGGTAACCGGACTGACGCTGTACAACGGAGCGGTGATCGCCGAGATCGTCCGCTCCGGCGTCGGTTCACTTTCCCGCGGGCAGGGCGAGGCCGCCGCCGCACTGGGCTTGAGTTGGGGCCAGACCATGCGCTCGATCCTGCTGCCCCAGGCCATCACCTCGATGCTGCCGGTGCTGGTGTCGCAGTTGGTGGTGGCGCTCAAGGATACGGCGATCGGCTACCAGATCACGTTCGTCGAAATGGTGCGCCAAGGCACGGTGATCGGGTCGACGTACGGCAATTACGTATCGGCGCTGATTGTGATCGCGGTCTTGATGATCAGCGTCAACTTCGCACTGTCGGCGGCAGCGACCCGGCTCGAACGTCGGCTCCGGAGCTCGCGGCGCGGAACCCGACCACTGGAGGCTGAAGCACTCGAGCAGGGTGGCGCTCCCTCTGCACTGCTGGAACCCGGCGATTAGCCGATCGATCACGTCAGTGCGGCGCAGCGTTCGAGCAGCTCAGCACTCGGCGGCTGATAGAAAGACAGCACCGCGTGCTCACAACCCAGTCGCTGATACGCCGGTAGCAGGCTGAGTTGTTCGTCCACCTGCTCGGGCTCGCGCGGGTGTAGGAACAGTTGCACCGACCGGCGGACGTCGGCGGGGTTGCGACCGACCTCAGCGCAGGCCTGATCAAGTGCCACGTTGGCCTCACCCCACTCCGCAGCACCCTGATGGCTGGTCATGTTCCACTCATCGGCGTGGCGGGCGATCACTCGCAACATCTTCGGCTGGGAACCGCCCACGATGATCGGCGGATGCGGGCGCTGGATGCACTTGGGCTCGCACACCGCATCGGTCAGGGTGAAGAAGCGACCGGAATGGGTGACTGAATCCCCGGTCCACAGCCGCCGGATCACCGTCAGGGCCTCATCGACCATCGCCACCCGCGAGCCCGGACTGGGGAACTCGATCCCGTAGCCACGGTGCTCTGCTTCATGCCAGCCGGCGCCGATACCGAAATTGAGGCGGCCACCGCTGATGTGGTCGACAGTGACGGCCATCTTGGCCAGGATCGCCGGATTCCGGTAGGTCACCCCGGTGACCATGCAGCCCACTCGAGCCCGCCGGATGACCACGGCCATGGCCGCAAGCGTGGTCCAGCCCTCGTGGGTGGGTTTGGCATTGTCGACCAGACCGTAGAAATGGTCGTAATCCCAGACCGCGTCAAAGCCCAGCCGATCGGCGGTGCGCCAGAACTCCTCGAGTTCGGGGTAGGTGAAGGTGGGTGCCAGCTTGACCGAAATCCGCATGCGCGGATCGTAAGGCTAGACCCTCCGACGCTGCCGTTCGGCTGCCAACGCATCGGTGACCACCGCAGCGGCCATGCTCTGGCTGTATCCCCGGCGGGCCAGCATTCCAACCAGCCGGCGCATCACTTTTCCATCATCGCCATCAACCAGCACCTCGCGTCGCAGCCTGCGTTCGACGAGCTGCTCGGCCCGAACACGTTCGGCGCCGGCATCGATCCCGTCCAGTGCGGCGGCGATCACCTCGGCGTCGATACCCTTGGTCCGAAGCTCAGCGGCTAAAGCCCGCTTGCCTTTTCCCGCGTACGTCTGCCGGGACCGCACCCATTGTGCGGCGAAGTCCTCGTCGTCAACCAGACCGACCGCGACCAGCCGGCCGAGCACGGTCTCGACTACATCATCGGGATAGCCCTGCTTGGCCATTTTCCCGATGAGTTCGGAGCGACTCCGTGCCCGCGCGGTGAGCAGGCGCAAACATAGTGCGTGCGCCTGCTCCTCGCGGGTCTCAGAAGTCGACGGGAGCGGGCAGGACGTCATCGACGGGTTCGTCGGTCACCACCGCACCGATGCCGAGCTTCTCTTTGATCTTCTTCTCGATCTCGTTACCCACGTGGGGATTCTCAACCAGGAAGGCACGGGCATTCTCCTTGCCCTGGCCCAACTGCTCACCCTCGTAGGTGAACCACGACCCAGACTTGCGGACGAAGCCATGATCGACACCCATATCAATGAGCGAGCCCTCGCGGCTGATGCCTTTGCCATAGATGATGTCGAACTCGGCCTGCTTGAACGGCGGCGAGACCTTGTTCTTGACGACCTTGCAGCGCGTGCGGTTACCCACCGCGTCGGTGCCGTCCTTGAGGGTCTCGATCCGTCGCACATCCAGACGCACCGAGGCGTAGAACTTCAATGCCTTGCCGCCGGTGGTGGTCTCCGGTGAACCGAACATCACACCGATTTTCTCGCGCAGCTGGTTGATGAAGATCATCGTGGTACCCGAGTTGCTCAGTGCGCCGGTGATCTTGCGCAGCGCCTGGCTCATCAGACGGGCCTGCAGGCCGACGTGACTGTCGCCCATCTCGCCCTCGATCTCGGCACGCGGTACCAGCGCGGCCACCGAGTCGATGACCAGGATGTCGATCGCTCCCGACCGGATCAGCATGTCGGCGATCTCGAGTGCCTGCTCACCGGTGTCGGGCTGGCTCACCAGCAGGGCGTCGGTATCCACGCCGAGGTTCTTGGCGTACTCGGGGTCGAGCGCGTGCTCAGCGTCGATGAACGCCGCGATACCGCCGGCGGCCTGGGCGTTGGCCACCGCGTGCAGGGCGACGGTGGTCTTGCCGGAGGATTCCGGGCCGTAGATCTCGATGATGCGGCCGCGCGGCAGCCCGCCGATACCCAGCGCCACGTCTAGGGCGATGGAGCCGGTGGGGATGACTGAGATCGGCTGACGAACCTCGTCGCCGAGTCGCATCACCGCGCCTTTGCCGTGATTCTTCTCGATCTGCGCGAGCGCGAGCTCGAGAGCCTTGTCGCGGTCCGGGGCTTGCTGTGCCATGGGTATCTCCGTTCTTTCCGGTGTGTCCGATCGACCGGTGTCGGTCAGTTGCCGTGACGTTAGAGAGGACCTCTGACAAAACGGTCTGACCTGGAAGAGCTGGTCGAACACCGCTCACAATAGCGAACATGTGTTCGATGGCAAGTAAGGCGCGCGGCGTGTCGGTGACGGGTCCGGCTACCACTGGTCGCGGGGTATGTCGAAGTCGGCGCACAGCGCCCACCACACATCGCGGGGGTCGACACCGTCCTCGATCGCCTGGGTGGCGGTCCGCCCGCCCAGCTGGGTCAGGACGTGATCCACCACCACCGAGGCGCCGCGAACAGCACCAAACTGGGCCGCGATCAGCTCGTGGAATTGTGTCAGCCGCACGCCCATGAACCTACCCAGAACTGTGTGTGAGGGGTGCACGCTCTACTCGCCGGCTTCCGGCGATGAGTAAAGTCGCGCGATATCGACAACTCACGTCGAACCCACCGATTCACCGTGCTTGCCGCCGGTCTTGTCATCACCGGAATGGGACTGACCGCCGGCTGCACAGCGGCCAAGGAGTCCCCATCACCCACTGGGGATCCGACCGGGAATCCGACCACCAGCAAGGTGGATTCAAAAACCAACGTGAAACGCCCGGGGACAGGCGACAACTAGCGGTGCATTTCGGACCCACGTGTGCCGCGTTGGTAGCCGCTCTAGTGGCCTCGGGGTGCGGCTCGGGTTCCCACGACCCGAGGATGACCGTGACCTACGAGAAGGCCTCCACCGGTCCCGCGATCATCGGCCGCGCGATGATGACGCGGACGCACCTGCTGGACCACGTGGCCGACAAAATCAATCACACATTGGACCTGCCGTACGACATCGCGTTGGTCGGGGCGCAGTGCGGCGAGGCGAATGCTTTCTGGAACTTCGCCGAGAAGAAAATCACGATCTGTTACGAGGACGCCAACCTGAGCTTGCAAGCATTCAAAGCGGCCGGTGACTCCGATCCGATCCCGGCGGCGATCAACGCCGAACTGGCCACCTTCTATCATGAGTTCGCCCACGCAGCAATCGATTTCGACGAACTACCGATCACCGGCCGGGAAGAAGACGCCTCAGATCAGCTAGTGGTGTTCCTGCTACTCGAGCCCGATGAAAACGGAAACGTCGAGCCTCAAGCCGAAGAAGCCGTCAAGGATTACGCCCGGATGTTCGAGCAGTACGCCCAAGGCCAGGGAGATCTTGTCGAAGCCGACTTCGCCGCCAAGCACTCGGTGAACCAGACCCGCATGTACAACGTGCTGTGCTGGATGTACGGACACGACCCTGCTGAACATGCCGACATCATCACCGACGGGCTTCTGCCCGAGAGTCGGGCGGACGGCTGCGAGGATGAGTACAAGCAGCTGTCCCGGTCCTGGTCCAAGCTGCTCGCGCCCTATAAAAAGCACAAGTGACTACGACGCGCGACCGCCCATGGCAGCACGACATGCTTCCACCGGGTCGGCCACCTCGGCGATGGAATCGCCCGCCCTGCGCGCCGCCTGCCGATAGCCGGGATCCGACAGCACCTCGGTGACACTAGAGATCAACGCATCGGCACTCAGCGGCCGGATGAGTCGCGCACACCCCTGTCGCGCAACGCGATTCGCCAACTCCCACTGATCGCCACCGCCGGGAACCACCACCATCGGCACCCCGGCCAGCAGCGTTTTGGACAGCATGCCGTGCCCGCCGCCGCACACCACCACATCGGCCTGACACAGCAGATCGTCCTGGCGGCCCAGTCCCACCACGGCCCACGGTGGCAGCGTGACATCGTCACCGCCGGGTCGGGATGACACCAGCCGGGACACCACCAGCCGGGACCCGACGGGCAGGGTCTCACCCGGGACCAGATGTTCCAGCGCCAGTTCGGCCAGATGGCCCGTACCGGTGCTGGCCGTCGAGGGCGCCACCACGACCACCGGCCCGTCACCGGGCGGAACCGCCAGGACCGCGGCGGTCGGCTCGAAGTGCAGTGGGCCGACGACGACGGCCTCGGCTGGCCAGTCCGGGCGCGGTACCTCCAGGGCGGGAAGGGTGGCGATGAGCCGGCGCAGCGGACCGGGATCGGCACCGGGCAGCCCGATCTCTCGGCGGGCCCGGGCACGCTGGCGCTCCCCGACTCGCACCGAACGCGCGGTGAACGCCCGCATGGTCGCATCACGCAGGCGTCCCCGAACCCCGGTGCCCGGCGCCAGTCCACTGCCGATTGGCGGCAGACCTTTCGACGGCAGATAGAGCGGGTGCGGGCTGAGTTCGATCCACGGGATGCCAACAAGTTCCGCCGCCATCCCGCCAGACACGGTGATCACATCGGAGACCACCAGATCGGGCCGAATATTGCGCAACACGGGCAGGTTCAGCACCGCCATGCGCGCGGCCCGGTGGTGCAGTTTGGCGCCCGCGTCGGTGTCATCGTCGGACTCGTCGGGGTCTAGACCGAGCAGTTCGACCGCGTCCAAGCCGGCGCGCCGGGCGGTGTCGAGCCATCCAGTCCCGGTCAAGAGCACCGGGTCGTCACCGGCCGCGGCAAGCCGCAGACACAGCGCGATCGCGGGGAAGGCATGGCCTGCTTCCGGTCCGGCGACCACAGCGACCCGCATTCGCCCCACCATGCCACAGCACGTCAGTCCGGCAACGCTCTAGGCTGACGGGTATGACCGAGCAGACCACGAATGTCAGCGCTGGCGTCGACAATGCGCACACCGTCGAGATCTTCCTGACCGCTCTGGAGGACCAGGACATCGACGGTGCGGGTGCGGTACTCGACGAGAACCTCGTTTATCAGAACGTCGGGTTCCCCACCATCCGCGGACGGGCGCGCACCATGAAACTCTTTCGCGGTATGGAGGGCCGGGCCGGCTTCGAGGTGAAGATCCACCGCATCGCGGTCAACGGCTCCTCGGTACTGACCGAACGCACCGACGTCTTGGCGTTCGGCCCGGTGCGACTGCAGTTCTGGGTGTGCGGGGTGTTCGAGGTCCACAATGGCCGGATCACGCTATGGCGGGATTATTTCGATATGTTCGATTTCACCAAAGCCATCGCACGCGGACTGCTCGGCGCCGTCGTACCGGCGCTGCGACCCCGGTTTGATTAACTCGAATCGGAATCAAGCCCGGCGAGCCTGACCAAGTTCCTCAAAGGCCTGCGCCCAGCCGATAAGACGGTCGGTGGCATCGGTGAGTTCATGCCGGTAGCGCTGCTGGAACACGCCGGTGGTCGTCGGATCGGAGTTCACCGATGACACCAGATGCGCTGCGGCAGTCACCATCTCGTTGTACTGACGCACCCCGCTGTTGAGTTGGGCGGTGAACGCGTTGATCGTCGGCGCCAGATACTCCCGCGCGTGCGGGTTGTCGCCGCCCGCGCGTTCCATCGACGCCACCTCGGCCGCCGTCGCCGACATGGCTGCCGCAGAGCGACCGGCCGCAGCTGTGAGTTCCCGGATCTCGCTGGACGGCAACATGTTTCCGCGCTCCATCACAGCCAGCAGGGAGTGCAACCCGCGTTCCGAAGCCCCCAGCGCCGACATCGCCGGTCGGGCGGCCGAACCGAACGGCGGCAACCGGCGCGCACTGGCCGCACGGAGTGGCGGCAACGCTTCACCCCGCAGCCACCGATAGCGCAACAACAGCAATGTCGCGGGTGCGGCCGCGCCGGCGGCGATCAGCCCGGTGATCAGCAGGCCCCACACCGGCGTGCTCCACGCCGCAAGCAGACCGGTCACCAGGACCCAGAAGGCCGATGCGATCCCGAAGAACAGCCCCAGCCGCAGTGCCCAGCGCCGCTTGCGCAGCAGGCGGGCCCGAGGGTCGGCGGCGGCGCTGAGTTTCTGCGCTGCCACGTCGGCGTACTCGGCGGCGGCGTCGATTCCCCGCTGCAGTGTGGAGCGCAACTGCCGCGACGCCGATCCCCGATGCTCGGATTTCACCGCCATCGAGAGCCCGCCTCCTTAGGACGACGCCTACTGGCCGAGCGGTTGCTCGGGCTCAGTCGTGCTGGCCGGGGTGGCCGGTGTTTGGGCGGCGGCGCCGCCGGACGGCAGCGCATCACCGCGCATCGAGGCCCGGATCTGCTCGAGCCGGGAGTGTCCGGCCATCTGCACGCTGGCCTGCTGAACCTCCAGCATCCGGCCCTGCACCGAGTTCTGAGCAAGCTCCGCCGACCCCATGGCGTTGGCGTAGCGGCGCTCGATCTTCTCGCGGACCTCATCGAGGCTGGGGGTGCTGCCGGGTGCCGCGATCTCGCTCATCGACCGCAGTGAGGCGCTGACCTGTTCCTGCATCTTTGCCTGCTCCAGCTGGCTGAGCAGCTTGGTGCGTTCGGCGATCTTCTGCTGGAGCACCATCGCGTTCTGTTCCACGGCCTTCTTGGCCTGCATCGCGGCCTGCAGTGCTTGGTCGTGCAGGGTCTTGAGATCCTCAACGCTCTGCTCAGCGGTCACCAATTGCGCGGCGAATGCCTCGGCGGCATTGGTGTACTCGGTGGCCTTGGCCGCGTCGCCAGCAGCGGTGGCCTGGTCGGCCAATGTCAGCGCCTGGCGGACGTTGGCCTGGAGCTTCTCGATATCGGCGAGCTGACGGTTGAGCCGCATCTCGAGCTGCCGCTGATTGCCGATGACCTGCGCGGCCTGCTGAGTAAGCCCCTGATGCTGGCGCTGAGCATCCTCAATCGCCTGCTGGATCTGCACCTTCGGGTCGGCGTACTCGTCGACCTTGGAGCCGAACAACGCCATCAGGTACTTCCACGCTTTGACGAACGGATTGGCCATGTGTGTTGCCCCGCCTTCGAGTGAGTGCCGCTTTATCAGAGTCGACGCCCAATTTATCGGTTCAGACGCCCTACCCACACCCCGGTTCCAAACTCCGTCACCGAAATCTGGCAAATCAGCGGATTCAGGCGACCGCCCTGGCTGCCGGATGGCCGATGACGACCGTGGACGGGGCGGCAATCGCGAGGGCCGCGCCGCGTTCGACCGCTTCCTGGCAGGCCATCTCCGTGCCGGCATCACACAGGACCCGCGACAGCGGGAGATCCAGGGCCGCGCAGATAGCGCTCAGCAATTCACTGGAGGCCTCCTTGCGGCCCCGCTCCACCTCGGAAAGGTAGCCCAGGCTCACCCGGGCCGAATCAGAAACCTCGCGCAAGGTGCGCCCCTGTGACGTGCGGGCACGCCGCAATACATCACCAATCACTTCTCGCAGCACTACAGCCGCCATGGCGCATCCTCCTTGAG
>JBMOKE010000387.1:0-1626 GCA_049315425.1 Mycobacterium sp. | reverse complement strand
CGCCGCGGCCCGAGGTTGCCGGTACAGCGGATCAGCGGCCTCTGACCCTCGCTTCGGTGTCGGCCGGCCCGCGGCCGAACAGCGCGGGGTAGATCCATCCCGCGAGGGTGGCGCCCATCAGTGGCGCCAGCCAGAACGCCCACAGTTGCCCGGGTGCGCCGGCGCCGTTGAAGAACGCCATGCCGGTGGAGTAGGCCGCATTGACCGAGGCGTTCGCGATCGGGATGACGACGAGGTTGACGACGGTGTAGGCCAGCCCGATCGTCAGCGCCGCGAAACCGCTCAGCGTCCGCTGATCGGTGACGCGCAGGAACACCAACACAAAGAGCAACGTCAGCACCGTCTCGGCGACCAGCACCGCGGTCAGCGAGTAGTAGAACGGCGAATTCGCGCCGTAGCCGTTGGCGGCCATATTGCCGGTCGAGGTCCAGTTCGGCCGGCCATCGCCGATGAGCACGATCACCCCGCCGCCCAGGGCCGCCCCGCTGACCTGAGCCAGCCAGTACGCCAGCACCGCCGACCACTCGACCCGCCCGGCGATCGCGGCCGCGAAGGTGACGGCCGGGTTGAAGTGACCGCCGGAGACTCCGCCGAACGCGTACACCCCGGTCACCAATGCCAGGCCGAAGGCCAGCGCCACCCCGGTCGAGCCGATCCCGGCCGAGAAGTCGCCCGCCGGATTCGCGGCCAACACCGCCGCCCCGCCGCCACCGAGGACCAGCCAGAACGTGCCGATCAACTCGGCGGCCACCCGGTTCGCCATTGTCGGAGAAGTCATAAGCTTGATCTTGCCCCATTAGGGTCTCCTAAGTTGGCATGTTCGGCGCTGCTTGCATATCGTTTCGGTACTTGTAGACACCACAGAAGGGCCGCCGTTCACCGACGCACGGAGGAACCCGACGGGGCGAGGCTCCGTCGTTGAACCGCGGTGCGACATGTCGTGAAGGGTCAGGTGCGTATGCCCAGCAAGGTCGGGCTCTACAACCCCGCATACGAACATGATGCGTGCGGTGTCGCCATGGTCGTCGATATGTACGGCCGACGCAGCCGCGACATCGTCGATAAGGCCATCACCGCGCTGCTGAACATGGAGCACCGCGGTGCTGCCGGCGCCGAACCGCACAGCGGTGACGGTGCCGGAATCCTGATCCAGGTTCCTGATGCATTCCTGCGCGCGGTGGTCGACTTCGCGTTACCCCCCGAGGGCTCCTACGCCACCGGTATCGCCTTCCTGCCGCAGTCGGCCCGCGAATCCGTCGCCGCCGCCGACGCACTCGAGAAGATCGTCGAATCCGAGGGCCTGACCGTGCTGGGTTGGCGCGACGTGCCCATCGACGACTCCTCGCTGGGGGCGCTGGCCCGCGACGCCATGCCCACCTTCCGTCAGCTGTTCATTGGCGGCGCCGAGGGCATGGAGCTGGAGCGCCGCGCGTATGTGATCCGCAAGCGTGCCGAGCACGAGCTCGGTACCAAGGGCCCCGGCCAGGACGGCCCGGGTCGCGAAACCGTCTATTTCCCAAGCCTTTCCGGCAAGACCTTCATCTACAAGGGCATGCTCACCACCCCGCAGCTCAAGGCCTTCTACCTCGACCTGCAGGACGCCCGCGTCACCAGCGCGCTGGGAAT
>JBMOKE010000386.1:0-1630 GCA_049315425.1 Mycobacterium sp. | reverse complement strand
TCCCGAACCGACTGGGGCGACTGAACCGGAGCCCGAAGCCGAGGCACCGTCAACGCCCGTTCCGGCCGGGGGACCGGCTGAGCCGAGCGCGGCAGCGGTTCGCAGTATGTGGTCAACCGTGCGAGACAAGGTGCGGGAGCGCAGCCGAACCACCGAGGTCATGTTGGCAGGGGCAATTGTGCGCGCTGTTGAGGACAACACGTTGATCCTGGCCCACGAGTCGGCCCCGCTGGCCAAGCGGTTGAGCGAGCAGCGCAACACCGATGTGATCCGAGACGCCCTCAAAGACGCACTCGGTGTGGATTGGCGGGTGCGCTGCGAAGTCGGAGTCGGCGAGCCGGCATCCGTCGCCCAACCACTCGCGCCGGAACTCGAATCTGATCCCGTCGACACACAGCTGGCCGAAGAGGACAGCATGATCGCTGAAGTCGGCCGCGACGAGGACACCGCGCCCCGGCGCGACCCAGAAGAAGTCGCCCTGGAACTCTTGCAGACCGAACTCGGCGCCCGCCGGATCGATGGCTGACACGCCATAGAAGTACCCACACGACTGCAACACCGAACACTGAGGAGTTTGATGGGACGGGTCAGCGCAGCCAGCACCATCCTCATCGACGCAGAGGCCGCGGCCGTGCTCAGCGCCGTCGCCGATTACCGCGTTGTTCGCCCCAAGATTCTCTCGCCGCACTACAGCCAGTACGAGGTTCTGGAGGGTGGTCAGGGCCAGGGCACCGTTGCAAGCTGGAAACTTCAGGCGACGAAGTCGCGGTCGCGCGAGGTTCGGGCAGCCGTCGACGTCGCCGGGCACACCGTGATCGAGAAGGACGGCAATTCGTCCCTGGTCATCAACTGGACGGTGGCCCCGGCAGGCATCGCCGGCTCGAGTGTCACGGTGAAGGCGACCTGGAAGGGTGCCACCGGGATCAGGGGATTGTTCGAAAAGACTTTTGCCCCGCTGGGCCTACGAAAGATTCAGGACGAGGTGCTTTCCAACCTCAAGAGCGAGCTCGAGGGTTAGGTTCGTGCCCTAGCTGGTCCTGGGCGGCTGGGTCTGTAGGAACGCGACCACACCCTGCGCGACGGCGGCCGCGTACTTGTTGCGACCCTCCTCGCTCTCCATCAGCGTGGAGTCGAGCGGATTCTTCATATTGCCGAGCTCAATCAGGATCGACGGGTACTGCGCCAGGTTCAGCCCGGCGATATCGGCGCGCGGATTCAGACCGTTGGTCCCGATGTAGGTCGATGGTGGAATACCGGAGTTGGAGAGCTGGTCGCGCATCATTCGGGCGAACTGGATCGAAGGTCCGGCCTGGGCGGCGTTCAGCGGTGGACTCGAATACAGAATGTGGAATCCTCGACCGGTGGCTGGCCCGCCGTCGCCGTGGATCGAGACCACCGCGTTGGGCGCCAGCGCGTTGGCCATCGCCGCACGCTCGTCGACACACGGACCCACGGCGTCGTCATTTCCACGTGACATCGCCGTGCGTACGCCGAACTGAGTCAACGCCGCTCTGATCCGCAGCACGGTGTCCCAGGTGAAGGTGTGTTCGGCGTAGCCGCCCTCGGTATTGGTGCCGGAGGCCTGACAGTCCTTGGTGCCGCCGCGGCCGGTGGGCACCTGGCGGGTCAT
>JBMOKE010000385.1:0-1632 GCA_049315425.1 Mycobacterium sp. | reverse complement strand
CCTCCGGGCTACATCGGCTACGACCAGGGCGGCCAGCTCACCGAGGCGGTGCGCCGCCGTCCCTACACGGTGGTGCTGTTCGACGAGGTTGAGAAGGCCCACCCGGATGTGTTCGACGTGCTGCTGCAGGTTCTCGACGAGGGTCGGCTGACCGATGGTCAGGGCCGCACGGTGGACTTCCGCAACACCATCCTCATCCTGACCTCGAACCTGGGGTCTGGCGGTAGCGAGGAGCAGGTGATGGCGGCGGTGCGCAGCGCCTTCAAGCCTGAATTCATCAACCGTCTCGACGATGTGCTGATCTTCGAGGGCCTCAAGCCCGACGAGCTGGTCCGCATCGTCGACATCCAGCTGGCCCAGCTGCAGAAGCGGCTGGCCCAGCGTCGCCTTGATCTTCAGGTGTCGCTGGCGGCCAAGGAATGGCTGGCCGAGCGTGGTTTCGACCCGGTCTACGGTGCCCGGCCGCTGCGGCGGCTGGTCCAGCAGGCCATCGGCGACCAGCTCGCCAAGCTGCTGCTGGCCGGTGAGGTCCACGACGGTGATGTGGTGGGTGTCAATGTCACTCCGGATGGCGACGGCCTCGTCCTCGGCTGAGGCCAGCCGGATTGTCGCAATACGTCGTGGTCCGCCGTTTGTGGCGATCTTGTGACCCGAAGGGCCTCTCGGTGACCGGCGGCGAACGGTTACGCTACGACTAATGGTCCCGTTCTGGTTCACGCTGTCCGCACTCTGTTTCGTGGGTGCGGCGGTATTGCTGTATGTCGATATCGGACGCCGCCGCGGGCTTGGCCGGCGCCGCAAATCGTGGGCGCGTTCGCACGGGTTCGACTACGAACAGCAATCAACCGAGATCGTCGACCGCTGGAAGCGCGGCGTGATGTCGACGGTCGGCGAGGTCAGTGCCCGCAATGTGGTGCTCGGCCAGATTCGAGGCGAAGCGGTGTACGTCTTCGATCTCGAGGACGTCGCCACCGTCGTCGCGCTGCACCGCAAGGTCGGCACCAACGTGGTGATGGATCTGCGACTCAAGGGCCTCAAGGAACCACGTGAGACCGACGTCTGGCTGCTCGGCGCGATCGGCCCGCGAATGGTGTATTCCAACAATCTCGATGCCGCCCGCCGCGCCTGCGATCGTCGCCTGGTGACCTTCGCCCACACCGCACCGGACTGTGCCGAAATCATGTGGAACGAGGAGAACTGGACGCTGGTGGCCATGCCCGTCTCGGCCACCCGTGCGCAGTGGGACGAAGGCCTTCGGACGGTTCGCCAATTCAACGACCTGCTACGCGTGCTGCCGCCCATCCCGGCCCAAGCCGCCGCAGCGCAATCGGCCGCCCGTCGCAATGCCGTGCCGAGTCGCCCCCAGGCACTTCCGCAGGGCCGCAGCGACGCTCCGCCGATCCTGCAACCGCGAACCGGCACCCAGGCACCCAACTACCAGCTGTAAGGCTCCTCGCGAGCCGATAGGGTGGCACCTGTGACCGCGCCTGAACTCAACGCCGCCGACCGCACCGAACTCGCCGGACTGGTTCGCCGGTTGTCGGTGGTGTTCGGCCGCGTGACGTTATCGTCCGGTAAAGAGGCCGACTACTACGTCGATCTGCGCCGGGCGACACTGCACCACCAGGCCGC
>JBMOKE010000384.1:0-1632 GCA_049315425.1 Mycobacterium sp. | reverse complement strand
GTCGCGGTGGCGATGATCGTGACGGGCAATCCGTTGTGCTGGCCGAGTTTCGGGTCACCGAGTTGCCCACGAACCAAAGCCGCTAACGCGTCATGTTGACGCTGGGCATGACTGCGGTCGTCGCGCCCCGCGACCTCGGTGCTTGGCTCCCCGGTGACCGTCGGGACGTGGTCGGAGGGATTGCACATGCCCGGCGCGGCGAACTTCGCACACCACGCCTCCAACATCGCCCGCAACTCCGGTGTCGCGAACAATTTCCCCACACCCATCCCGTCAGGGCGTTGCCGGCCACACCAGACGAACCCGCGCTTGCGGGCCCGATCCTCATCAGAGAACACCCCGTCGGGGTTGACGGTGATGGCCAGCCGATCTGCCACCAACTCCAACTGGTCGGGACGTAACAGCGCGGCCTTATCCGCCAACAACGCCTCGCTCTTCTCGGCCACCCCCGGGCCGATGTGATCGGGCAACTCCCGCATGAACTTCTGAATCGTCCGCAGATGTTCGGGATCCAACACCCCGGCAGCCCACGCGGCCGCGGTGGCCGGCCACACCGGCGGCAACGGCTGTCCGGTCAAGCTGCTCCGCGGCGCCAACTGCTCAGCGTCCCGCTCCCGGCGGCGGGCCTCGGTACGGCTGATCCGCAGCACATCGGCGACCACCACCGCCACCGGCGCGCCCAACTCCGCCTGATCCAAACCATGGATCACCGCGTGAGAGACCGCGCGCTGCCGGCGAGCACAGGTCTCCAACCGCTCCAGCAGCGCCACCCGCTGACCACCGCCGAGCCCACCCCAATCAGCGGCGCCCAGCACGTCGAGCGCAGCAGCGAGGGCATCCACCGCCTGAGTAATAGAACGCATGTTCGAATAATAAAACCGTCGGCTGACAGAATTGCCTCGATATGGACCAGCTGTGGATGGACCCGGGACTGTGGACAGATGCGGTATGAATGGGCGCATGCCTGACCCGTCCTCTCCGGACAAGCGCGACCCCATCGCTTCGGCCCGCGCCAACTGGGAACGTGCCGGCTGGGGCGACGTTGCCGACGGCATGGTCGCGGTGACCTCGGTCATGCGAGCCCACCAGATTCTGTTGGCCCGGGTTGAGAACGCACTGCGGCCTTACGATCTGAGCTTCGCGAGGTTCGAGTTGTTGCGGCTGCTGGCCTTCAGCCGGGCCGGGTCATTGCCGATCACCAAGGCATCCGACCGATTGCAGATCCACGTCACCAGCGTCACCCATGCCATCCGCCGACTGGAGGCCGACGGAATGGTGAAGCGGGTCCCGCACCCCACCGACGGCCGTACGACACTTGTTCAGATCACTGACCTTGGGCGCTCGACCGCAGAGGACGCGACCGTCACCCTCAACGAGCAGGTCTTCGCCGATACCGGAATGTCGGTAACGCATGCCCGTGCACTGGTGGCGGCTATCGACACTCTGCGCCACCAGGCGGGTGACTTCTGAAATCTCAGCCGGCTCGCAGGGTTTCGATGACGGCACTGAAGTCCAGATCCGCATGCTCGGCGGCGAACCTCGCGTAGATCTGCGCGGCATGGCTGCCCAACGGGGCCGATGAGCCGGTGGCGGCCACCGCGTCCATCGCCAGGCCGAGATCCTTGTTCATCA
>JBMOKE010000383.1:0-1656 GCA_049315425.1 Mycobacterium sp. | reverse complement strand
CCGTTGGGTTGTAAGAGGCTTTCTAGCCGACCCCGGCGAAGCAGGGATCCTGCTGGGCATTGGGAATCGTCGCGTCGCGGGTGACGAACCGCGCCGCCACCCCGGTGTCGGTGACACCGACGCTCTCGGCGTGGATGTCCATGGGAAGGTTCTTGGTCAGCGCGGTGGTGAAAAGGTCCAGGGCGGGTTGCACGCTTTCGCGGGGCAGGGTGAATCCAAGCCCGCTCACGTTGACCACCTCCAGCGCCAAACTGCCATCGGTGACTCGCGGTTTCACCGTCACGGTGCCCAGGCCGCTCTGCAACTCGAGGGTGCCGGTGGACGGATCCGCGGTGACCTCATTGATCAGACCGCCCACCAACGGGATGACACCCTGCACGGTCTGTTTGATGCCCTCGGTGGACCACGTGATATCTGCGTCCAGCGCGCCCAGCGTGCCCGCTGAGTCGGCGGTCGGGTTGATCCGAATGTCGTCCATTCGCAGTGTGAGCTTCATCCCCTTGGCTTCGCGGATCTGATTGCCTGCGGTCTCCACCGTCATATCGCGGTAGGAGTGGGTGAAGTGCTGGATCAGAAACGGCCGCAGCCCGAATGAGGCGCTCGCACTGTCCTCAACCACACAACTGACGGCCTTGGCGACGATCGAGTTCGCCGTATGGCGAACAAACAATTCTGCGCCCAGCACACCGGCGATTGTCACCGCCGCCACGATGACACCGATCAGGATCATCGACAGCGGGTCGCGCCGCGCAGGTTGCTCCGGTTCCGGCGGTTGCGGGATCTGCTGTGTGGGCGGAGGACCGGGTGGGAATCCGGGCGGAGGGCCGGGTGGTTGGTCCCCTGGCGGCATCGTCACCGCGGCGATTCTGCCGCATCAATCTGTGCGAACTCTGAGCGGTTGCACAGCACGGGGAGGACGTTCCGAACTGCTCGGATGCTGTCGATGTCGATATCGCAGACCAGCAGTTGTGGATCCGGGCCGGCCGATGCGAGTACCTCGCCTAGCGGCGATGTCACCAGGCTGCCGCCGACGCCGGTCGGCGCACTCGAGGCCGTCGCCAACTCCCGGCCGGGGTAGGCCTGGCCGGCCGCGGCGATGAAGCAGGTCGAGTCCAACGCTCGGGCTCGCGCCAGGAGGCTCCACTGGTCTAACTTGCCGGTGCCCGCGCCCCATGACGCGCTGACGGCGATCACCGACGCGCCTCGATCGGCCAATTCGGTGAACAGACCTGGGAAACGCATGTCGTAGCACAGCGTCACCCCAACGCCCACTCCATCGACGGTGACCATCACGGGTCGGCGCCCCGGGGCAACGGTCGCCGACTCGGTGAATCCGAAGGCGTCGTAGAGGTGGATCTTGTCGTAGTGGTCCTCGACGCCGCCGCCGGTGGCGAGAAGCGTGTTGGAGACGCGGCCGTCGGGGGCCGGGGTGAACATTCCGACCAGCACGGTGATGTCGGCAGCTGCGGCGATTTCGCGTACAGCATTGGCCCACTGTCCGTCGATGGGTTCGGCGATCGGCCCCAGTGGCACCCCGAACCGGCACATCGTGGCTTCTGGGAAAACCACCAGGCGCGCGCCGGATTCGGCCGCGCGGCGGGCGTAGTCCTCGACCACTGCCAGGTTGGCGGCTGGGTCGGTGCCCGACAGAATCTG
>JBMOKE010000122.1:0-7240 GCA_049315425.1 Mycobacterium sp. | reverse complement strand
TTGCTCGGGGGTATAACTGATCCGCATGCGCCTGATCCTCCGGCTCGGTGGGGTCGACGACAACCCGTCGACCCGCCTTGTTGATACACGTTTTGTAACACGTTCTAGTCTTGGGGTAAAGAAGCCGCTACGGTCTTACCGTGATGCTGCGGATAGCCGGGGCATTCCGGAGGGGCTAGGAGGTTGTCATGAGAATCGCTGTAGACCGTGATCGCTGTGAAGGTAACGCCGTCTGCGTGGGAATCGCGCCCGAGCTGTTTGTCCTCGACGATGAGGACTACGTCGTGGTCACGGCCAATCCCATCCCGGCCGATCAGGAGGATTTGGCCGAGCAGGCCATCGCCGAGTGCCCGCGCGCGGCACTGACACGCAAGGACTAGAGGTATTCATAAAGTTGTCCGCACTTGAAGAGCTGAGCGACCTGTCCGGACGCGTCGCGGTGGTGACCGGGGCCGCGGCAGGCCTGGGTCGCGCCGAGGCCATCGGGTTGGCGCGCTCCGGAGCCACCGTCGTCGTCAATGACATGGCGGCGGCGTTGGATGCGTCCGACGTTCTCGATGAGGTCAGCGCTGCCGGCTCCAAGGCCGTCGCGGTGGCCGGTGATATCAGTCAGCGGTCGACTGCCGACGAGTTGATCGCCTGTGCCGAAGGCTTGGGTGGACTCAGCATTGTGGTCAACAACGCCGGCATCACCCGGGACCGCATGTTGTTCAACATGACCGACGAAGATTGGGATGCGGTCATCGCCGTGCATCTACGCGGCCATTTTCTGCTGACCCGCAACGCGGCGACCTACTGGCGCAATCAGGCCAAGGACGCGGGCGGATCGGTTTACGGCCGCATCATCAATACCTCCTCGGAGGCCGGTCTGATGGGTCCGGTCGGGCAGGCCAATTATGGCGCGGCGAAAGCCGGTATCAACGCACTGACCCTGACCGCGGCGCGGGCACTGGGTCGATACGGTGTGCGCGCCAACGCGATTTGCCCGCGGGCGCGCACCGCGATGACAGCCGAGGTTTTCGGTGCGGCGCCGGAGTTGACCGCCGGGGAGATCGACTCGCTGTCACCCGAGCATGTCGTCAGCCTGGTGCGCTTTCTGGCCTCACCGGCCTCGGATGCAGTCAACGGACAGGTGTTCGTCGTGTACGGCCCGACCGTGGCTCTGGTGGCCGCCCCGATTACGGAGCATCGGTTCCATGCCGACGGCACGGCCTGGGACCCCGATGCGCTGAGCGCTTCGATGCGTGACTATTTCACCGATCGCGATCCCGAGCGCACCTTCGGCGCGACAGGTCTGATCGAGGACTAGTCCTTCTTGGTGTCCGCCAGGGCAGCAAGAAACGATCTCGCCCAGCGGTCCAGATCATGGGCCAGTACCTGGCGACGCAGAGTGCGCATCCGGCGTCGGCCATCCTCGGGCGTCTGGTTGAGCGCGGCTTCGATGGCGTCCTTGACGCCCTCCGGATCGTGGGGATTGATAAGGTAGGCCTGACGCAATTCCGCTGCGGCGCCAGTGAATTCGCTGAGCACCAATGCGCCGCCAAGATCACTGCGGCAGGCGACATACTCCTTGGCCACCAGGTTCATTCCATCGCGCAACGCGGTGACCAGCATGACGTCGCTGGCGACGAAGAAGGAGATCAGTTCATCCCTCGGCACCGACCGGTGTATGTAATGCACTACGGGATGGCCGACCTCGCCGAATTCGCCGTTGATGTGGCCCACCTGCTGTTCGATGTCATTGCGCAGGCTCCGGTAACTGTCCACCCGTTCCCGACTCGGGGTCGCCAACTGCACCATTACCGTGTCCTCGCGCCCGGCTCTGCCTTCAGCGAGTAACTCCGAGAACGCCTCGAGGCGAACCTCGATGCCCTTGGTGTAGTCGAGGCGATCCACCCCGAGCAGGATCTTGCGCGGGTTGCCCAACTCGGCGCGGATCTCCTTGGCGCGGCGACGGATGCTGCGGTCGCGTGCCTTCGTGTCGAGATCGGCTGAGTCGATCGAGATGGGAAACGCGCCGACTTTGACTTCGCGGTGGCCGAGGTCGACCTTGCCGAACCGGGATCGCACTCCGATCGATGCGCGCGATGTTTCAGCACCGGCCAGTCGACGTGCCAGGAGAAGAAAGTTCTGTGCGCCCCCGGCGAGGTGAAACCCAACCAGATCGGCACCCAGGAGACCGTCGATGATCTCGGTCCGCCAGGGCATCTGCATGAAGATCTCGACGGGCGGGAACGGGATGTGCATGAAGAAGCCGATGGTCAGGTCCGGCCGAAGAGTTCGCAGCATTTTGGGAACCAACTGCAGTTGGTAGTCCTGCACCCACACCGTGGCGCCTTCGGCCGCCGCGCGTGAGGTGGCTTCCGCGAAGCGCCGGTTGACGTCGACGTAGCGGTCCCACCAATGCCGTTCGTAGATCGGTTTGACGATCAGGTCGTGATAGAGCGGCCACAGGGTGGCGTTGGAGAACCCTTCGTAGTAGTCCGCGACATCATCTTCGCTCAGCCGCACGGGGTAGAGCTGCAGGCCGTTCTCGAAGATCGGATCCTCGTCGCCATCGACCACACCGGGCCAACCGATCCAGGCGCCACGGTTACGTCGAAGCAGCGGCTCCAGTGCGGTGACCAGACCGCCGGGACTACGTTTCCAGACCACCGTCCCGTCGGCCTGACGTTCCATGTCGATGGGCAGCCGGTTGGCTACCACCACGAAATCGGAGGTTCCGGACCCTACGGTTCCGGCATCTCCGGTGGCCACTAGGCCTCGAGCTTGGCGGGCCCAATGCCGAGCATCGACAGGAATACCCGGCACTCGTCGGCGTCGGTGGCATAGGCGGCTACGACGCGCCTGGCCTGCCGGGCCGTGCTGTCGGCCAACGGCTCAACATCGTCGATCTCGGCTGGTTCAGTTTTTGCAGGCATGACCTAACTCTATGTCACCGGCGTGCGACGGGATGCCGGGTTGCCCGCTTCGGGTTCGAGGTCGGTGTGCATAGCGCCTGGCCAGCCGATATATCCGCCGTTCTTCTCAGGTGCTGGCCCCGCGGAGATAGAGGTCTCAGACACCCACGCGGGGCCTCGTCCGATACTAGTGTGAATTCGCGTTCGCGCCCCACCTTGGGTGTTTGGAGCGTGGGTGTTTCAACGTGCGGAACAACTGACCCGCGGAGTAATCGAAGGAGCAACGCATGCAACTCTCGTTCACCGACCGGACCTACCTGGTCACCGGCGGCGGCAGCGGTATCGGCAGGGGCGTGGCCGCCGGCCTGGTCCGGTCGGGAGCCAAGGTGATGATTCTCGGCCGCACTACCGAACGTCTGTCGGCGGCCGCTGAGGAGATCAGGGCCCAGTCCGAGGTCGGTGATGTCTTGGCGCATCCGGCTGACGTGACTGACGAGGATCAGGTCGCTCACGCCGTCGAGGCGGCGACGGCCTGGAACGGGAGGCTGCACGGGGTGGTGCACTGCGCCGGCGGATCGGAGACCATCGGCCCCGTTACCCAGATCGACTCCGATGCGTGGCGGCGGACCGTCGACCTCAATGTCAACGGCACCATGTATCTGCTCAAGCATTCCGCGCGGGAGATGGTCCGGTCCGGCGGCGGCTCGTTTGTCGGCATCTCCTCGATCGCCGCCAGCAACGTGCACCGTTGGTTCGGCGCCTACGGCGTGAGCAAGGCTGCCCTTGACCACCTGATGATGCTCGGCGCCGACGAGCTCGGTCCCTCATGGGTCCGGGTCAACGGCATCCGGCCGGGCCTGATCCGCACCGAACTGGTGGAGGTGCTCCTGAGTTCTCCCGAAGTCAGCGAGGACTATCGGCAGTGCACACCGCTGCCCCGAACCGGTGAGGTCGACGACGTCGCCAACCTGGCGATGTTCCTCCTCAGCGACGCGGCCAGCTGGATCACCGGCCAGGTCATCAATGTCGACGGCGGTCACGGACTGCGACGCGGCCCCGACCTGTCTGGAATGCTGGAGCCCCTCTTCGGCGCGGATGCGCTTCGCGGAGTGGTCTGAGCCGGGAGATGACCACACGTCCGAACCCTGATAAACCCGGACCGGGCCAGGAGTCCGTGTGGGACTACCCGCGTCCGCCTCGGCTCGAACCGTTTCGCGGGCTGATCACCGTCGAGCTCGGTGGTGAGGTGATCGCCTCCACCGACCATGGTTGGCGGGTCCTCGAAACCAGCCATCCGCCGACCTACTATCTGCCGCGTGCCGCCTTCGCCGACGGCGTCCTTCGCGACGCGCACGGCGAATCGTGGTGCGAGTGGAAGGGGCAGGCCCGCTACTTCGACCTTGTTACCGCGGCAAAGGTGGCCGGGAAATCGGCATGGAGTTACCCCAGGCCCACTGGAGGATTCGGACCGATCGCCGACGCCATCGCTGTGATGGCCGGCCAGGTCGACCGCTGCACCGTCAATGGGGAGGCCGTCGTGCCGCAACCAGGCGGCTTCTACGGCGGCTGGATCACCAGTTGGGTCGTCGGCCCGTTCAAGGGTGGTCCGGGCTCGATGGGATGGTGATCTCGATCCGATGGTGAGGTTGGGAGGTTCCAGGGTGACCGCTAGGTGTGCCGAACTTCGGATAAAACACCGCCACGGTCTACCGTCTATTTCGTCCACCGCCTATGGCTCAATGCGCCGCCCTCGAAGGAGCGTCACAGTTGGATATTGATCCTGCCGCCACCGCCTGGCTATTAGTCAGCACCGCACTCGTATTGCTGATGACGCCCGGTTTGGCGATTTTCTACGGCGGTATGGTGCGCACCTCCGGTGTGCTCAACATGATCATGATGAGCTTCATCTCGATCCCATTGGTGACGGTGGCCTGGCTGCTGGTCGGCTACTCCCTGGCGTTCTCCGACGGTGGCGCGGGCGGATTCATCGGCGGTTTGACGCATGCCGGGATGCGGGGGATAGGGCCGGACACAGTTCACGGATCGGTTCCTGAACTGCTGTATGCCACCTTCCAGTTGAGTTTCGCCATCATCACCGCCGCCCTAGTCAGTGGTGCGATTGCCGATCGGGCCAAGTTCGCGGCCTGGATGGTGTTCGTGCCGGTCTGGGCCGTAGTGGTGTATTCCGTTGTTGCGCATTGGGTATGGGCACCCGGTGGCTGGCTGTTCAAGTTAGGGGTGCTGGATTACGCGGGTGGACTCGTCGTTGAAATCGTGTCCGGTTCCTCCGCGTTGGCGCTGGCACTTGTGCTGGGTCCGCGAATCGGGTTCAAAGTGGAGGCGATGCGCCCACACAATCTTCCGTTCGTGCTGCTTGGCGTTGGCCTGCTGTGGTTCGGCTGGTTCGGCTTCAACGCGGGTTCGGCGTTGGCCGCCAATGGAATGGCTTCTGCGATCTTCCTGAATACATTGGTCGCCGGCTGCCTCGGCATGCTGGGGTGGCTGTCGGTTGAACAGATCCGGGACGGCAAGCCGACCACTTTCGGTGCCGCCTCGGGTGTGGTCGCCGGACTCGTGGCGATCACACCGTCGTGCGGAACGGTGAACACGTTCGGCGCCGCAGTCGTCGGTCTGCTGGCCGGCATCGTGTGCTCGTTCGCAATCGGTCTGAAGTTCAAACTGAACTATGACGACTCGCTCGACGTCGTCGGTGTGCACCTGGTCGGCGGTGTCGTCGGTGTGCTGCTGATCGGATTACTCGCGACCGCGGTGATGACAGACGGTGCGCAGGGACTCTTCTACGGCGGCGGACTGGCTCTGCTCGGTAAGCAGCTACTGGCGATAGCGGCGGTCGCGGCCTATGCCTTCACGGTGAGTTACGGACTTGCCGCGTTGATCGAGCGGGTCATGGGGTTCCGGCTGAGCCCCGAGGACGAGGCCAGCGGTGTCGACTTCACCCAGCACGCCGAGACTGCGTATGCGGAGGGTGTGTACGGCCACCAGACCACGCGTCGGACATCGTTCGGCGATCGTCAACGACCCGGTGAAGACTCGGAAGGCTGATGCCCGACAACAGGGAACATCGCGATCTGGTGGTCGTCGGTGCGGGGATTGTTGGTCTAGCGGTGGCACGGGAGTGGATTGCGCGCTATCCGCACGACGCGGTGACCGTGCTGGAACGGGAGTCAGCCCCCGCCCAGCATCAGAGTGGACACAACTCCGGAGTAATCCACGGCGGGATCTATTACCAGCCAGGGTCACTGAAGGCGCGGTTGTGCGTCGAAGGCGCGCGCTCGATGTACGAGTACTGCGATCACCACTCGATCCCTTATGAGCGGTGCGGCAAATTGATCGTTGCGCTATCGGCTGACGAGCTACCGCGCCTCGACGATCTTGAGGTCCGCGGTGTCGCCAATGCCGTACCCGGTCTGCGACGTATCAGCGGTGCCGAAATCAGCGAGATCGAGCCCAATGCGGTTGGCCTGCAGGCATTGCACGCTCCGAACACTGGGATCGTCGACTACGGCGCCGTGACCCGTTGCCTCGCGGATGAACTGACGGCCAGCGGAGTGTGCCTGCGATTCGGCACCGAGGTCACTTCGGTCGAAGGGGGAGATCACGCGGTGGTTCACACCAGTGCCGGACCCGTGTCGGCGCGGACGGTGATCGTGTGTGCTGGATTGTGGGCAGATCGGTTGGCCCGGGCCGCCGGTGCCCCGCGTGATCCGCAGATCGTGCCCTTTCGAGGTGCTTACCTCGGCTTGAAGCCGACGCCGAAGCCGAGGCTGAACGGGATGATCTACCCGGTGCCCAACCCGGAACTGCCATTTCTCGGGGTGCACATCACCAAGCACATCGGTGGCGCGGTGACCCTGGGTCCTACCGCGATGATGGTCGCTGCCCGCGACGCCTACACGCTGCGTCGTGTTCGCTGGCGCGACACCTGGGAATCGTTGACGTGGCCCGGAACCTGGCGGGTCGCTGGTCGGTACTGGCGGGTGGGCATCGACGAGATGCGGATGGCCGCCAGTCAACGGGTGTTTGTTGCAGCCGCGGCGCGGTATATGCCGGGCCTGTCTGTCGCCGACCTTGACGGCACGTCGCATGCGGGGGTACGGGCTCAGGCCGTCGGACGCGACGGATCCCTGGTCGACGATTTCGTCATCTCCGGGGGCAGCGGCGTCGCATATGTGCGCAACGCACCGTCGCCTGCGGCGACATCAGCCTTCGCGTTGGCTCGTGAACTGGTGGATCGGGTGGTCACTGCGGGCGGCTGAGCCTACGGCCACCAACGGAGCCTCCTGTCAGGATTGAACTGACGACCTTTCGCTTACAAGGCG
>JBMOKE010000016.1:0-29716 GCA_049315425.1 Mycobacterium sp. | reverse complement strand
CACGCTTGTTGGGGCGAGAGGTTTGGGGCCCCGGCACGCGTGCGGGGCCGTAGAGAAACCTTGATTGCCCTAGCAGTCGGCAGGCATGGTGACTAGGTTTACTCCCATGAGGGAGTTGCCACACGTGCTGGGTATCGTCATGGCCGGTGGCGAGGGCAAGCGGCTCTATCCGCTCACCGCGGACCGAGCGAAGCCCGCGGTTCCCTTCGGCGGTGCCTATCGGCTCATCGACTTCGTACTGTCCAATCTGGTCAACGCCCGCTATCTGCGTATTTGTGTTCTGACTCAGTACAAGTCGCATTCACTCGACCGGCATATCTCGCAGAACTGGCGATTGAGCGGTCTGGCGGGTGAGTACATCACCCCGGTGCCCGCGCAGCAGCGTCTTGGCCCACGCTGGTACACCGGCTCTGCTGATGCGATCTATCAGTCATTGAACCTGATTTATGACGAGGATCCCGATTACATCGTGGTGTTCGGCGCAGATCATGTGTACCGGATGGACCCCGAACAGATGGTGCAGCACCACATCGACAGCGGTGCCGGCGCGACGGTGGCCGGCATCCGGGTGCCACGTGCCGAGGCGGCTGCATTCGGTTGTATCGATGCCGACGAATCCGGCCGCATCCGAAGCTTCCTCGAGAAGCCGGCCGACCCACCCGGCACTCCCGACGATCCCGAGCAAACCTTTGTGTCGATGGGCAACTACATCTTCACCACCAAGGTGCTCATCGATGCCATTCGTGCCGACGCCGAGGACGATCAGTCCGACCACGACATGGGCGGCGACATCATTCCGCGTCTGGTGTCAGACGGCATGGCCGCGGTCTACGACTTCGACAACAACGAGGTGCCTGGCGCTACTGAACGCGACCGCGGGTACTGGCGGGACGTCGGGACACTGGACGCCTTCTACGATGCGCATATGGACCTGGTCTCGGTGCACCCGGTTTTCAATCTGTACAACAAGCGCTGGCCGATCCGAGGCCAGTCGGAGAACCTGGCGCCGGCCAAGTTCGTCAACGGTGGATCCGCGCAGGAGTCGGTAGTCGGCGCGGGCAGCATTGTTTCAGCGGCGTCGGTGCACAACTCGGTCCTGTCGAGCAATGTCGTGGTCGAAGACGGCGCCATTGTGGAGGGCAGCGTTCTGATGCCCGGGGTCCGCGTGGGGCGCGGCGCGGTGGTCCGGCGCGCGATCCTGGACAAGAACGTGGTCGTAGGACCCGGCGAGCAGGTCGGTGTGGACCCGGAAAAAGACCGGGAGCGCTTCGCGATCAGTACCGGCGGGGTGGTCGCCGTAGGCAAGGGTGTCTGGATCTAGCCCGGCGGTCTTACGACGCGGCGCGTTTCTTGCGCCGCCGTCGCCGCAGTAACCAGAACGCACCACCGGCAAGCGCGACCATCACCACGACGACCAGTGCGGGGATCACAATCGCAATGAAGGACAGGCTCACGCTCGTGAAGTCCTCGATGGTGCTCAGCACAGGTGCCGCGACGCCCGCGGTAGCGGCATTGGCCGCTGGGCGTACCGCTGTCTTGGTCAGGTGGACTACTAATGCGGTCACCACCCCGATCGCCACCGGGACCCACTGACCGGTGCGAGCGAACTCGGCGGGGTCGGACACCGCCGCGGTCTGGGCCGCGGTGCCCGAACCGAACACGATGCCGCCGGAGGCGGGCCGCACGAACGTCTGCACCGCATCGTTGACCGAGTCCAGGGCGGGGATCTTGTCTGCGACGATCTCCACCGCCAGCAGGACGGCGACGATCGCCATCACCCAGCCGTTTTCCAGCCAGGTCCAGCCGTGCGGCAACGAGATGAGACTGGTGAACCGAGCCAGCAAGCCCATTAACAGCATCGGGATGTAGGCGTTGAGTCCGGCGGCGGTTGCCAGGCCGAAGCCGGTCATCAGTTCCATGTGCGGTGTCCTAGTCGCGTACCGCTACGAGGACACCGTCCCCCAGGGGCACCAGCACGGGGGTGAGTTGTTCGTCCTCGGCAATCAATCGGGCCGCCTCACGCACAGCGGTCACCTCGGCGTCGTTGGCCGCCGGGTCGCCCGCCCGTCCGTCCAGTGCGGCGTGGTGCACCACGATGACCCCGCCGCGCCGCAGCAGCCGCACGCCCTCGACGACGAAGTGCGCCTGGTCGGACGGCGCGGCATCAATAAGCACCAGGTCGTAGGACTCGTCGGCCAGCCGGGTGAGCACCTCCTGGGCCCGCCCGGCAATCAGCCGGGTGCGGCCCGGGCCGATACCCGCTTCAGCGAAGGCCTGCTTGGCCAGGCGCTGGTACTCCGGCTCGATATCGATGGTGGTGAGAACGCTGTCGTCACGCATACCCGACAGCAACCACAGCCCACTGACTCCGGTTCCGGTTCCGACCTCGACGATCGCCTTGCCGCCACTGAGCCGGGCCAGCAGGCTCAACAGCGCGCCGACCGCGGGTGTCACCGCGCCTGCTCCGGCGTCGACGGCACGCTCGCGGGCCGAGGAGACAATGGCGTCCTCGGAGATCGATCCCTCGGCATGGAGGAGGATCCGCTCGGCCCGGCTCGGCGGCCGCGTGCTGCCGGGATCGTCGGTGATGGACATTCTCAGCAGCGTAGATCAACTGCATCCATGCATGGGCCGACGCGCCAGGTCGGGCCGCCGGGCCTTCGACCGGCCCTGACGCGCCGATTGCAAGAGATTGCTAAGAATTAGCCACTCTTTTACATTTTACCTGCTAAGAGATTACTTATCAGATAACATTTAGTTTGCTCACATGGGTTGCACACCGAGATGGGGAAAGGTAAACCGCATGAAACGCCGTAGCAGTTCGACGGGGAATACCCCGCAGCGCGCTGGTGTTGTGACCGTTGATATGTCCGATTTGACCGGCGGTGTGGAGCCGCTGGCACTGGATCACCAGGAGGATCCGACGACCGCCAGACCGATGGCCCCCGCGACGATGTCGCGCGTGGCCCCCGCGACGATGTCGCGCGTCGCGCCCGACGGCGACATGGGCTGGGTCGAGCCGTCCGACGAGCTTCAGGGCACCGCGGTGTTCGATGCGACAGGCGATCGGGCGGCCATGCCGTCATGGGACGAGCTGGTGTGTCAACATGCCGACCGGGTTTACCGGCTGGCATACCGGTTATCGGGCAATCAGCACGACGCCGAGGACCTCACCCAGGAGACCTTCATCCGGGTGTTCAGATCGCTGCAGAGCTACCAGCCCGGCACCTTCGAGGGCTGGTTGCACCGCATCACCACGAACCTCTTCCTTGATATGGTCCGCCGGCGCGGTCGCATCCGGATGGAGGCGCTGCCCGAGGATTACGACCGGGTGCCCTCCGACGGCCCCACTCCCGAGCAGATCTATCACGACTCGCGTCTCGGAGCGGATCTGCAGGCTGCGCTGGATTCGCTACCGGCGGAGTTCCGCGCCGCAGTTGTCCTGTGCGATATCGAAGGCTTGTCGTATGAGGAGATCGGGGCGACACTCGGCGTCAAGCTGGGAACCGTGCGCAGCCGGATCCATCGCGGTCGCCAGGCCCTTCGGGACTACCTGGCCGCGCACCCGGGACAGCACACGGTCGTCGCCGCATCTTCTGGATAGCGGCGCGCTCCGGGCCGCTGTGTCACCGCATCGGTCCTGATCGCGCTACATTTAACGAGGTACCGTCGTTCGACCGGTACGCACGCGCGTGGGCGACCGGGAGAGGAGTGCAGGCTATGTTCGACCCGGGGCATGTGTTCCGTCGGGCGCTGTCATGGCTGCCCGCGAACTTCGTCTCGCAAAATGACGCGCCGGTCGGTGCGCTCCGTCAATTCAACTCAACTGAGCACCTGTCCACCGAGGCGATCGCCGCCTACGTGGACGGAGAACTGCGGATGAAGGCCCACCTGCGTGCCGGGCATCACCTTTCGTTGTGCCAGCAATGCGCCGCAGAGGTCGAGGCACAGGGGCAAGCCCGCACAGCGCTGCGGGACTCCCGGCCGGTCAGTATGCCGAGCACCCTGATGGGCTTGCTCTCCCAGATCCCGCAGTCCACGCCTGATGAGACGACGCCCGCGCCGCCCAGCCTGACCGAGCAGTTGGGCGAGGACAACACGCGTGGCCGGCGTAAGCGCCGGTAGGGTGAAACCCGACACCAGCGCGATGCCCTGGCCGTCACGTGTCTTCTCCTGACCGCCCGAATAGAGGTTGATGTGAGCCCCACTAAGGACAGCTCCGGCGGCGCCCCCCGCCTGGCGCCCCGTCCCGTCTCGCGACCGCCAGTTGATCCCGCCGCCACCCGGACATTCGGCCGCCCGCGCGGCGTCGACGGTTCCTTCGTCGCCGAGGAGCTGCGGCCGGCCAAGTACCAGGGCTCGGATGAGTTCACAGCCACGGCGAAGAAGTCCGATCCGGTGCTTCAGGAGGCCTTCAGCCGCCCGTATCCGGGTGGAGAGTCGCTGCAACGGCATCCGGCCGACGCCGGGGCGCTCGCCGCGGCGACTGACGTCAGTCCAGAGCCGGACGATCCGTGGCGTGACCCGGCCGCCGCGGCGGCGCTGGGGACCCCGGCATTCGACAAGCCGGTGCAGACCGCACCGGGGGCATCGATCGGCAAGCTCGGCGTGCGCGACGTGTTGTTCGGCGGCCGGGTGTCGTACACGGCCTTGGCGGTTCTGGGCATCATGGCATTGCTGATCGGTGTCGCGGGCGGCTGGGTCGGGCGCAAGACGGCGGAGGTGGTCGAGGCGTTCACCACATCCAAGGTCACGCTCTCGACCTCCGACGGCGGCGAGGTGCCCGCCGGCCGTTTTGCACAGGTCGCCGCTTCGGTGGCCGACTCGGTGGTCACTATCGAGGCCAAGAGCGACGAATCGGGCGCGCAGGGCTCGGGAGTGGTCGTTGATGGCCGCGGCTACGTCGTCACCAACAACCACGTCATTTCCGAGGCGGCAGCGAGTCCGAGCAAGTTCAAGCTCACGGTGGTCTTCAACGACGGCAAGGAAGTGCCGGCGAATCTCGTCGGACGCGACCCGAAAACAGATCTGGCCGTGCTGAAGGTCGACAACGTCGATAACCTCACAGTTGCGAAGTTCGGTGACTCCGACAAGCTGCGGGTGGGTGAAGAAGTGATCGCCGCCGGCGCCCCGTTGGGTCTGCGCAGCACCGTCACCAGCGGCATCATCAGTGCGCTGAACCGACCGGTGCCGCTGTCGGGCGAAGGGTCGGACACCGACACCGTCATCGACGCGATTCAGACCGACGCCTCCATCAACCACGGTAACTCCGGCGGCCCGCTGATCGATATGAATTCTGAAGTCATCGGAATCAACACCGCCGGAAAGTCGTTGTCCGACAGTGCAAGTGGACTCGGCTTTGCTATCCCGGTCAACGAAGTCAAAGCCACGGTCGAGACCCTCATCAAGGACGGCAAGGTCTCGCATCCGACGCTTGGTCTATCGGCCCGTTCGGTGAGCAATGACCTCGCCTCCGGCGCCCAGGTGGCGAACGTGAAGGCCGGTGGAGCCGCGGATAAGGCCGGCATCAAGGAAAACGACGTTGTTGTCAAGGTCGGCAACCGTCAGGTCGCCGATGCCGACGAGTTCGTCGTGGCAGTCCGGCAACTCAAGATCGGGCAGGACGCCCCGATCGAGGTCATGCGCGAGGGTCGCAAGGTGGTCCTGACGGTGAATCCGACGCCGGACAACTGACGCGGTGTTCGCCAACGTCGGGTGGGGGGAGATGATCCTGCTGGTCGTGGTCGGCCTGGTGGTACTGGGGCCGGAACGGCTACCCGGCGCGATCCGGTGGACCACGGGGGCGATTCGCCAGGCGCGCGAGTACCTCAGCGGCGCCACCAGTCAGTTGCGCGAGGAACTCGGACCCGAGTTCGATGATCTTCGCCAACCGCTGAGCGAGTTGCAGAAGCTTCGCGGTATGACCCCGCGGGCAGCGTTGACCAAGCACCTGCTCGACGGTGATGACTCCTGGCTCACCGGCGAGTTCGACACCCCGTCGGCCAAGCCACAGAGCGCGACGATGCCGTCTGCGCAAGTATCAGAGCCGCCGACTGGGCCGGCGCCATTCGATGTGGATGCAACGTGACCCCTTCGGGGTCGGGGGATGCAACGTGACCCCTTCGGGGTCGGGGGATGCAACGTGACCCCTTCGGGGTCGGGGGATGCAACGTGACCCGCGGTCAGCGCCCCGCGGGGTCCAGTCCCAGTGACATTCCGGCCAGTCCGCGCTTGCGTGCCATCAGCGTGTCGGCGATGCGACGCAACTCTGTGCCCGCTGCCGATTCCGGCGCCGACAACACCAGCGGCACACCGGAATCACCCGCTGCCACGAGGGCCGGATCCAGCGGCACCTGGCCGAGGAGCGGCACGTCGGCCCCGACCGCCAGCGACAGCCGTTCAGCCACCTGACGGCCTCCGCCTGCACCGAAAATCTCCCAGGTGGTGCCGTCGGGCATCAGCAGCCCGGCCATGTTCTCCACCACCCCGACAATGCGCTGCCGGGTCTGCAGTGCGATGGCGCCGGCGCGCTCGGCAACTTCTGCGGCAGCGGCCTGAGGGGTGGTCACCACCAGTATCTCCGCACTCGGGAGCAGCTGGGCCACCGAGATGGCCACATCACCGGTTCCGGGCGGCAGATCCAACAGCAGCACGTCGAGATCGCCCCAGTACACGTCGGCGAGGAACTGTTGCAACGCCCGGTGCAGCATCGGCCCGCGCCATGCCACTGGAGCATTGCCCTGGGTGAACTGCGCTATCGAGATGACCTTCACATCGTGGGCGATGGGGGGGAGGATCATCGATTCGACCTGGGTGGGCCGGTCGCTTGTCCCCATCATTCGAGGCACCGAGTGGCCGTAGATATCAGCGTCGAGCAGACCTACCGACAATCCGCGGGCCGCCATAGCTGACGCGAGATTAACTGTAACGCTTGACTTTCCGACTCCGCCCTTGCCGGATGCCACGGCGTAAACCCGGGTCAGCGAACCGGGCTGAGCGAACGGGATCACCGATTCGGCCGAGAGTCCCTGATCGCCGCGCAACTGCTTGCGCAGTGCCGTGCGTTGGTCATCGCTCATCACGTCCAGGTTGACCGTGATCGCACCGGTGCCGGGGACGTCGGCGACGGCCGTCGTGACCATCTCAACGATCTCGGTTTTTTTGGGGCAGGCCCCGGTGGTCAGGTAGATCTCGACGTGGACGGCGCCGTTGTCGTCGACCGTGACGCTCTTGACCATGTTGAGTTCGGTGATCGGCCGCCGGAGCTCGGGATCGATGACGCCTGCCAGTGCGACGCGGACCGCCTTCTCCCGATCGCTGCTGTGTTCGGTCATCGTCGCTGAGTGTAGATGTGGGGGAGTGACTCCCCCACGGAGGTATGCGTGAGTCAGGCCGGACCCGGCAACGCGCCGTAGCCCTGCGGCATAGGCGGCGGTGGCTCAGCCACCACGCCGGGCTCAGGTTCGGGTGCGTCCTCGGGCGCCAGATCAAGCCATGGTGCGGCCGGTGCCGGTGATGAACCCGGCCACGGCGCGGTATCCATGGGCGCATTCACCATCGGTGGTGTCATCCAGGGCGCCGGCGCCATGGGCATCATCCAGGGCGGCAGGTCCGAGGGCGGCTCAGCCACCGGTGGTAGCTGCGAGGCCATGCAGATCACCTGGCAACCATGCTCGGGTAAAACGCTTGCGCCCGCACCGCCAATCGGTCCGGGCACGCTCATCTGGCCGGCCATGTCGCTGCTGCCGAGGTTGAACAACGGCAGTTGCGACAACAGGTCGCCCGCCATGCCGGGACCCAGGCCCTCCGGGTTCTCGAGATGAGCATCTCCGAGGGCCGGGATTGGGCCGGTAATCACCGGCAGGTCGACCGGCGCCACGCCGGTCGCATACGCGGCGGCCCAGCCCAGCACGTTCTGCGCATACGGCATCGAGTTGTTGTACCGCAGAATCGCGGTCAACACCTGCGCCTGGTTGCGCAGGTTCAGGCCCCCGCTGCACAGGTAGCGGGCAGCTGACAGGGTGGCGTCGAACAGGTTCTGTGGGTCGGCCCTGCCGTCACCGTCGCCGTCGGAGGCGTACCGCGACCAGGTTCCAGGCAGGAACTGCATGGGGCCCATAGCCCTGGCGTAGGTGGCGCGACCACCCATGCTGTTCTGCACGATGACCTCGTTGCCGGGCAGCGTGCCGTCCAGCGCCGGTCCATAAATGGGCCGCACCGCCGTGCCGCGCGCATCGGTGGCGCCGCCGTTGGCATGGGATGACTCGATGCGACCGATTCCGGCCAGCAGGTTCCAACTCACTCCGCATCCGGGGTCTGCGGTTGCCATGGTCTGCTCCGCTTTACGGTAGGCCGCCAGCGCCATGCCGGGAATCCTCATGCCGCCCACGGCGTTGACGACCGCGGCCGGAGGTGGGGGCGAGTAGCCGGTGGTTGCTGCGAACCGGAAGTCGGCCGGCGGTTTGGCCATCGCGACCACCGTGATGCCGTGCGATTCTGGCGCGGGAGACGTCACCGCGGCCAGTGGCGCGACATCGCTGCTGTTCAACGGGACGCCGGCGTAGCCGGGAGACGCTGCAACGGCACCGGCCAGCATCAGGGGCGTCAGCACGGCGATACCGAAGGCTGGCGTACGCACCACCCGGCCCGCCCGGCGCTTCATCCCCACGCATCCATCCTCAACAGGTACCCGAACCGATCTTGTGAACCAAGACACCATACATAAGGATGTGACGCCTGTGGCCCGCTATGGCAGCTTGGCATCCGGGGGCCTTTTCCCGCGCCGCTCCGAGGGTTCGTGTTTGCCGGGCTCCTTCTTGGCCGGTTGCAGGGGCTCAAGAAGTTCCCGGATCTCATCGATTTCGCGGCGCAGATAGTCACGGGTGGCGACTTCGCCGATCGCTAATCGCAAAGCGGCCAGTTCGCGGGCCAGGAACTCGGTGTCGGCCTTGGTTTGCTGGGCGCGGCGGCGGTCTTCGTCGAGGGCGACTTTGTCGCGGTTCTCCTGGCGGTTCTGCGCCAGCAGGATCAGCGGTGCGGCGTAGGCGGCCTGCGTGGAGAAGGCCAGGTTCAGCAGGATGAACGGGTAGGGATCCCAGCGCAGGCCTACCGCGAACAGGTTCAGGGTGATCCACACGATCACCAGGACGGTCTGCCACAGCAGGTAGCGACCGGTGCCGAGGAACCGTGCGATCGCCTCGCTGTACCGGCCCACCGCCTCCTGGTCGAAATTCAGGGAGGGTCGGCGGGACGTGCGCGGGGTGTCCAGTCGCTGGCGCGGATCGCTCACGGCGTTTGTCTCGCGATCACGTTCGCTTCGTCCTCCTCGAAACTCTCCCGCCAGTCATCCGGCAGCAGATGGTCGAGGACGTCGTCGACGGTGACTGCACCCAGCAGATGATTGGACTCGTCGACGACTGCGCCGCAGACGAGGTTGTAGGCGGCGAGGTGCCGGGTGACCGATCCGAGTGGGGAGTCCGGACGCAACGGGGGTAGGTCGGGGTCGAGAATGCCGCTGACCAGGTTCGCCGGCGGTTCCCTCAGCAGTGCCTGCAGATGCACACAGCCCAGGTAGCGGCCGGTGGGCGTCGCGGTCGGGGGACGCACGACGAAGACCAGTGATGCCAGCGCCGGGGTCAGGTCGGGATCGCGCACCCGGGCCAGGGCCTCGGCGACCGTGGTGTCCGGCGCGAGCACCACCGGTTCGGAGGTCATCATGCCGCCGGCGGTGTAGGGGGAGTGGCTCAGCAGGCGGCGCACCGGCTCGGAGTCCTCCGGATCCATCCGGCGCAGCAAAGCTTCGGCTTCCGTCGGATTCAGCACACCGAGCAGGTCGGCGGCGTCGTCGGGATCCATCGCCTCAAGCACATCGGCGGCCCGCTCAGTGTCCAAACCCATCAGTAGCTCGGTCTGGTCGTCTTCGGGCAACTCCTGGAGGATGTCGGCCAGCCGTTCGTCGTCGAGCGCTTCGATCACCTCGATGCGGCGTTTGGCGGGCAGATCGCGCAGCGCATCGGCTACCTCGACCGGACGCCGACCCTCGAACTGGTGCAGCAGCTGGGCCACGCCCTGGCCGGGCATCGCCAGTCCTGACGGAGTGAGCCCCTGTACGTTCTGCCACTCCACGACCGTGACTGTTGAGCGCCGTCCCAGCCGACGCTGGCTGCGCACCGCGACCCTGGTGACCATCCAGTCCCGGGTCCGGCTCTGTTCGATCCCCAGGTCGATGACGATGACGTCGATATCGGCGAGCTGCTCCTGATCGGGGTCGGTGACCCTCACCCGGGTGTCCAGCACCTGCCCCAGCACCAGAACCTCTCCCGGATGCTGGGCGAATCGGCGCAGCGAGAGGTTTGCTGTGTTGAGCGTGACAGCATTCGGCTCGATTGCCGTCAATCGCAGCATCGGGACGAAAATACTTCTACGGCTTGTCATTTCAACGACAAGTCCAAGTACGCGTGGTTGCTGGCGCACGATACTGATGCTGATCACCACATCCCGCACGCGGCCCAGGGACTCGCCGTCGGGACCCAGTACGGCCATACCCGCCAGCCGTGCCGCGTATACCCTGTTGACCGACGCCATGACTACAAAGGGTAGGAGTCGGTGCGTGGACAATTCCGATCGGCCTGGCTATCGGCCGCGCAGGACCTGTTTATCGGTGCCGGGCAGCAATCCCAAGATGATCGAGAAGGCCAAAAGCCTGCCCGCCGACGAGGTGTTCCTCGATCTGGAAGACGCGGTGGCACCGGATGCCAAGGCGCAGGCTCGGACACAGGTCGCGGCGGCGCTGGCGGGGCCCGGGTGGGCAGGCCAATTGCGTGGAGTTCGGGTCAATGACTGGACAACGCCGTGGACGCACACCGATGTGATCGATGTGGTGTCGACGGCAGGTGCGCACCTCGATGTCATCGTGCTGCCCAAGGTGACCGAGGCGTACCACGTGCAAGCGCTGGATCTATTGCTCACCCAACTTGAGCGCAGCCACGGGTTGGAAGTGGGCCGGATCGGAATCGATGCCCAGATCGAAGATGCTAGGGGGCTGAGGAACATCGACGCCATCGCCGGGGCGCCGCGAGTGCAGGCATTGGTGCTTGGACCGGCCGATCTGATGGCCAACCTGAACATGCGCACCCTGGTGGTGGGTGAGCAACCGGAGGGCTACGACGTCGGCGACGCCTACCACCATGTATTGATGACCATTCTCATCGCTGCGCGTGCGCACGGTGTCGCCGCGATCGACGGCCCCTATCTGAAGGTGCGCGATATCGAGGCGTTCCGCAGGGTGGCGGGCCGGTCCGCCGCCCTGGGCTACGACGGCAAGTGGGTGCTGCATCCCGACCAGATTGCGGCAGGCAACGAGATTTTCTCCCCCGCGCAGCAGGAGTACGACCACGCTGAGCTCATCCTCGAGGCCTACGGCTGGCACACCTCGAAGGCCGGTGGTGCGCGCGGCGCGGTGATGCTCGGCGATGAGATGATCGACGAGGCCAGTCGGAAGATGGCACTGGTGGTGGTGGGCAAGGGTCGCGCCGCCGGAATGACGCGGCAGGCGGCGCCGTTCGCACCTCCGGCCTAGGCGTCAATTGAAGGCGTTAGTCATCCAGACGATGCTGATCACCAGTGACGCAACGCCGACAACGATCCCGGCAACCGCCAGACCATAACCGCCCTGACGGGTCTTCTTGATCTGGCTGATCGCGATCGAGCCCAGCACGATGCCGACGATCGACCCGACCCCGCACAGCAGGCCCACCACCGAGGCCACCAGCGAAAAGATGGCCAGCGAGTTGGTGCCGGCCTGCTGAGCCGGATATCCGTACCCCGTCGGATAGGGCGCGCCGTACTCCGGGGGCGGTGCGTAGCCGATGGGCTGGTACGGGTCGGCTCCCGGGGGCGGGCCGTACGGCGGGTAGCCGCCGTAAGCCGGAGGTGGCGGGGGAGGCGGGTACCCGCCGTAGGCGGGAGTCTGTTCGATGGGCGGCGGTTCGTAGCCACCTGAGGGCGGTTGCTGGCCCTCGTTCTGCGACTTTTCGCCGGGGTTACCGCTGCCAGCTGTCATGCTATTTAACTTAGCGTATGTGCTGCAGGTCAGGGCGGCGCTGATGGACGGAGGAGAACCACAACAATGACCAGTCCCTTCCAACCCGCGCAGAATCCAGGTGCGGTTCCCGGTGGCACTCCGGGGTCGTCGCGCCGGGGCCCGCTTGGTTTGCCGACACCGCCGAAAGGCTGGCCGGTGGGCTCGTATCCGACCTACGCCGAGGCCCAGAAGGCCGTCGACTATCTGTCCGACAATCAGTTTCCGGTGCAGCAGGTGACCATCGTCGGCGTTGATCTGATGCAGGTCGAGCGGGTGACGGGGCGGCTCACCTGGGGCAAGGTCATCGGCGGTGGCATGCTCAGCGGCGCCTGGCTGGGCGTCTTCATCGGCCTCGTGTTGGGCTTTTTCGGAAACCCGGGGCAATCGCTGGCAATCGGTGTCGTCACGGGGGTGGTCTTCGGGCTGATCACCTCCTCGATTCCGTATGCGATGGCAAAGGGCACAAGGGATTTCAGCTCTACCATGCAGCTGGTCGCCGGGCGTTACGACGTGCTGTGCGATCCACAGAACGCCGAGCGGGCACGGGACATGCTGTCGCGCTTGAGGTTATAGCCGTTGACAACCGGTTTCCCGGTTACAGTGACTCCCGATACTCAGATGAACGGCGAGAGGCGGATGTCGTGAGGATCGTTGGCACCCGCGCCAGGCGCGCGACCGCCGTCGTGCTGGCTTCGCTCACCGCAGCCTCGGCGGTGTCGGCGTGTGATTCCGGCGGTGACGGTCGGGTTGTGAGCCTCTATACGGCAGCGGGCGACGCCGCGACGTTCACTGCGGTGGCCGATCGCTGCAATTCGGAACTCGGCGGGCGATTCCGGATCGAACAGTTCAGCCTTCCTAAGGGTGCTGATGACCAACGGCTTCAGCTGGCACGCCGAGTCACCGGTAACGACCGCACTCTGGATGTGATGGCCCTCGACGTGGTCTGGACCGCGGAGTTCGCCGAAGCGGGTTGGGCGCTGCCACTGTCGGCCGATCCCGCCGGAATGGCCGAGGCCGATGCCGCCGACGACACCTTGCCCGGCCCGCTCGAGACCGCCAAGTGGCGGGGCAAGCTGTTCGCCGCACCGATCACCACCAACACCCAATTGCTGTGGTACCGACCGGATCTGGTGGCTCCCCCACCTCCCACCTGGGACCAGATGCTCGCTGATGCTGACCGGCTGCACGCCGAGGGGAAACCCAGCTGGATTGCGGTGCAGGCCAAGCAATACGAGGGCCTCGTAGTCTGGTTCAACACGCTGCTGGAGAGCGCCGGCGGTCGGGTGCTGTCCGAGGACGGTAAGACCGTCACCCTGGTCGACACTCCTGAACACCGTGCCGCCACCGTGCGGGCGCTGCAGATCATCAAGTCGGTGGCGACTGCGCCCGGTGCCGACCCGTCTGTCACTGCGACCGACGAAGGCACCGCGCGGTTGGCCCTCGAGGCTGGCAACGCCGCACTCGAGGTCAATTGGCCGTTCGTCTTCGCCTCCATGCTGGAGAACGCCACCAAGGGCGGTGTCCCGTTTCTGCCACTGGCCGACAAGCCGGAGCTTGCCGGCAGTATCAATGACGCGGGCACCTTCGCGCCTACCGACGAGCAGTTCGCACTTGCGCTCGACGCGAGCAAGGAGGTGTTCGACTTCGCGCCGTACCCGGGCGTGACGCCCGGGCAGCCAGCTCGTGTCACCCTCGGTGGTCTCAACTTCGCGGTGGCCAGCACCACGCGGCACCCAGCCGAGGCCTTCGAGGCGATCCGCTGCATCCGCAGTGAGAGCAATCAGCGCTACACCTCGATTGACGGCGGTCTGCCGGCGGTGCGGGCGTCGCTGTACTCCGACCCCGACTTCCAGAAGAAGTACCCGCAGTACGCGATCATCCGCGATCAGCTGATCACCGCCGCAGTCCGGCCGGCGACCCCGAACTATCAGGCGATGTCCTCACGCATCTCGGCGACCCTGGCGCCGATCACCTCGATCGAGCCGGAGACGACCGCCGACGAGCTCGCCGTCCAAGTTCAGAAGGCCATCGACGGCAAAGGGCTGATCCCGTGACCGCGCCTGCCGTCGGCACCGACGATCGCCGTTCGCAGCGGCGCCTGGCCTATCTGCTGATCACCCCGGCGGTCATCCTGATGCTCGCGGTGACGGCCTATCCGATCGGGTACGCCATCTGGCTGAGCCTGCAGCGCTACAACCTGGCCAGTCCTGCCGACAACAAGTTCGTCGGCTTGGCTAACTATCAGACCATCCTCACGGACAAGTATTGGTGGACAGCATTTTTCATCACCCTGGCCATCACGGTCATCTCCGTGGCGATCGAGTTCGTCCTCGGCCTTGCTCTCGCGTTGGTCATGCACCGCACGATCTTCGGCCGGGGTGTGGTGAGAACGGCAATCCTCATTCCGTACGGCATCGTCACCGTCGCCGCGTCATACAGCTGGTACTACGCCTGGACACCGGGCACCGGCTACCTGGCCAACCTGCTGCCAGACGGAAGTGCGCCGCTGACCCAGCAGATTCCCTCGCTGGCGGTGATCATTGGGGCCGAGGTCTGGAAGACCACACCGTTCATGGCCCTGCTGCTGCTGGCCGGGCTGGCGCTGGTGCCTGACGACCTTCTCAAGGCCGCCGAAGTCGATGGCGCCGGGGCGTGGACGCGGCTGATCCGGGTGATCATCCCTCTGATCAAACCCGCCATCCTGGTTGCGTTGCTGTTCCGCACGCTTGACGCCTTCCGGATCTTCGACAATATCTATGTGTTGACCGGTGGCGCCAACGACACGGCTTCGGTGTCGATCCTGGGTTACGACAACCTGTTCAAGGCCTTCAACATCGGCCTGGGTTCGGCTATCAGCGTCCTGGTATTCGTCGCGGTCGCCATCATCGCGGTCATCTACATCAAACTTTTCGGCGCCGCAGCGCCCGGAACTGACGGCGAGGTGCGCTGAGATGGCGCAACGGGTTAGTCCGCGACGTGCCACCGGCTGGGCTGTCATCAATACACTGGTGATCATCTACGCATTGGTTCCGGTGCTGTGGATTCTGAGCCTGTCGCTCAAACCCACCTCATTAGTCAAGGACGGCAGGCTGATTCCGTCGTCAATCACCTTCGACAACTACAAGGGCATCTTCAAAGGTGACGTCTTCAGCTCGGCGCTGATCAATTCCATCGGCATCGGACTGATCACCACGCTCATCGCGGTGGTGATCGGCGGTATGGCGGCCTATGCGGTGGCGCGACTGGACTTCCCCGGCAAGCCGGTGCTCGTCGGCGCGGCTCTGTTGATCGCGATGTTCCCGCAGATTTCCCTTGTCACACCGCTGTTCAACATCGAGCGAAAACTGGGGTTGTTCGACACCTGGCCGGGTCTGATCATCCCGTACATCACCTTCGCGCTGCCGCTGGCCATCTACACGTTGTCGGCCTTCTTCCGGGAGATCCCCCGGGATCTGGAGAAGGCCGCCAAGATGGACGGCGCCACACCGGCGCAGGCATTCCGCCGGGTGATCGCACCACTGGCCGCGCCGGGCATCGTCACCGCGGCGATCCTGGTGTTCATCTTCGCCTGGAACGACCTACTGCTTGCGCTGTCGTTGACCGCGACAAAAGCGGCCATTACCGCGCCCGTCGCCATCGCAAACTTCACCGGAAGCTCGCAGTTCGAGGAGCCGACCGGTTCGATCGCCGCCGGCGCGATGGTCATCACGATCCCGATCATCGTGTTTGTTCTGATTTTCCAACGAAGGATTGTCGCCGGGCTGACCTCCGGCGCGGTGAAGGGGTAGTCGATGGCTGAAATCGTTCTGGACCACGTCAGCAAGCAGTACCCCGACGGCGCCACACCAGTGCGCGACCTCAGCCTCACCATTGCCGACGGTGAGTTCCTCATCCTCGTCGGACCGTCGGGTTGCGGAAAGTCGACGACCCTGAACATGATCGCCGGACTTGAGGACATCACTGAAGGCGAGTTACGCATCGGCGGGCAGCGGGTCAACGAGAAGGCGCCCCGTGACCGTGACATCGCGATGGTGTTCCAGTCGTATGCGCTATACCCGCATATGACCGTGCGTCAGAACATCGCCTTCCCGCTGACGCTTGCGAAGCTCAGCAAGGCTGAGATCGCTGCCAAGGTGGAGGAGACCGCCAAAGTTCTCGATCTCACCGAACTGCTGGACCGCAAACCTTCCCAGCTCTCCGGCGGTCAGCGGCAGCGGGTGGCGATGGGTCGTGCGATCGTTCGTAAGCCCAAGGCATTCCTGATGGATGAGCCGCTGAGCAACCTCGATGCCAAGCTGCGGGTACAGATGCGGGGTGAGATCGCCCGTTTGCAGAACCGGCTCGGTACCACGACGGTCTACGTCACCCACGATCAGACCGAAGCGATGACACTCGGGGACCGGGTCGTGGTGCTGCGGGCCGGTGAGGCCCAGCAGATCGGCACACCTGATGACCTCTACAACCATCCGGCGAATCTGTTCGTCGCCGGGTTCATCGGTTCGCCGGCGATGAACTTTTTCCCAGCTGCACTGACCGAGGCCGGGTTGCGTCTGCCGATGGGCCAGGTGTTGCTCGGTGACACCGTCCGCAGCGCACTGGCCCGCAATACCGGGATCACCGATGTGATCGTGGGGGTTCGGCCCGAGCACTTCGAGGACGCCGCCCTAATCGATGCACACGAGCGTGGCCGTGCCCTGACGTTCGGGGTGAAGGCCGATCTTGTGGAATCGCTTGGCGCCGATAAGTACGTCTATTTCTCAACTTCGGGCGCTGCAGCCCGATCGGCTCAGTTGACGGAGCTGGCCGCTGAGTCGAGCATGGGCGAAAACCGTTTTGTAGCAAGGGTTTCTGCTGAATCGAAAGCCGCGACCGGCCAGACCGTGGAGTTGGCACTCGATACGTCTAAATTGCATATCTTCGACGTGCAGACCGGGGTGAACCTCACCGCGTGAGCCAGCCATTGGCCGAGGTGAGCGAATATCTGCGCGCTCACTTCGCCGCATTGGGGATCGACGAAGCACCCGATATCGCCGGCGTTACCTTTCTGGGCGTGGAGCGCATCGATGTGCTGCGCTTCGGACCCGACCAACGTGCCGGTCTGGAAGGCGTATTCCACTATGTCTCCCTGGGCTGTTCGCGCTACCCGATGACCGATGCCTCCGCGGCACTAGCCGATCCGATTCGTGGTCCGCGGGCCGAGATCGTGTTGAGTCTTCGCGCGGGTGGCTCGGCAAACGGGCTGGCACGCAGCCTGGCCGTGGTGGCAGCGACCCCCGCGGTCGAGGGCGTGGTGCTGAGTGCGGGCGCACTGGTGGATTTGTCTGGACCGCTGTGGACCGAGGCACCGTTCACGGCACTATTGCTGGGTGTATCCGACATTCCCGACATGCTCACGGAACCCCCGCGGGACCCGGTGCAGTTCCTGTCCGCGGTGCCGGTCACCCAGGCCGAGGGGGCGTGGGTGCGACTCAAAGGGGCCGAGGCTATGCGTCAGGCCTGGGTCGACGATCGTGTCGATGTTCTCGACCCGCGCCGGCCCGCATCGTCGCCGGGCTAGCGCCGGACTACCCGATCTACAGCCAGTGATTGCGCCGGAAGGTGAAGTACATGGTTCCGCACACCGTCACCATCAGCAGTAGAACCGCGGGATATCCCCACCGCCACGCTAACTCCGGCATGTCCTCAAAGTTCATCCCATAGATACCGGCGATCATGGTCGGCACAGCGGCGATCGCCACCCAGGCGGTGATCTTGCGCATATCCAGGTTCTGCTGCAGTTCGACTCGGGCCAGAGCCGCATGCACCAATGACGACAGCATCTCGTCATGGCTGGCGATGAGATCAGCAGCGAAGGTCTGATGATCCGCCACGTCTCGCATATAACGCCGGATCTCTTTGGGCAACAGGTCCTGGTAGTCGGTCTGCATTCGCGCCAGCGCATCGGTGAGTGGCCAGACCGCGCGCCGCAATTCCACCACCTCGCGCTTGAGCAGGTAGATGGGCTCGATCTCGGTCCTGCGGTTCGGTGAGAAGGTGTCCTCCTCCATCGCGTCGATATCGGCCTCCATCGCTTCGCTTACGCAACGATAGGTGTCGACGACGTGATCGGCGATCGCATGCATCACCGCCGACGGCCCCAATGCCAGTTGACTTGGCTGCGCTTCGAGGTGCCTGCGGACGCCGGCAAGCCCGGTGTGGTCACCGTGGCGGACCGTGATGACGAAATCGGGTCCGACGAAAACCATGATCTCGCCGGTCTCGACGATCTCGCGGGCCAGCGCTACCGACTCGTGCGGCACATACTTCACGGTCTTGACAACCAGGAAAAGGATGTCGTCGTAGCGCTCGATCTTGGGCCGCTGATGCGCGTGTACCGCATCCTCAACTGACAGTGGGTGAAGTCCAAAAACCTCCGCGACGGATTGCATTTGTTGATCGTCTGGTTTGTGCAGGCCGATCCAGACGAAGGCCTGCCGGCCGCTCTGCTCCAGCTCGTGCACTTTCGCCAGTGCCGCGGCGTGGGTGTACTTGCCGGGCAGCCTCTCGCCCTCGCAGTACACCGCGCAGTCGACCACCGCCTCCGATACCGGTACAGGTATCTGCTGGGGGTCAACTTCGGGATTATGAATGAGGTTCACGTCCAGCAGTATCGGCGGACGGCCTTTGAACTGCACCATGGCACTACCTCCCCGCCACTATCAGGGTCCGGATTCTGATGGTTGTCGATGGTACTTGGTCGAGGTTGCCGCTTCGACCCCCCTGCGGCCACCCGTGGCCGCAGGTATGAGACCGGAGGTCTCCGGCTGGCGTCCGTGCGCTAGATTTTGGGCGCCAGCCTTACGCCCTCGACAATGCGCGTCCCCGACAAGGAGTACCTCCCGTGCCCACCAAACCCTTCAAAGTCGCTGTCACCGGCGCTGCCGGCCAGATCGGTTACAGCCTGCTGTTCCGGCTGGCGAGTGGCTCGCTACTCGGCGCCGACCGGCCAATTGAGCTGCGACTTCTTGAGATCGAGCCTGCCCTCAAGGCGCTCGAGGGTGTGGTCATGGAGCTCGACGACTGTGCGTTCCCGTCGCTGGCGGGCGTCGAGATCGGCGCCGACCCGACCAAGATCTTCGACGGCGTGAACCTGGCACTGCTGGTGGGAGCTCGTCCGCGCGGCCCGGGCATGGAACGCGGCGATCTGCTCGAGGCCAATGGTGCGATCTTCACCGCACAGGGTAGGGCGCTGGGCGAGGTCGCCGCGGACGATATCCGCATCGGCGTCACGGGCAACCCGGCCAACACCAATGCGCTGATCGCCATGACGAATGCGCCGGCCATCCCGCGCGAGCGGTTCACCGCACTGACCCGCCTCGACCACAACCGGGCGATCTCGCAACTGGCCCGCAAGACCGGCGCGGCGGTCACCGACGTGAAGAAAATGACAATCTGGGGTAACCACTCGGCCACCCAGTACCCCGACCTGTTTCATGCCGAGATCGACGGCAAGAACGCGGCCAAGGTGGTCAACGACCAAGCGTGGATCGAGGACTACTTCATCCCGACCGTCGCCAAGCGCGGTGCGGCCATCATCGAAGCCCGTGGTGCGTCCTCGGCCGCATCGGCTGCGTCGGCGACCATCGACGCCGCCCGGGATTGGTTGCTCGGCACCAGCGAGGGCGACTGGGTTTCGATGGCGGTCGCCTCCGACGGCTCCTACGGAGTGCCGGAGGGACTGATCTCGTCGTTCCCGGTAACCACCCGCAACGGCGATTGGACGATCGTCGAAGGCCTGACCATCGACGAGTTCTCCCGTGGCCGCATCGACGCGTCGACCGCCGAGTTGGCCGATGAGCGCGACGCGGTCACCAAACTCGGCCTGATCTGACCGCAGCACGCTCAGTCACGTTCGACCGGAAACGGTGAAAGGCTCCGCCATGCAAAGCCCCCGGATCATCCTCGAAGACAAGGAGATCTTCGAGGCGCACCTGGGCGGAAAGTTGTCGGTGGAGTTGAAAGCGCCGCTGGACACCCAGCGGGCACTGTCGATCGCCTACACCCCGGGTGTGGCCCAGGTTTGCCGCGCGATCGCCGCCGACCACACCCTGGCCGCCCGCTACACCTGGGCGCATCGACTGGTGGCCGTGGTCAGCGATGGCAGCGCCGTGCTCGGCCTCGGTGACATCGGTGCGGCGGCGGCGCTGCCGGTGATGGAGGGCAAAAGCGCGTTGTTCAAGGCATACGGCGGCCTGGACTCCATCCCGATCGTCCTGAACACCAAAGATCCCGACGAGATCGTTGAAACACTGGTGCGGCTGCGGCCGAGTTTCGGTGCGGTCGCACTCGAGGACATCTCCGCGCCGCGGTGTTTCGAGATTGAGCGCCGGGTGATCGATGCGCTGGACTGCCCGGTGATGCACGACGATCAGCACGGAACGGCGATCGTGGTGTTGGCGGCTCTGCTGGGCGCGACAGCTGTTCTCGGGCGGGATATCAGCACGTTGAAGATGGTCGTCTCCGGCGCAGGCGCCGCCGGGGTGGCCTGCGCCAACATCGTGATGGCCAGGGGACTGAAGGACGTCACGGTGCTGGACTCGAAGGGCATCGTTCACACCGGCCGCAGCGACCTCAACCCGTTCAAAGCCGAGCTGGCGACCCGGACCAACCCGGAGGGCCGCACCGGGGGCGTGGCCGAGGCGCTCGTCGGGGCAGACGTATTTCTCGGGGTGTCGGCCGGCAAGGTGAGCGAAGAACTGCTCGCCACGATGGCGCCCCGCGGAGTGGTGTTCGCATTGTCGAACCCGGACCCGGAAATCGACCCGGATGTCGCCAAGCGGTACGCCGCGGTCGTCGCCACCGGTCGCAGTGACTTTCCCAACCAGATCAACAACGTGCTGGCCTTTCCCGGGGTGTTCCGAGGGGCACTGGATGCGGGTGCACGCCGGATCACCGAGAAGATGAAAGTCGCTGCTGCAGAAGCGATTTTCTCTGTTGTCGGCGACGATCTGGCAGTCGACCACATTGTGCCCAGCCCATTGGATCCGCGAGTCGGTCCCGCGGTGGCCGCCGCGGTGGCCGCCGCCGTCGAGGAGTGATCGATCTGGCGGCGCGGACGACCGTGATCCGCTGGCTGCTCGTGCTCATTGTTGCGGTGGCGCTCGTCGGCTGTGGTGCGCCGCCGCCAGCGCCCGCGCTGACCGTCGGCACGTCCGCCGATCCCGAGACAACCCTGCTGGCCGAGATCTATGCCGCCGGTCTGCGCTATTACGGGACGGTCGCTACCGTGAAAATCTCTGATGACCCGGTAGCCGCGCTCGACGACGCGTCGGTCAGCGTCGCGCCCGGATTCACTGGGCGGCTACTGGAACGCTTCGCGCCGGACTCGGCCGCGCGCTCGGCCGCGCAGGTGTATCGGGCGATGGCCGGCGCCCTGCCGGAGGGTGTGGCCACCGGTGACTACGCCGTAGCCGCCGAGGATAAAGCCGCGCTGGCCGTTAGCGCGGCAACCGCCACCGCGTGGGGCAGTCGGGATCTCACCGCGCTGGTGGATCGCTGTTCAGGAGTGAGCATCGGTGCCGTCGCCGGCACCAATCGTCCTTCGGTAGTCGGCGCCTGCACGCTGCCGACGCCACGTGAATTCCGGGACTCGCCTGCGATGTTCGACGCTCTGCGCACCGGGGCGATCACGGCGGCCTGGACCGGCACTGCCGCCGCCGACGTGCCCGACGGGGTGGTCGTACTCGTCGATCGCAAGCCGACTCTGGTACCGGCACAGAACGTCGTCGCGCTGTACCGACGCAATGAGTTGAATCAGATGCAGTTGCGGTCGATCAATGAGATCGCGGGTGTGCTCGACACCGCAACTCTGGTCGACATGCTGCGTCAGATCAGGGCCGGCGCCGATCCTCGCTCGGTGGCTGAGGCCTGGCTAACCGCCAACCCTCTGGGGCGCTGAGCCCCACCAACACTCGGGGGCATTGAGCCCTGCAGCCCTGGATAGATCTCACTGCATCTTCGGCATGAACCTGGCGGCCAGCGTCGTCAGTACGCGTTGATATCCCGAACCGCTGACCCGGACGAACGCGTCGAGAATCTTGGCGTCGGCTCCCACGAGCACCTTGGCCTTACCCTTGGCGACGCCGTCGAGGATGATCTCGGCCGCTCGCTCCGAGGAGGTACGGGCCATCTTGTCGAACCACTCGGCCATCGACGCGACGTCGAGTCCTTCGGCGGCGGTGGAGTTGCGGGCGATAGCCGTTTTTACGCCGCCCGGGTGAACGCTGGTCACCTTGACCGGGTGGCCGGCGAGGATCATCTCCTGGCGCAATGCCTCGGTGAATCCACGCACCGCGAACTTTGCCGAATTGTAGGCGGCCTGACCCGGCACCGCGAACAGCCCGAAAATGCTGGAGGTGTTGATGACATGTCCGTCGCCGGAGGCGATCAGGTGCGGCAGGAACGCCTTGGTGCCGTTGACCACGCCCCAGTAGTCCACGTCCATGATCCGCTCGATGTCCTTGAACGCGGTGACCTCGATGTCGCCGCTGTAGGCGATGCCGGCATTGTTGTAGACCTGGTTGACCTTCCCGAAGTGGTTCTTCACGTCGTCGGCATAGACGAGGAACGACTCTCGCTCCGCCACGTCGAGGCGATCGGATTTGACCGGCGCGCCGATTGCCTTGAGCCGGCCTTCGGTGACCGCAAGACCCTCGGTGTCGACGTCACTGATCGCCACCGATGCCCCGGACCGCCCGAGTTGCACGGCCAGTTCGGCGCCCATGCCCGAGCCCGCTCCGGTTACCACTGCCACTTTGCCGGCGAATCCCTGCATGCGTACTCCCTGTTGACGGGTGTCGAGTCGGTTCAGGGTAGCAAGCGGAGTTTCCCGCCCGTAACGCCCGCGGACCGCAATACGATGTGGTCATCATGAAGTTCAGTCGTTTTTCGCGTGCCGGTTCGCTGGTAGTGGCCGCCGGGATCGCGGCCGGGGTGTTCTCCGCGCCCGCCGGCGCCGATACCACCGCCAACATTGACAACTTCCTGACCACCCTCGACGGTCTCGGTATCACTGATATCGCACCCGGCGACGCGGTGGAACTGGGTCAGTCGCTGTGCCCGCTGCTGGCGGATCGTGGTCAGAACACCGCCGATATCGCCGCCAAAGTATCCGATGCCATCGGCCGCCCGCTGGGGCCGGCCACGATGTTCACCGGTATGGCGATCTCGTTTCTCTGCCCCAAGGCGGTCGGCAACATCACCGACACACTGACCAACGGCAAGCCACTGCTCCCGTTATTCGGCTGAGCCCGGCGTTCGGGCTAGCCGAACGCCTCGTCGAGGATCTCCTGCTGCTCGACCGCGTGCACCTTCGACGAGCCTGACGAGGGCGCCGACATCGCGCGCCTCGAGATCCGCTTGATTCCGGTCAGCTTGTCGGGCAAGAGCTCCGGCAGGGTCAGGCCGAACGTCGGCCAGGCGCCCTGATTCGCCGGCTCCTCCTGCACCCAGAAGAACTCGTGCGCGTTCGGGTACTCATCCAGGGTGACGGCCAACCGGCGCTTGGGCAGCGGCGCTAGCTGTTCGATCCGGATGATCGCGACGTCGTCGCGCTTGTCATGCTCTTTGCGGGCTTGTAACTCGTAGTAGATCTTTCCGCTCGTCAGCAGCACTCTGGTGACCTTGGTGCGGTCGCCGTCGCCGTCGGTGTAGGTCGGCTCCTCCATGATCGAGCGGAACTTCTGTTCGGTGAAGTCGCGGATATCGCTGACGGCCGCTTTGTTGCGCAGCATCGACTTCGGGGTGAAGACGATCAGCGGTCGGTGCACCCCGTCGAGCCCGTGCCTGCGCAATAGGTGGAAGTAGTTCGCCGGGGTTGACGGCAACGCGATAGTCATCGAACCCTCAGCCCACAGCTGCAGGAACCGCTCGATCCGTCCAGAGGTGTGATCAGGTCCCTGACCCTCATGGCCGTGCGGCAGCAGCAGCACCACATCGGAGAGCTGGCCCCACTTGGCCTCGCCGGAGCTGATGAACTCATCGATGATCGACTGTGCGCCGTTGACGAAGTCGCCGAACTGGGCCTCCCACAACACAATCGCCTCGGGATTACCCACCGAGTAGCCGTACTCGAATCCCACTGCGGCGTACTCCGACAGCGGCGAGTCGAAAACCAGGAATCGGCCGCCGGTTGGGGTGCCGTCGGGGTTGACCGTCAGCAGATCCAGCGGCGTGAACTCGGCACCGGTATTGGGGTCGATGATCACCGCGTGCCGCTGGGTGAACGTCCCGCGCCGGGTGTCCTGACCGGTGAACCGGATCAGCTTGCCTTCCGCCAGGAACGAGCCCAGGGCCAGCAGTTCGCCGAAGGCCCAGTCGACCTTGCCTTCGTAGGCCATTTCGCGGCGTTTCTCCATCACCGGCTGGACCCGCGAATGCACGGTGAACCCTTCGGGCGGCGCCAGATGCGCATCGCCGATCCTGGCCAGCATCGACTTCTCCACCGCGGTAGTCATACCGCGCGGGATCATCTGGGCGGCCTCCACTGACTCGCTCGGCTCGACTTCGTGCTTCTCCAGTTCGCGGACTTCGTTGAACACCTGCTCGAGTTGACCCTGGTAATCGCGTAGGGCGTCCTCGGCTTCTTTCATCGAGATGTCGCCGCGGCCGATCAGCGCCTCGGTGTAGGCCTTCCGGGCACCGCGTTTGGTGTCGATGACGTGGTACATGGCGGGGTTCGTCATCGATGGGTCATCGCCCTCGTTGTGACCGCGACGGCGGTAGCACAGCATGTCGATGACGACGTCCTTATGGAACGCCTGCCGGAAGTCGACCGCCAGTCGTGCCACCCACGCGCACGCCTCCGGGTCGTCGCCGTTGACGTGGAAGATCGGTGCGCCGGCCATTTTCGCGACGTCGGTGCAGTACTCGGTGGACCGGGAGTTTTCCGGTGCGGTGGTGAAGCCGATCTGGTTGTTGACGACGATGTGGATGGTGCCGCCGGTGCGGTACCCCCTCAGCAGCGCCAGGTTCAGTGTCTCGGCCACCACGCCCTGACCGGCGAATGCGGCGTCGCCGTGCATCATCATCGGCACCACACTGAAGTTGCGCGGTGACCCGTCCTCGTCGACACCGTCGATCAGATCCTGCTTGGCCCGCACCAGACCCTCTAGCACGGGGTCCACGGCCTCCAGGTGCGACGGGTTGGCTACCAGTGAGACCGCAATGTCGTTGTCACCGAACATCTGGATGTAGTTGCCGCTGGCACCGAGGTGGTACTTGACGTCGCCGGAGCCATGCGCCTGCGATGGGTTCAGGTTGCCTTCGAACTCGCTGAAGATCTGCGAGTAGGGCTTGCCGACGATGTTGGCCAGCACGTTGAGCCTGCCGCGGTGCGGCATGCCGATGACCACCTCGTCGAGACCGTGCTCGGCGCACTGGTCGATGGCCGCATCCATCATCGGGATGACTGTCTCGGCGCCCTCCAGTGAGAACCGTTTCTGCCCCACGTATTTCGTCTGCAGGAAAGTCTCGAAGGCTTCGGCGGCGTTGAGCTTGCTAAGGATGTACTTCTGTTGTGAGACCGACGGTTTGTCGTGGCGAACTTCGATGCGCTCCTGCAGCCACTTCTGCTGTTCGGGCTCCAGGATGTGGGTGTACTCGACGCCGATATGTCGGCAGTAGGCGTCGCGCAGTACCGACAGCACGTCGCGCAACCTCTTGTACTGCTGGCCGGCGAACCCGTCGACTTTGAACACCCGGTCGAGGTCCCACAGGGTCAGGCCATGGGTGAGTACGTCGAGGTCGGGGTGCATGCGGAATCGGCTCTTGTCCAGCCGCAGCGGGTCGATATCGGCCATCAGGTGACCGCGGTTGCGGTAGGAGGCGATCAGCTCGATGACGCGCGCGTTCTTGTCGACGATCGAGTCCGGATTATCGGTGCGCCAGCGGACCGGCTCGTAGGGGATGCCGAGCTCGAAGAAGATTTCGTCGAAGAAGTCATCGGAGAGCAGCAGTTCGTGAATGGTTCGCAGGAAGTCACCGGACTCTGCGCCCTGGATGATCCGGTGGTCGTAGGTCGACGTCAGGGTGATCACCTTGCCGATACCGAGTTCGGCGATGCGCTCCTCGCTGGCACCCTGGAATTCGGCCGGAAGTTCCATCGCTCCGACACCGATGATGGCGCCCTGGCCGGCCATCAGTCGTGGCACCGAGTGCACGGTGCCGATGGTTCCTGGGTTGGTCAGCGAGATGGTCACGCCGGAGAAATCCTCGGCCGTGAGTTTCCCGTCGCGGGCGCGGCGCACGACGTCCTCGTAGGCGGCCACGAATTGGGCGAATCCCATGGTGTCGCAGCCCTTGATGGCGGCGACCACCAGGGAGCGCTTACCGTCCTTGCCCGGAAGGTCGATTGCCAGACCGAGGTTGGTGTGTTCGGGCGTGATCGCGTTCGGCTTGCCGTCGATTTCGGCGAAGTGACGGTTCATATTGGGGAACTTCTTGACCGCCTGGATGATCGCGTACCCGAGCAGGTGGGTGAACGAGATCTTGCCGCCGCGGGTGCGCTTGAGATGGTTGTTGGCGACGACCCGGTTATCGATCATCAGCTTCGCCGGGATGGCCCGGACGCTGGTGGCGGTCGGGATCGCCAGCGAGACATTCATGTTCTTCACGACCGCTGCGGCGGCGCCGCGCAACACCTGTGCCTCCTCGCCGGCGGCCGCGACCGCCGGGGTAGTGGCAGGCGCACTGGCGGGAACGGGAGTGATAACCGCGGCGGGCACCGGGGTGGCAACAGCGGTGGGAGCGGGAGTGGGGGCGGGTGTGGCAACGGCCGGCGTCGGCGCGGCCGCGTGGCCATTGTCGGCCGGCGTCGGCGCGGCCGCGTGGCCATTGTCGGCCGGTGCCGGGGTGTCGGAGTCCGGGATGTAGCCGACGAGGAACTCGTGCCAACTCGGGTCGACCGACGTGGGGTCTCCGCGGAACTTGCGGTACATCTCCTCGACCAGCCATTCGTTCTGGCCGAATGGTGAACTCGTACTGCTCACGGAGCCGCTCGCCTCGATTCCTCTGCCGGTGGTTGCGGCTTAAAGGCTATCGCGTCGGTAGAGCTCGGCGAAGCGGGTCAGGGCATAACTGACCCGAAGCATTACTGATGCGAACTGACCGCCCTACTGCGCGTCTTTGACTGCAGGCAGCAGGTGCAGCGTCACGGGCCAGCGGCCGGGAGCCGGGCCGAAGGCCTGCCGGGCGTTGTTGATGATCTTGCGGCCCATCAGTCGGTTGCCACCGCCACCGACGACCGCGCCGATACCGACCGGCAGCATCTTGCCGAACGCCATCGCCGTGCGTTTGATCGTGTATTTCTTCACGAAGTACTGCATGAGCTTGGAGTTCAACTGCGAGACCAAAGGCAGCGGCAGTAGCTCGGTCTCTGCCAGCCAGGCTCCACTGGTGCGGCCCGGCCCGAGGAACTCGGTGATCGCGCCCTTACTGTCTTCTCCGACGAGCACGCTGAGCACCAACGCCCGGCGACGATCTCGCTGGTCCACACCGATGCCGTGCACTTCGGCGACCGCGAGCACGAACAGCGCCGTCGCCTCGAGGAATACCAGCGTCTCCCCGGCGACCGCCGACAGCGCGGCCAGGGTGCCGATACCGGGGAAGGCGGCGGCGGACCCGACGGCGGCACCACTGGCCATCACCGCGGCCAGGTAGCGTTTCTCCAACTTCGTGACGATTTCGGCCGGGCTGGCGTTCGGATTGGAGTTGCGAAGCCTGGCCACATAAGCCCGGACGGCTGGCGCCTGGACCCGGGTGCTCGCCTCGAGGATCTGCGAGAGCACCCGCGCCGATATGCCGGCGTCTTCCGGCCGGGCCGGCGCCTGGTCGATCTGTTTGCGACGAAGCCTCATTGCGTGCCTTCCTCTCGGCGTGACCCCAGGCTAACGAACGAAACGTTGCCTGCGGTGCCCGATGGTGATCGGGGTCACGTCGGGTCGGCCTACTGCGGAGCGCAAGCCGCGATGACCTCCGGTCCACTCGGGCGGCGAAGGTGGCAGCATCATCGCCATGACCGCGACCACCGCGCGTGAGCAGCCGCCCGACCCGGCGTCCGGGCAACCGGCCAACCCGTGGCTCACGTTATGGGCCATGCTGGTCGGGTTCTTCATGATCCTGGTCGACTCGACGATCGTCGCGGTGGCCAACCCGAGCATCATGGAAGCGCTGGCGATCGACAGCTACGACAGCATCATCTGGGTCACTAGCGCCTATCTGCTCGCCTACGCGGTGCCGCTGATGCTGGCCGGCCGCCTCGGGGATCGGTTTGGCCCGAAGAACCTCTATATCGCAGGCCTGGCGTTGTTCACCGCGGCCTCGCTGTGGTGCGGGCTGTCCGGATCCGTCGAGATGCTGATCGCCGCCCGGGTGGTGCAGGGGATCGGCGCGGCCCTGCTGACCCCGCAGACCCTGACAACCATCACCCGGATCTTTCCGGCGGACCGGCGCGGGGTGGCACTGAGCGTGTGGGGCGCGACCGCCGGGGTGGCCACCCTGGTCGGCCCGTTGGCCGGCGGGGTCCTCGTCGACCGCCTCGGGTGGTCGTGGATCTTCTTCGTCAACGTACCGATCGGGGTCATCGGTCTGGTCCTAGCGGTATGGCTTATTCCGGACCTGCCCACCCATCCCCATCGTTTCGACGTGATCGGCGTGGTTCTCTCCGGCATCGGCCTTTTCGGAATCGTGTTCGGCCTGCAGGAAGGCCAGGCCTATCACTGGCAGCCGTGGATCTGGGCGGTGATCGCCGGCGGCGTGGCATTCCTGGCGGCGTTTGTCTACTGGCAGGCGGTTAACCCCAACGAGCCACTGATCCCGCTGGAGATGTTCCGGGACCGCGATTTCAGCCTCGCCAATGTCGGCATCGCGGTTATCGCGTTCGCCACCACCGCGATGATCCTGCCGGTCATGTTCTACGCACAGACCGTGGGCGGCCTGACCCCGACGCGGGCTGCCCTGCTGACGGCTCCGATGGCCGTATTCAGCGGGGTGCTGGCCCCGTTCGTCGGCCGCCTGGTGGACCGTTACCACCCGCGACCGATCATCGGATTCGGATTCTCGATGCTGGCGATCTCGCTGCTGTGGCTGTCGGTCGAGATGGACCCGGGCACCCCGACCTGGCGGCTGATGCTGCCGTTGGGCGCGATGGGTGTGGGCATGGCGTTCATCTGGGCTCCGCTGGGCGCCACTGCAACCCGCAATCTCCCCGCCCGGTTGGCCGGGGCCGGCTCGGGTGTCTACAACACCACGCGTCAGGTCGGTGCCGTGCTCGGCAGCGCCGGTATCGCCGCGTTCATGTCGGCGCGTGTCACGGCCGAGTTGCCTGCCGCCGCGCCGGGCACCGCGCCGCGCGGGGAGGCGGACATGATGCATCTTCCGGAGTTCCTGCTTAAGCCCTTCGGCCTTGCGATGTCGCAGTCGGTCCTGCTGCCCGCGTTCGTCGCCCTGTTCGGGGTGCTGGCGGCGGTCTTCCTACTCGGATCGTCCCAACCGGGGCCGGATATCAGTCAAACAGAACAGCGGGATTGAGGTAGCCGGTCGGGTCCAGGGCGTTCTTGATGGCGCGCATCGCGGTGATGTCGGCAGGCTCGCGCGACA
>JBMOKE010000382.1:0-1668 GCA_049315425.1 Mycobacterium sp. | reverse complement strand
ACTTCGAGGCTGCCCTTGGTCTTCTCTTCGAAGATCTGCCACGCCGCCTCGGTCGTCAAGGCCTGCAGAGCCTTCCAGTTGTCGATCCGTTCGTCGGCACCGAGCACCACGCCCGTCTTCGAGGTGCGGACCATCGATGCCCACATGATCCGCATGGGCTCCATCGGGGTCACCGAGAAGTCGGTGTGGTTGGAGCAGCGCAGCCCCTTGGCGAAGGCCGACGCCATCGGGCTGATGAAGTCCGCTCGCTGCGGACCGAGGTTGGCCAGATGCTCGTCACCCCAGTAGAAGGTGTGCGCGGCGAAAAAACTGGGCGAGAAACCCAACTCCACATAGGGATCGAGTTGGTCGGGACGCATGCACTGCGAGTGGACGATCACCGTGCGTCGATCGTCGGCTGCTTTCACACCGGTTGCGCGCATACCGTCGATGGCGAGGTCGATGGCTGCATCTCCGTTGGCATGGCAGAACACCTGCAATCCCTTGGCGTGAACCGCTGCCATCGTCTTGGAGAGCGTCTCCGGCGGGAATATCGGCTGACCGCGCCAGTCCTGCTCACCATCTGGTCCCGGGGTCAGCAGTGGCTCGGTCCAGAACGCCGTCTTGCCCTGCGGCGAACCGTCGATCACGAACTTGATGCCCTGCAGTTTCAGACGATTCTGGTAAGTCCCGAACGCCTTAGCGACTTCGTCGGGTATGTCCGCCGGACCTCCGACGAAATCGGGGAGGAAGTCCTGGGCCAGTTCCGGAATCTCCAGGAAGAGCGGCAGCGACACCACATCGAGGTAGAGCAGGCCCTCGTCGGCGCCCTTGCGGAGCACCCGCAGATCCTTGGCGGCGGTGGCGCCTTCCTGCACCGTGGTCACGCCCGCGCGCGTATAGATCTTCTGCGCTTCGTCGAGGGTGTCGAGCAACTCACGTTCGCTCGGCTTGGGAGCGTTGGTGAGGATCGGCAGGAACGCCGTCTCCATAATGAGCCCGTACGGGATGGTGGTTCCCGGCTTGCGGACGATGATCCCGCCGGGGGGCGTCGGCGTGTTCTCGTTGTAGCCCACCACTGCGAAGGCGGCGCTGTTGAGGACCGCTCCGTGGTTGGAACTGTGGATCAGCATGATGGGGTTGTCGGGGAAGGCCGGATCGAGGTCGTCGATGTTCAGCTCACGACCCTCAACGAGGTTCGAGCGGTCATAGCCGTACCCGATGATCCAGTCGCCGGGCTTGAGCGCGAACTTGCGCACATGCTCCTGCAGAACGGGGACGAAGTCGGCGATGCTGCTGATCGGTCCGGCGGGCACGCCCTGAACGTTGGCCCACTTCACCACCTGGAGGGCGTTCATGAAATGACCGTGGGCGTCGATGAACGAGGGCATCAGGGTGTGGCCCGCCAGATCGACGACGACGGTATCGGCGCCCTTGGTGGCCATCACGTCAGCCTCAGAGCCCACCGCCAGGATTGTGCCTCCCGCTACCGCGACCGCTTCGGCCTGGCGGCGATCATCGACCATCGTCAGCACGGTTCCATTGCGGTAGATGGTGTCAGCCGGGGTCGCAGCCGTCCCACCGGAGGAAGTATTCGGCGTGCGGTCACAGGCGGCGATGAACGCCGAGCCGGCCCCGGCTCCCATACCCAGCGCTGCGAGCCGCTTGAGCGCATCACGCCGCGAGATG
>JBMOKE010000381.1:0-1672 GCA_049315425.1 Mycobacterium sp. | reverse complement strand
GCGGTGGTGATCGCCGAGGTGTGGACGCTGCTGGACGGGGAATGCAATGACCAGACCCGCGACCGGTTGCAACGACACCTCGATGAGTGCCCGGCCTGTTTTCAGCACTACGGGATCGAGCAACGGATGAAAGCGGTCATCGCCACCCGATGCAGTGGCGAGAAGGCCCCCGGGCATCTCGTCGAGCGGGTGCGGCTGGAGATCAGCCGCACGACCATCATTCGCTACGACTAGCTCAGGCGTTGGGCCGATTGCCGTGGTTGGCCTTGCTGTGCTTACGGTCGCGCTTCTTGCGGCCACGCTTGGCCATGGTGAACCTCCACATTGTTATCAGCTGACCGTCGGCCTCACACGGGGTTCCCCGGGCCGACGCTTTGGTCAAGTGTCTCACGGTGCCCTGACCCGCTGGAAACCCGGTGGTGTGGTTCGATAGGGCTTATGGCTGAGGACGTCCGTGCTGAGATCGTGGCCAGTGTGCTGGAGGTCGTGGTCAGCAAGGGCGATCGGATCGGCGCCGGCGATATTCTCGTTCTGCTGGAGTCGATGAAGATGGAGATACCGGTGCTCGCGGAGGTCGGCGGCACCGTCACCGAGGTCAGCGTCGCGGTGGGTGACGTGATCCAGGCCGGTGACCTCATCGCCGTGATCGACTGAACTCGCCTCTGCGGAACTGATCCATGTCAACCCTCGGTGACCTGCTCGCCGAGCACACCGTCCTGCCCGGCGCCGCCGTCGACCATCTGCATGCCGTGGTGGGCGAGTGGCAGTTGCTGGCCGATCTGTCCTTCGGCGACTATCTGATGTGGGTTCGCCGCGATGACGGCACGGTGGTCTGCGTTGCGCAGTGCCGCCCCACCACCGCGTCAACACTGTTGATCACCGATGCCGTCGGCACCGAGGTGGCCGAGGAGGGTCTGCTGGGTGCGGTACCGGTGCGCTACAACGGCGATGTGGTGGCGCTGCTGACCCACCAGACCGCGCGCGACGCCCGCCGAACCTCGTCGCGACTGGAGAAGGCCTATCTGGACTGCGCGGGTCATCTGCGGCACATGCTGTCGGAGGGCACCTTCCCCAACGTCGGCGATCTGGCCATGTCGCGGTCGAGTCCCCGTGTCGGCGACGGCTTCATCCGGCTTGATGTCGAGGGTGTGGTGACCTACGCCAGCCCCAACGCGGTGTCGGCCTATCACCGCATGGGCCTGACCTCGGAGCTGGAGGGTCACAACCTCGTCGCGATCACCCGGCCGCTGATCTCCGATGTGTTCGAGGCCCGGGAGCTCGCCACCCACGTGGCCGAATCGCTGAACGGCGGATCCGGCATGCGCCTCGAGGTCGACGCCGGCGGTGCGGCCGTACTCCTGCGCACCCTGCCGCTGGTGGCGCGCGGCGCCGCGGCGGGCGCGGCCGTGCTGATCCGGGACGTCACCGAGGTCAAGCGGCGTGACCGGGCGCTGCTATCGAAGGACGCGACGATTCGCGAGATCCATCATCGGGTGAAGAACAACCTGCAGACGGTGGCGGCGCTGCTGCGACTGCAGGCGCGCCGCACCAATAGTGCCGAGGGCCGTGAAGCGCTGATCGAGTCGGTGCGACGGGTGGCCGCCATCGCCCAGGTGCATGAGGCGCTGTCGATGTCGGTCGACGAGGAGGTCAATCTCGACGAGGTGATCGA
>JBMOKE010000380.1:0-1680 GCA_049315425.1 Mycobacterium sp. | reverse complement strand
GCGCTGAGCGCGCGGATATCGGTGATACCGCGGCCGTCGATGCGGAAGTGGTCGGTCAGGATGCGCTGACGCACAAGCTTCTTCGTCAGCGAGCGGAACGCCGCGCCGATCTCCTTCTCGCGGCCGGCGAAGTTCTCGCCCAACCGGTTGAGAACATCGCCCTTGATCTGCTCGGTGCGCTCGTCGCGCTCCTGCTTACCGGCGATGGTGAGTGCCTGTGACAGCGAGTCACCCGCGACATCGACGACAGCCGCGTAGGCGTCGTCGGCGTAGTCCGGGAACACCGGGTAGTCGGCGGTCTCCTTGGCGGCCCTGCTGGCCAGATCGCGTTGCGCCGCACACAGGGCTGCAATGAACGGCTTGGCCGCTTCCAGCCCCTCGGCGACGACGCTCTCGGTGGGCGCGGTGGCGCCGGCGGCGATGAGTTCGATGACGTGATCGGTGGCCTCGGCCTCGACCATCATGATCGCGACGTCACCGTCCTGAACGACACGGCCGGCGACGACCATGTCGAACACCGCATCCTTGAGTTGCTCGACGGTCGGGAACGCCACCCACTGGTTCTTTATCAGCGCCACCCGCACACCACCGACCGGGCCGGAGAACGGCAGGCCGGAGATCTGGGTGGAGGCCGATGCGGCGTTGATGGCCAGCACGTCGTACAGATCGTTGGGATCGAGGCTCAGGATCGTCACGACGACCTGGATCTCGTTGCGCAGGCCGGAGACGAACGACGGGCGCAGCGGCCGGTCGATCAGACGGCAGGTGAGGATGGCGTCGGTGGACGGCCGGCCCTCGCGGCGGAAGAACGAGCCGGGGATCCGGCCCGCCGCATACATCCGCTCTTCCACGTCGATGGTGAGCGGGAAGAAGTCGAAGTGTTCTTTGGGGGACTTGCCGGCGGTGGTCGCCGACAGCAGCATGGTCTCGTCGTCAAGGTAGGCGACGACAGCGCCGGCGGCCTGTTGGGCCAGCCGGCCGGTCTCGAATCGGATGGTGCGGGTGCCGAAGCTCCCGTTGTCGATGGTGGCGGTTGCTTCGAACACGCCTTCGTCGATTTCTGCGACAGACATAAAGGTCCGTACAGCCTTTCTGGGGATTCACTGTTCAGATGTTTCGCGTCGCCACAGCGAACTCGGGCATGCCGAGATCGCTAGGAAATCCCCTGGATACGGCTACGGCCGTCGATCGAAGCGGCCGGGGTGTGAAAAACAAGCCCGGCAGCCACTACCGAAGACCGCCCGATCAGGGAGTCTCGCTAGGGAGACGCTGGAACGCCACGCGCTGAAGTGCACGCACCGCACCGGGTGTTCGAGCCGGTAAACGGCCCGTAACGGTCTTCATGTTACACGGCGGGTACCCGCCGGAAGTAATCGCTCAGCGACGCAGACCGAGGCGCTCGATCAGCGAGCGATAGCGCGCAACGTCGACCTGGGCGACGTACTTGAGCAGCCGGCGGCGCCGACCGACGAGCAGCAGTAGCCCGCGCCGGGAGTGGTGGTCGTGCTTGTGGGTCTTGAGGTGCTCGGTGAGGTCGGAGATGCGCTTGGTCAGCATCGCGACCTGGGCTTCCGGCGAACCGGTATCGGTTTCGTGCAGGCCGTAGGAGCCCAGGATTTCTTTTTTCTGCTCGGTAGTCAGCGCCACGAGAACAACTCCATCATTTTCAGTCCGCGAAGA
>JBMOKE010000121.1:0-7367 GCA_049315425.1 Mycobacterium sp. | reverse complement strand
CGGCTGTACTGGACGTCGACGAGCAGGCGCAGCAGTGCGTCGCGCGGCACCTCGGTGCCGACCTGCAACTCCACCGACCGGTCCAGGTAGGACTGCGGCGTGCCCAGGCCGTAGATGCACGACACCGACGCCACCACGACTACGTCGCGCCGTGACAGCAGATTGGAGGTGGCCGAGTGCCGCAGCCGTTCGACATCGTCGTTGATCGAGCTGTCCTTCTCGATGTAGGTGTCGGTCTGCGCGATGTAGGCCTCGGGTTGGTAGTAGTCGTAGTACGACACGAAGTACTCGACGGCGTTGTTCGGCAACATCTCTCGTAACTCATTGGCGAGCTGCGCGGCGAGCGTCTTGTTGGGCGCCATCACCAGGGTGGGTCGCTGCAATTTCTCGATGAGCCAGGCGGTGGTGGCCGATTTGCCGGTGCCGGTGGCACCCAACAGCACCACGTCGCGCTCCCCCGCCCTGATCCGCCGCTCGAGCTCCGCGATCGCGGCGGGCTGATCCCCGGCTGGCTCGAACTCGCTGACCACCTCGAACTGAGGGCCGGTGCGCACCGCGTCCTCGACGGCCCGGTGCTCCGAGTGAGCCACCACGGGGTGTTCGGTAGCGAAAGCCATGGGAACAGGGTAAGCCCGGCCGCAGACGGCCCTTTAAACTGTGACCATCAACCCGCCGCTCATCCACCCTCCCAAGCGTGAGACCTTCGACCTCATCGCATGCACCAACACCGACCCGAAGGGGATCGTGCGGGCGGTCGATGAATACCGATTGCATCCGTGGGGCCTCTATATGGCCCGACCCACGCCCGGTCGAGCCCAATTCCACTATCTGGAGTCCTGGCTACTGCCCGATCTCGGTCTGCGGGCCAATGTCTTCCACTTCAACCCGGGCCATGAGCGGGATCAAGACTTTTACCTCGACGTCGGGCAGATCAGCGTCGGCCCGGATCGCTGGGAAACCGAGGATCACTACATCGACCTGGTGGTGCGCACCAATCGGGACACCGAATTGGTCGATGTCGACGAACTGCTCGAGGCGCACCGAGACGGGCTTGTGACCACTGAGACCGCCCAGGCCGCGCTGCTGTGCGCGGTTGGCGCCCTTCAGGGCCTGTCCGGCCACGGTCATGACCTCAATGCCTGGTTGACCAGCATCGGTGTGCAATTGACCTGGCAGTAGGCGTACCCTCTTGAGCCGTGGGACGGATGAGGCTCTCGGTGATACTGGCTGCCATTGTGGCGCTGGTGGCGGGCCCGTTCGTCACGCCGGTCCAGGCTGAGGCGGACGACGTGATACAGCACAACATCACCTACCGCGCCCGAATCACCGGACTGGCCCGCGGCGCTCTGATCGGGTTCCGTATCTCCGACACCCAGGTCAACAATGCGAACCCCACCATGCTGCCCGGCCGGACATTCGAGGCCACCGGGATCCTGACCGACCCGAAAGAGGCCGGCATGCGGATTTCGATCCAGTGGCCCTACTCGGCGAATCTGCACTGCGAGATCCTGGTGGATGACGAGATCCTGATCCAGGCCGACCAGTTCATCGCCCCGCGACTGACGCCCGCCAAGGACGATGCGGACTACGGCGCGATGAACTGCGGCGCCCCGCTGAGCAATGCCACCGGCATCCCCCTCGCGCCGGGAGACTTGCCCGTGACGGATATGCCCGCAACAGACTTCAGCGCGCCGGCGCCCGACCAGGCTTCGGCACCTAACTGACCGACTCGGGAGACCAGCCGGTGGCGTCGGCCCATGCCCAGGCCCGCCTGTGCGCGTCATGGAACCAAAGTTGTGTATCGCCGGACCGTTTGGCGTGCGCGTAGTCAGCCCGCAGACCGGGGTTGTCGTTGAGCCAGTCGACGAACAACAGCGCGAATTGCTGATTGGGCCAACCGTCGACTCGGATGTGAATGTGGGTAGGACGTCCAGGGTCGGCTGAGGCGTGAAAGCGCTTGCGCCACAGAGAGTTATCGGTGCTCGCATCAAAGCTGACGTCGGTGGTGACAGATTCGATTCGCGGGTATCCGGCTCGCAGCAGATCCTGGGCGAGCTCGTCGGCGACATCCAGCGATGCGACGGTGACCTGTACGTCGATGATGTCGCGGGCGTCCATCTCCGCGACCGCAGTCGAGCCGATGTGATCGATGCGTAGCGCGCGGTGTCCACAGGTGGTGTTGAGCCGGGCCAGGACCCGGGCAGCTTGATCGCTCCAGGTGGGGTCGGCCGGCACCAGGTGGCCCGATTCAGTTGCCGGTGTTGCGGTGGCGAGGTTGTGGGCGAACGGAAGGATTCGCTGATACCAGAGCTCGCGGGCCTGCTCGACCAGCTGGCCCTCGGTCCCCGAGTTGTCCAGCCAGACGTCGGCCACCGTGCGTCGTTGCGCCTCGGTCGCCTGCGCGGCGATCCGGGCCCGGGCATCAGCGGAGTCCATGCCGCGAATGCCGATCAGCCGATCCAGTCGGACGTCCGCGTCGGCGTGTACCACCACGACCAACGGGAACAGCGGGGCCATCTGGGATTCCACCAACAGCGGGATGTCCTCGACGATCACCTGATCTTCGGCGACCGCTGCGACGATCTCGGCCCGCCTCGTCGCGACCAGGGGATGCACGATGGCGTTGAGCTTGACCCGTTGCGACTCGTCACCGAATGCCTTGGCCGCCAGGGCCGGGCGATTCAGCGCGCCATCGGGTAACAGGATCTCGTGGCCGAAGTGATCGACCAGCGCGGCCAGGCCCGCAGTGCCCGGCTGAACCACCTCGCGGGAGATCACATCACCGTCGACGATGACCCCGCCGCACTCGGCGAAGGTCGACGACACGGTCGACTTCCCCGCGCCGATCCCCCCGGTCAGGCCGATGCGCAGCATGGCGCGAACCTCAGGGTCGTCGCCAGTTAGACGTTGCCGGCCAGCTTTTCGCGCAGCGCCGCCAACTGGGCGTCACTGGCCAGCGATCCGCCTGCCGCTTCATCGTCGGAGCCGGAGCTTGAGCTCGATGACGTCGAGCTGGACGTCGGATTCTCCTCCGCAGCGGCAGCATCCGCAGCGGCGAACTTCTCCATCTGCGTGGTGTGCATCTTGTGGCGGCGCTCAGCCTCGGCGTACCGGGCCTCCCACGCGCCACGCTGGGAGTCGAAGCCGTCGAGCCATTCGTTGGTCGCGGAGTCGAAGCCCTCGGGGAAGATGTAGTTGCCGGCTTCGTCGTAGCTGTCGGCCATGCCGTACTTCGACGGGTCGAATTCCTCGGCGTAGTCCTCGTTGGCCTGCTTGAGGCTCAGCGAGATCCGGCGACGCTCCAGGTCGATATCGATGACCTTGACCATCGCATCGTCGTTGACGCCAACCACCTGATCGGGCACCTCGACGTGACGCTCGGAGAGCTCGGAGATGTGAACGAGACCTTCGATGCCCTCCTCGACCCGGACGAACGCACCGAATGGCACCAGCTTGGTGACCTTGCCCGGCACAATCTGGCCGATGGCGTGCGTGCGGGCGAAGTGGCGCCACGGATCTTCCTGAGTTGCCTTCAGCGACAACGACACCCGCTCGCGGTCCATATCGACGTCGAGAACCTCGACGGTGACCTCGTCGCCCACCGCGACGACCTCGGACGGATGGTCGATGTGCTTCCAGGACAGCTCCGAGACGTGCACCAGACCGTCGACGCCGCCGAGATCGACGAACGCACCGAAGTTGACGATCGAGGACACCACGCCCTTGCGGACCGCGCCCTTGACCAGCAGGTTGAGGAACTCACTGCGCACCTCGGACTGGGTCTGCTCAAGCCACGCGCGACGGGACAGCACCACGTTGTTGCGGTTCTTGTCCAGTTCGATGATCTTGGCCTCGATTTCCTTGCCGATATACGGCTGCAGGTCGCGCACCCGGCGCATCTCGACCAGGGAGGCGGGCAGGAAGCCGCGCAGTCCGATGTCGAGGATCAGGCCGCCCTTGACGACCTCGATGACCATGCCCTTGACAGCCTCGTCGGCTTCCTTGAGTGCCTCGATCGTGCCCCAGGCGCGCTCGTACTGTGCGCGCTTCTTGGACAGGATCAGCCGGCCTTCCTTGTCCTCCTTGGTCAGGACGAGGGCTTCGATCTTGTCGCCGACGGTCACCACTTCACTGGGATCGACGTCGTGCTTGATGGAGAGTTCGCGGGAGGGGATGACCCCTTCAGTCTTGTAACCGATGTCGAGCAGAACCTCGTCCCGGTCCACCTTGACGATGGTCCCCTCGACGATGTCGCCATCGTTGAAGTACTTGATGGTCTTGTCGATAGCGGCGAGGAAGTCCTCGGCCGAGCCAATGTCGTTGACGGCTACTTGCGGCGAGGTGATGGTGGGACTGGGCATATTGTTGGGTTGCTCCGGACAGGGTCGGTTGTAGGAACGATTTCACATGGGATCGCTTGGGCTGTATCCCGCATTCGTGCACACGAGTACCGGCAGAGCCTACTCGACCGAGCGCAACCAGGACAAACCCGGTCGGGCTCGCAGCTACTCTGCTCTGGTGGCCCACACCCCCGTTCTCAACAGCCTCGGGCCGCCGCTCCCGAGCCCGGTCCGCAAAGTCGGCGCCCCGCTGGCTGCCATCATCTCCCTGGGCACCATCGCCGGCCTGATTCTGAGCCTGCTGACCGCCGTGAACCCGACCGGCACCGCCCTGGGCTTCGCCCTATCCACCGTGGCGATGGCCGGAGTGCTGGCCTGCTACCTGTGGCTGGACCGCTGGGAGCCGGAACCGCCACGACTGCTGGTGATGGCTTTTCTGTGGGGTGCATCGGCGGCGGTCCTGATCTCGGTGCTGTTGGAGCAGGTGATCGATCAGACCTTCGGTGGCGGGCCGGAAAAAGCCAGTTTCGTGACGGTGGCCATCGGCGCGCCGGTAGTCGAGGAGGCCGCCAAGGGCGTGTTCCTCCTGCTGATGATGACCGGCCGCCGCCGTATCGAGCTCAACACGCTGACCGATTGCCTGGTCTACGCGGGTTTCACCGCGGTGGGTTTCGCATGGCTGGAGAACATCTTCTATATCGCTAGCGCCGAAACGCTGCCGGAGTCGCTGGTCACCGCCGGACTGCGGCTCGTGATCGGGCCGTTCGCCCATCCGTTGTTCACCACGATGATCGGGATCGGGGTGTACTTCGCGCTGCATCAGCGCACTGTCGTGGCCAAGGCGGGGTCTCTGCTGCTGGGTTACCTCGCCGCGGTGGTGATGCACGGGCTGTGGAACGGCTCCGCGCTGCTGGGGGCGAACACCTACCTGGGCGTCTATGTGCTGTGGATGATGCCCGTCTTCGCGCTGGCCATCGTCCTGGCGATCAACAGCCGACGCCGCGAGCAGCGGATCATCGCCGACAAACTCCCGTACATGGTGTCCAGCGGAATGCTGACGCCGGTTGAGGCGAGCTGGCTGGGGTCCTTGAAGACACGGAGGGCGGCGGCCCAGGCCGCGCGGCGTTTTGGCGGACGCCCCGCCGGATCGGCAGTGAAGCGCTTCGCCCTGCAGGTGGTCGAGCTGGCCTATGTGCGGGACCGGATCGACCGGGGTTTCGGCGACGAGCGGGTGTTCGCACTGCAGCACGAGGAGGCTCACCGGGTGATGGCCTTGCGCGCGGCGGCGGGGCCGGTGCTCTACCAGCTTGGTAGGTATCGGTTTCCGGTGGGCTAGTGCGCGGAACTACATGGTACCGTTTCTTGTACCACTAGGAAGGTCCGTCATGGCAATCACGGCGAGCGAGGCCCGCAAGAATCTGTTCCCCTTGATTCAGCAGGTGAACGACGACAGGGCCCCTGTCGAGATCACCTCGAAGAACGGTCGCGCGGTGCTGATCTCGGCCGACGAGTGGGAAGCCTGGCAGGAGACCGCCTACCTGTTTCGCTCTCCGGCCAACGCTCGCCGACTGCTCGATGCCGCCGCCGCGCTGGACGCAGGCCAAGGTCTGCAGGGTGAGCTCGACACCGCGGAGTGAATGTCGTCTTCTCCCCGCCCGCCTGGGAGGATTACCAGCATTGGCAGTCCGCTGACCGCACAATCCTCAAGCGGATCAACCGGCTGGTCGACGAAATTCGTCGCTCCCCGTACGAGGGCATCGGAAAACCCGAGCCACTCAAGTACGGCCTCGCCGGCGCGTGGTCGCGCCGCATCACCGATGAGCACCGTCTGGTCTACCGCATCACTGCGGAAAGCGTGGAGATAATCCAAGCGCGGTATCACTACTGAGCCGGGCGACCGACTAGTGCGCGGCCGGAGCCGCTTTGGCGGCGACTAATGCGCCGCAGCATCCCAGGTGCGGCCGTATCCCACCGAGACCTCCAGCGGCACATCCAGCGGGTAGGCGCTGCCCATTTTGTCGCGCACCAGGGCCTCCAGGGCCTCCCGCTCCCCCGGCGCCACCTCGAACAGCAACTCATCGTGCACCTGCAGCAGCATCCTCGACTCGAGCCCGGCCGCGGTGATGGCCTTGTCGACATTGATCATGGCGACCTTGATGATGTCGGCGGCGCTGCCCTGGATCGGGGCGTTGAGCGCCGCGCGTTCGGCAGCCTCACGGAGTTGGCGGTTGCTGCTGTCCAGTTCGGGTAGGTAACGCCGCCGGCCCAGCACCGTTGAGGTGTAGCCGTCCTTGCGGGCCTGCTCGACCACACCCTCCAGGTAGTCGCGCACTCCGCCGAATCGCGCGAAGTAGGCGTCCATCTGTTCCTTGGCCTCTTCGGTGGAGATCTTCAGCTGGGCAGCCAGGCCGTAGGCGCTGAGTCCGTATGCCGGGCCGTAGGACATCGCCTTGACCCGGCGGCGCAACTCCGCGGTCACCTCGTCGATGGGCACACCGAAGGCCCGGGAGCCGACGAAGGAGTGCAGATCCTCCCCGGTGCGGAACGCCTCGATGAGTCCCGAGTCTTGGGACAGGTGCGCCGTGATCCGCATTTCGATCTGGCTGTAGTCGGCGGTCGTCAGCTCGCCATGACCATCACCTACATTGTGCGCGCGGTAAAAAGCCGGCGCCGCGAGCAGCGGATCGTCGCGGAAAAACTTCCCCACGTGGTGGCGACCGGACTTCTGACACCGGCTGACGTGAGCTGGCTGGGGTCCATGCGGACCCGGAAATCCGTGGTGCAGGCGGCACTGCGATTCGGCGGTCGACCTGCCGGGTCAACCGTGAAGAGGTTCGCCGCGCAGGTGGTCGAGCTGGCCTATATCCGCGATCGGATCGACCGCGGCTTCAGCGACGAACGAGTGTTCGCGCTGCAGAACGAGGAGTGGCACAGGGTGGTCGCCGCGCGGGCCGCTGCGGCGCCGGTGCTGCATCAGCTCAGTAGGGTTCCTTGAGCAGACCGCTCGCCCTGACGAAGCCTCCGTAC
>JBMOKE010000379.1:0-1685 GCA_049315425.1 Mycobacterium sp. | reverse complement strand
CTCGGACCGGCCGCGACGATCGTGGTGTCCTGCATGATCGGGAGCACCGTCGCCATGGCCCACAACCGCGGCTCGACGGCGGCGATGACGCCGTTGATATCTCGTGAACCGTCGAGGGCGCCGTCGATGAGTGGCTGGATGTTGCGGTCGCAGATGCCGGTGAGGTTGGACGGGGCGCGCACCAGTGGAATGGGCTCGGGCGGTCGAGTGGCACCCGTGCGCGGAGGACTAGCCGGTTGAGATGACGACGACGGTGCCGCTGGCGGCATCTCCACCGACGGGGTCTCCACCGGCGTTGCTTCCACCGGCGGGGTCTCCAATGCCGGACAGCCGTAACGAGAGGCCAGCAGCGTGGCGAGGTCGCCACCGGCGCCGTACCAGCCGACGATGGCATCGACCTGATTGTTGGGCAGCGCGGCGCCGTAGAGCACCGGCGGGTCGAGTGGCAGAACCGTGGCGGCGATGCCGTTGCCGCGCAACTGGTCTGCCGCGGTATTGGCGACCGCCACCGACGTCGGATCGTTGGCGGCGGCCCCGATCACCAGCGCCAGGGTCTCCCCGCCGCGGCTGATGCGTCCGCGGGTTGTCTCCTGCGGCAGCGGCGCCGCACTGCCCGGGGTATCCGGCACCGGCGACAAGGGTGACTGCGTCGGGCTGCGGTCAACCTGGTATCCGACCTGAGTCAACAACGCCAACGCGCGTTCGGTGCCCAGTGGTGCCGGCGCTGTGGCCAGGTAGCCGGGATCACTGGGACTGCGGATGAGGGCCTGATCCAAGACGACCGAGTTGTCGCTGCCGGCGCCGACCGCTGCGAGCAGATCGACGTCGATCAGGCCCAGAATCGCTTTCCGCACAAGGAGATCCGCCAACTTGGGCTGCTGGGCTCGCAATGTCAGTTGCATGACGCGCGGCGTGATCACCCGCGCGGTGCGCACATCGGGAATCGCCGATAGTTGGGCGAATGCCGCTGCCCCGCCGTGCACCTGAGCCACCTGGGTGTCGCCGTTGCGGATCGAGTCGGCCAGGGCGGCAGGCACACCGGCCCGACGGAACAGGATCTGGTCGGGCGTGGCCGGCTGACGCCAGAACCGGTCGTTGCGGGCAAGCAGGATCTCGTCGCGTTGCGGATCGATGGAGTCGACCCGGAACTGACCGCCGGTCACCGGGAGAGCCCGCGCCAAACCGGCCGCGAATCCCCCGGGCACATCCTTGACGATATGGGCCGGCAACAGGTCATTGAACAGTTCCCGCCAGGCCGGGTAGGGCTGTGAGAACGTGACGACCGCGGTCTTGCCTCCGTCGACGGACTGAACGCCGGTGATGAGGTCGTAGCCGGCCGGATCCACGACACCGGGCTGACTGGCCATCTGGCGCCACAGATACCAGAAGTCGTCGGCCGCGATGGGTGCGTTATCGGTCCACGCGGCCTCGGGCTGGATCTTGTAGGTGACGGTGAAGGGGCGCGCACGTGTCACCGCTGCCGACACCAGCAGCGCGGGATCCAACTCCCAGCGTGAGCCGGCCGGCGCGGCCGGGTCAGGCACCGGCCGGAACGCGCTGGGCAGTACCAGCGCACCGATAGCTGCGTTGACCGGCGACTGGTCCGACAACAGGTGTGGATTGAAGCCGGCGCCAATCGAGTCAATCGCCACGATGATCTGGGCGGCCTTGGGAGCCGGCGCGAC
>JBMOKE010000378.1:0-1688 GCA_049315425.1 Mycobacterium sp. | reverse complement strand
TATCGAAACAGTGCGGCTCCCAATAGAAGTAATTGCGCAACGGCCGGAAGAAGTCGTCGAAGTTGGCGGCCTTATCGCGCAGATCCTTGACCGTCTCAAAGGTCTCCTCGAAGGCGGTGACCTGTTCGTCGGTGGCGGCGGCGGCCTGCTGCTGCAGACCGTACTGCTGCTGCAGCAGCGTGATCGAGTTCGAGATCTCCGCGACCTGCTTGGCCAGATCATCCGCGCGAGCCTGCTGGAAAGGCAGGTTCTCGATCTGGCTCGAACTCTGCAGGCTCATCTGGAAACCCAGTGACGTGTTATCGAACGGGGTGCCCAACGGCCGGGTGATCGACTGCACCATCGCCACACCCGGCGTGTGTGCGACCGCCTTGGCGAGCCGCTCCAGCACGATCATGTTGGCCGGGGTGCGCAGATCGCGGTCGGTCTCGACCATCAGTATTTCCGGGTTGAGTCGGGCTGCCGAGAAGTGCCGTTCGGCCGCGGCGTAGCCGACCTTCGCCGGTGCCCAGTCCGGCTGGTAGCGGCGGGCGTCATAGTTGGTCTTGTAGCCGGGCAGGGCGAGCAGACCGATCAGTGCCACCGCGATCGACGCCACCAGGATGGGCCCGGGCCAGCGGACAATCGCGGTGCCGATGCGCCGCCAACCGCGGGTCCGCATGGCCCGTTTGGGGTCGAACAGTCCGATGTGGCTGCCCATGGTGATGACCGCCGGCGTCAGGGTCAGCGAACCGATGAGGGTGACCAATACGCCGATGCCGGCCGGGATGCCCAGGCTCTGGAAGTATGGCGTGCGGGTGAAGCGCAGACAGAAGACCGCGGCGACGACGGTCAGGCCCGAGCCAACGATCACATGCGCGGTGCTGCGGTACATCGTGTAGTAGGCGGCCAGGCGATCCTCACCAGCCTGGCGCGCCTCCTGGTAGCGGCCCAGTAGAAAGATCGCGTAATCCGTTGCGGCCGCAACGCAGAGCAACGTCAGCAGGTTGGTCGCATACGTCGACAACGGGATGACGCCGACGTGCCCGAGGAAGGCGACCACGCCGCGGGCAGCGGCCACCTGGATAGCGACCGCCACCAGTGTGAGCAGCGCGGTGACGAGGGAGCGGTAGACGATCAGCAGCATCAACCCGATCACCCCGAAGGTGAGCGCGGTGACCTTGATGTGGCTGTTCTCCCCCACCGAGAACTCATCGGCGACCAGTGCCGCCGGGCCGCTCACGTACGCCTTGAGCCCGGTAGGCGACGGAGTGTCGGCCACGATCTTGCGGACGGCGGTGACGGATTCGTTGGCCTCACTGCTCCCGGCGTCACCGGTCAGGTAGGCCTGGATGAGAGCAGCCTTGCCGTCGTTGCTCTGCGACCCCGCCGCCGTCAGCGGATCGCCCCAGAAGTACTGGACATGCTGGACGTACTCGGTGTCAGCCTGCAATGCCGCGACGAGCACGTCGGCGAAACGATGCGCCTCGGCGCCCAACGGCTTGTCGCCTTCGAGCACGATCGTGATCAGGCTGTCGGAGTCGTACTCGCCGAACACGGTCCCGACCCGTTTGGCCGCGATGAGCGACGGCGCGTCCTTGGCGCTCTGTGCAACGTTGTGAACCCGCCCGACCTCTTCCAGCGGCGGAATCAGGGCGTTACTCGAGGCGGCCAGCGCCAGCCAGATGATGGCGATCGGGATGCAGAGT
>JBMOKE010000015.1:0-30011 GCA_049315425.1 Mycobacterium sp. | reverse complement strand
TCGCGCAAGCGGCTCATCGCAACCATCTCCTCTTCGCGCAAGCGGCTCATCGCAAGAACGTCCCCATCTTGTCGTCGTCGAAGATCTCAACCGTCAGCGCATGGCCGGTGAAGCTCACCTTGGAAATGCTTCCCGGCGGCGCATTTTCAGTCGTGAGGTCCATGGTGAACACATCCCCGCCCCAGTGGGTCAGCGCATAGGTGTGAGGCTGGGGTCCAACTGACAGGCTCAGTTTCCCGCCCTGTTCGGCAACTGTCGCAGGACCCCAGTAGTCGTTTGCGTATGTGCCGACATACGACGGCGCCGGTTGTGCTGGGGCGGGACTGCCCGGCGGCTGCTTACCGGCCAGTTCCCCGACGGGAGCGTTTATTCCGGCGAAGGCGTCGGCGTAAAGCTTGCGCCAGTCCTCACGCACCTCACCAAACTCGACGAGGTCGGCGAACTCGGCGGTAAGCGTCTCAGGGATTCCGCAGGGTGCGGCATTGGTCAGCGCCACTATCGCAACATCAGCAGCCGGGATGATGACGAAATTCGTTGCGGCGCCGAAGTCGAATGCGCCGGAATGGCTCAACCGGACCCGGCCGGCCGGCGAGGTACCGACATTGAAACCGTAGCCGTAGAAGCCCGATCGCATGGCCGGTTGGCTGGGCGGGTTGGACACGATCTGCGGTGTGACGGCGGGCAACAGTGCGGCAGGGTCGGCCTCTGCGGCCCCGGCGTAACGTCCGTCGGCGAGCATCATCGTCAACCAGTGGGTGAGATCGTTGACCGAGGCGCTCACCCCTCCGGCAGGCGATTGCGGATCCGGATCGCGGGTGAAGCGCGGCTGATAGCTACCGTCGATGAGAACATGACCGACAGCCTTGTCGGCACGGGCTGTGAAGTCGGCGAACCGCGAACTCGTTGAACTCATCCCGAGCGGGCGGTAGAGCGCCTGTTCGGCGAGGTCCTCCCATGAAATGCCGGCTGCCGCCGCGACAGCCTCGCCCGCGGCAGTCACCCCGAAATTGGTGTAGGCGTAGGAGGTCCGGAACTGTGCCAACGGCAGCAGGCGCAGGCGATCCAGCACGGTGCGACGGTCATAGCCCAGGTCCTCCAGCAGATCACCGGCGTGGTCAGGCAGTCCCGAACGGTGCGCGAACAGATCGCCGATGGTGAGCATGCGGGTCACAGCCGGGTCCGACAGTGCAAACCACGGCAGCTTGGTGACGACCGGGGTGTCCCAGCTGATCACGTTCTTGCCGACCTCGGTGGCCACGACGGTCGCAGCGAGTGGTTTCGACAGCGATGCCAACTGGAACACTGTGTCCGCATCGACCTGCTCGCCGGTCCGGACGTCGCGTACCCCGAAACCTTTGGCGTACAGAGTCTTTCCACCGTGCACCACCGCAATGGCCATACCGGGAATGCCGGATGATTTCATCAGTTCATCGGCGAGACCGTCGAGCTTCGCGACAGCGTTGGTAACGGCATTATTCGGCAGTGTCATCGCCGGGATCAGTTGCGGCGGATCTCCGGAAAGGTTCTTGGTCGAGTTGGGACCGGTTGTCGAGCTGCTGCAGGCCACAAGTGTGAGACCAAGGATCACCGCGCCCAAACGGACTGTGCAGCAGCACTTCACAACCGCCACCACCGATCGTCGACAGCAGCTGCCGACGGAACCACCCGGCCACCCGGTTTGGGCACGGCGATGTCGACCCCGGCGACCCCGGCCGCCTCGACAAGTCGCTCGGCGGGCTCGGCCCAGGGATGCGGAGCGAGTCGGAAGGTGGCCCAATGGATCGGCACCAGCACTCCGTGCCCGACGCGGTCGGAATTGAGATCGCGGTGGGCCTGCACGGCTTCCTCGGGGTTCATGTGGATATCCGGCCAGGATTTGTTGTAGGCGCCGATGGGCAACAGGGTGAGGTCGAACGGACCGTGCTCAGCGCCGATATCGGCGAAGCTGCGGGTGTATCCGGTGTCACCACCGAAATAGGCGCGATGCGTAGGCCCGAGCACAGCCCACGAAGCCCACAGAGTGTTGTTGCGGGACAGGAATCGCCCGGAGAAGTGCCGGGCCGGCGTGCAGACCAGTCTCAGATCGCCGATGCTGGTATCGGTGTTCCAGTCCAGTTCGATGATGCGCTCCGACGGTATGCCCCACTCGCGCAGGTGCGCCCCGACCCCCAGCGGGGTGACGAATGGAGCGCGTTGAGTACGGGCCAGCGTTCGCACTGTCTGCATATCGAGGTGGTCGTAGTGATCGTGGCTGATCACCACGGCGTCTAGTGCGGGCAACGACTCAAGTGGGAGTGGTGGCGGATGCAGGCGCTGCGGGCCCACCGTGCGCGACGGCGAGCAACGCTGGCTCCACACGGGGTCGGTGAGCAGTCGGTAGCCGTCGATCTCCAGCAGTGCGGTGGCGTGGCCCAGCCAGGTGACCGCGAGCGGTTCGGTTCCGGGCCTCGACGGTGGATCGGCAAGCGGGATGGCAGCCTTCGGTCGGCTTTCCGAGTTGCCGGCGATCACTTCGAAGATCACCAGCCGGTTCTCCTCGACATCGAGGTTCAGAGCGGAACCCGCTTCGAGATTGCAGAAGACCCCGCCGCGATAATTCGGAGAGTGCGCGGCGGCCGCGCGAATAGCGGCCGGGTTCGCTCCCAGGGCCGCAGGCGTTTCCCGCAGCGCGCTCAGCAACCAGCCGCCGGCGGCCAGCGACGCGGTTCCGGCGGCCAGTCGCAGCGCCGCCTTGCCGGCCGGCAATAGCGCGTCGACACCTGGGAGACCGGGCACTCGCTCAGGCCCCCCCAAACCTCGGGAGGCGCTTCTGGACCCGGGCCACCTGGGCCTCGATGACGTCCTGGCTGCCCCACGCCTGGTCGAAGAGTTCCTTATGGACCCCGGCCTGTGCCTCGTAGGCGCCGTCGTCGTTAAGTACCCGCTTGGAGTGCCGCAGCGACAGTGGTGCCAGCCCCGCGATCTCGGCGGCCCATGCCTGTGCATCGGCGAGGGTGCCGATCCGGTTTGCCATCCCGGTGTGTAAGGCGGTCTGGGCATCCAACTGCTCTGCGGCGAGCAACATGCCGCGGGCCCGGCCGTAGCCGGCCAGCGAGGACAGCCGACGGATGCTCCAGTTGTCCAGGGCAAGACCATACTTAGCGATCGGAAACTGAAAATAGGCTTCCGGTGCGACCACCCGAAGATCGCAGACCATCGCCAACTGGACACCCGCCCCAATTGCCGGGCCGTTGATCGCCGCTAGCACCGGCATCGGCGCTGCGTCGATGGCCAGGTTCAGCGCGATCGCCTTATCCGGGAAGTCGGCAGCGAACACATCGCCGGACAGATCGGCGCCCGCGCAGAACACGGTGCCCGCTCCGGTCAGCACGATGGCCCGGACGTCGTCGGCAGCGGCTTTTTGCACTGCTTCCCGCAACGTGTCGACCAATTCGGTGTTGAGCGCGTTTCGCCGCTGTGGACGTTGCAACTCGATAGTTGTCACGTCACCGACACGTTCGACACCGATCATCGCGAAGAACTCGTTGCGGCAGGCATGCGCTCAGCCTACTGGCCTCTGCCGAGCGGCAATTCGTCGTCCTTGACGTGGCGCTATGCCAGCGAGTCGATCCAGGCCCGGTGTAACGCCGCATAGCGGCCACCGGATCCGATCAGCCCATCGGGCTTTCCGTCCTCGACGACGCCTCCGTGTTCGAGGACCAGCACGCGGTCGGCGATCGCCACGGTGGAGAGCCGGTGAGCGATGATCAGCGCCGTGCGTTCGGCCAGCACGGTCTGCAGAGCCCGCTGCACCAGACGTTCACTGGGGATGTCCAACGAGGAAGTCGCCTCGTCAAGGATCAATACCGCCGGATCAGCAAGGAAGGCTCGGGCGAATGCCACCAGTTGGCGCTGACCTGCACTGAGCCGCCCACCCCGCTTGGCGACGTCGGTGCCGTATCCGTCGGGCAGTGCTGCGATGAACTCCTCGGCGCCCACCGCTGCCGCAGCCGCGGCAACCTCGGCGTCGGTGGCATCGGGCCGACCGAACCGGATGTTGTCAGCGACGGTTCCGGAGAACAGGAAGTTCTCCTGGGTCACCATCACGATATGACGGCGGAGTTCGGTCTGGTCGAAACTACGCAAGTCGACACCATCGAGGGTGACCGATCCGATGTCCGGGTCGTAGAACCGAGCGATCAGTTTGGCGATAGTTGTCTTACCCGCACCCGTGGTGCCGACCAGTGCAACGGTCTGACCGGCCGGTACCGTCAGTGTCATCCCGCGAAGTATCGGGTGATCCGGCAGATACCCGAAATGTACGTCTCGCAAGACGATTTCACCGCGCACCTGCTCCATGCGAACCGGTCTAACCGGATCGGCGATGCGGGGCTGCTCGCAGAGAACGCCGGCCATCTTCTCCAGCGCCGACGACGCCGACTGGAAGGTGTTGAAGAACTGCGAGATCTCCTGCATCGGCTCGAAGAACATTCGGAGGTAGAGCAGAAACGCCGCCAAGGTGCCAATGGTCATCCGGCCATGCAGCACCAGGTAGCCACCGTAAAGCAACACCGCGCCGGTCGCGAGGTTGCCGACAAGCTTGACGGCCGGCATGAAAATGGCCAGCAATCGGAACGTGCGCTCGTTGACCGCCCGGTAGCCGTCGGCTACTTCTTCGAAGATCTTCTGATTGCGCGGCTCGCGACGGTAGGCCTGGACCGCCTTGATCCCGGTCATCGTTTCGACGAATTGGACGATCACCAACGCGGCGCTCTCCCGCACTTTGCGGTAGGTCTTGGCCGACTCGGTCGAGAACCACCACACCAGCGCGACCAGAACGGGAAAAACGGCAAGACACATCAATCCGAGCCGAAAATCGAGTACCACCAACAGGATTGCCGTGCCGAACAAGGTCAGCACCGCGGTCACCAGGCTGTCTAGACCATTCTCCAACATCTCCTGGATTGCCTCGATGTCGTTGGTCGACCTACTGACCACCCGACCCGAGGTATAGCGATCATGGAAGGCGACGTCGAGGGCCTGGAAGTGGCGAAACAAGCGGCGACGCAACTCGAGTAGCACCCGTTGGCCAATACGACCCGAGGTCCACAGGAAGAACAGCCGACTGACCGCCTGAACCACCGCCAGCACACACAACGCCACCACGACCGCGGTCAGCTCCCCCGCCGAGCCACCTACCAACAGCGGCGGGATCGCATGGTCGATACCACGCTGAACCAGCAGCGGAACCGACAGCCGGGCAATGTTTTCCACGATCACAACCGCCGCGAGCAGACCGAGGGTCATCCGATACGGGCGTAGCAGATTGCCAAGCAGCGCACGGGCCTCGCGACGAAGCGGGATTGCCTCATCAATCGGAAGGTCGTCTGGCTGCTCGTCGAGCTGGCCACGCCATTCGACGGCCGTCATCGGGTGCGTTCCGCGGCGATATATCCATCGGGAAGACGGGAGGCCGTACGCTGGCCAACGGCTTCCTCATAGACATGGTCGAGTTGTTGACGGTCGGCCTCGTCCTCCCACTGTGGCCGAGGCTCGGCGCCGTCATCGAGTTCGTCGTCGGCCGCCAGCAGGTAGCGATAGCGCGGAACAGTGGCCAGTAGTTCCTCATGGGTCCCGATGTGGGTGATCGTTCCGGCTTGGTCGACAGTGTCGAGTAACGCCACCTTGTCGGCCAGCAATACCGTTGACGCGCGATGCGCGACAAGGATTCCGGTGACGTCGCCCAGCACTCGGCGTAATGCCTCGGTCACCGTCGCTTCGGTATGGACATCGAGTGCGGAGAGTGTGTCGTCGAGAACCAGAATGCTCGGCCGGGCCAGGATCGCCCGGGCCAGTGACAGCCGTTGACGCTGTCCGCCAGACAGACTCAGCCCCTGCTCACCGATGCGGGTCTGCAGACCGAAGGGTAATTCGTAGACGAACTGCGCAGCGGCGATCTCGATGGCGCTTTCTACTTCGGCGGCGGTGACGGGATCATCGAGCGAACGGCCGAGGGCGAGATTCTCGGCTACCGACATCGAAAACAGGATCGGGTCCTCGAACGCGACGGCCACCTGCTCCCGCAGCGCATCCAGCGAGAGGTCACGGATGTCGATGCCGTCGATGCGGATACACCCCTCGGTGACGTCGTAGAGACGCGGCAGCAGTGCCGCCAGAACGGACTTGCCGGACCCGGTCGCACCGACAAGTGCCAGCGTCTGGCCGGGCTCGACGGTCACGCTGACGTGGCGCAACACCCAGGTGTCGGAATCGGGGAATCGGAATCCGACGTCGTCCAACTCCAGTCGGCCGCTTCGCGGTGGGTCCGACCGGGAACCGTCGGTGATTTCAATGTCCGCATCGAATATCTCGGCGATCCGATTGGCGGCGGTCATCGCCTCCTGGGTCATCGAGATCAGGAAGCCCAGCGATGCGATCGGCCACACCAGTGACAGCATCATGGTGATGAACGCGACCAACGTTCCGAGGGTGACCAGGCCGCGGCCGGCTGCCAGCGCACCGAACCCGAGCACCACGATCAAACTGATGTTGGGGATGATCTCAAGCAGCGTCCAAAACTTCGCCGAGACTGAGACCTTACGGATCTGGGTGTCATAGAGCGCCGTGGCCTGCTCGTCGAAGCGATCGTAAACATAGTCCGCACGTCCGAAGGACTTCACCGCCCGAAGCCCCAGCGCCGCCTCCTCCACGTGAGTGGCGACATGGCCGGCCTGATCCTGAGCCTGGCGCGACAACCGGGTGAAGGTGCGTTCGAAGTGCAGCACGGTGACGGTAACGGGCACCACTGAAAGCAGGACCACCACCCCGAGCGGCCAATACATCACCAGCAGGATCGCCGTCACCGCAATGATCTGCAGAATATTGAGCATGAGGAAGATCAGTCCGAATGACAACAGCCGACGAATCGTACTCAGATCATTCATGATTCGCGACAGCAACTGACCGGACTGCCACCGCCCATGGAATGACATCGGCAGGATCTGTAGCCGGGCGTAGAGATCGTTGCGAATATCAGCTTCCACTGCCATGGTTGCGCGCGACACCAGCCAGCGACGGATGAACCACAGCGTCGCCTCCGTGATCCCGACCGCCACCGCGACCGAACCCAGCACCCACAAACCGTGTTGGTCGCGGTTGCGCACCGGTCCGTCGATCACCGCCTTGGTCATCAGCGGAATCGCGACGGTCGCAACCAGGCTGGCGATCGCGATGACGATCATGGCCAGCCAGCGCGCCCGGTAGGGCATCAGATACGGCAAGAGTCGCAGCAGGTCCGACGCCGAGCGGACGCGGGCGGGCCGCGCAGCGATCGAAGGATGCGACCGAAGTCCTCCGGATCTCACGTCGTCCACTACCGAATCGTCTCCCTATCAGCTGCTCTAGATCATGTCACGGCCAAGCCTCCCACCTGTATGCACGGTGATCAGGCAAGATGGACTCCATGGACAACAGCTCGGCTCCGCCACGCGTACTGGTGGTCGACGACGATCCCGATGTGTTGGCGTCACTGGAGCGCGGGCTGAGGCTGTCCGGGTTCGAGGTATCCACCGCCGTCGACGGCGCCGAGGCCCTGCGCAGCGCGACCGAGACCCGCCCGGACGCGATCGTGCTCGATATCAACATGCCCGTGCTCGACGGGGTGAGCGTGGTGACCGCACTGCGCGCGATGGACAATGACGTGCCGGTGTGTGTGCTCTCGGCCCGCAGCTCGGTGGATGACCGGGTGGCCGGCCTGGAGGCCGGCGCCGATGATTACCTGGTCAAGCCGTTCGTGTTGGCCGAACTGGTAGCCCGGGTCAAGGCACTGCTGCGTCGCCGCGGCGCCACGGCGACGTTCTCCTCGGAGACGATCCAGATGGGGCCGTTGGAAGTCGATATCCCTGGCCGCCGTGCCCGGGTCAACGGGGTGGACGTCGACCTCACCAAACGCGAGTTCGATCTACTGGCCGTACTCGCCGAACACAAGACCGCCGTACTGAGCCGCGCCCAGCTCCTGGAACTGGTGTGGGGCTACGACTTCGCCGCAGATACCAACGTCGTCGATGTGTTCATCGGTTATCTGCGACGCAAGTTGGAGGCCGGCGGTGCACCCCGACTACTTCACACGGTGCGCGGCGTGGGTTTCGTGTTGCGCATTCAATAACCTGCCGATGTGAAAACACCTGTGCCCGAATAACACCTGTGCCCGCGCGGATTACGCGACGTCCAGCAGATCGATGACGAAAATCAGCGTCTTGCCGGACAGACGGTGACCGGAACCGGCCGGACCGTAGGCCTGCTCGGGTGGGATCACCAACTGTCGGCGCCCGCCCACCCGCATGCCGGGGATGCCGTCCTGCCAGCCCGCAATGAGGCCACGCAGCGGAAACGAGATGGACTCGCCACGATTCCAGGAGCTGTCGAACTCCTCGCCGGTGTCGAACTCGATGCCCACGTAGTGCACGTCGACGGTCGCACCTGGGCTGGCTTCGTCGCCATCACCGACGACAAGGTCGGTGATGACCAGTTCGGTGGGCGGGGGTCCTTCGGGGAACTCGATTTCGGGTTTTGTCGTCACGGCGCCTACCGTAGCCGGACTCACCCCAGTAGGCACGGGTGACCCGCAGCTGAAATTCTCGACCCCGCGTTACCAGCGAAATAGCCGACGCGAGGAAGCTCAGCGACCGCCGAGGTTGACGTAGTCGCGTTCGCCGTAGCCGGTGTAGATCTGCCGGGGCCGGCCTATCTTGTTGGGCTCGGTGTGCATCTCGCGCCAGTGTGCGATCCAGCCCGGCAGCCGGCCGAGGGCGAACAGCACGGTGAACATCCGGGTCGGGAAGCCGATCGCCCGGTAGATCAGGCCGGTGTAGAAGTCAACGTTCGGGTAAAGCTTGCGCTCCACGAAGTAGTCGTCGGTGAGCGCCGCCTCCTCGAGAGCCAAGGCGATGCCGAGCAGGTCGTCGTCGCCGCCGAGCCTGCCGAGGATCTTGTCTGCCTGCTCCTTGACGATGCGTGCCCGCGGGTCGTAGTTCTTGTATACCCGGTGCCCGAAGCCCATGAGCTTCACGCCGTCCTCGCGGTCCTTGACCTTGCGTACGAACTCCTGCACGTTGCCGCCTTCGGCCCGGATCGTCTCCAACATCTCCAGTACCGACTGGTTGGCCCCGCCGTGCAGGGGGCCCCACAGCGCATTGATGCCACCGGAGATCGAGGTGAACAGATTGGCCTGGGATGAGCCGACCAGTCGGACCGTCGAAGTCGAGCAGTTCTGTTCGTGATCGGCATGCAGTATCAGCAGCATGTCCAGTGCCCGGACGATCTCCGGATCACACATATACGGCTCCGCCGGCAGGCCGAACGTCATCCGCAGAAAGTTCTCCACCAGGCTCAGGGTGTTGTCGGGATAAAGGAAAGGCTGGCCGACCGATTTCTTGTAGGCGTAGGCGGCGATGGTGGGCAGCTTGGCCAGTAGCCGGATTGTGGACAGTTCCACCTGGTCATGGTCAAGGGGGTCCAGCGAGTCCTGGTAGTAGGCGCTCAGTGCGTTGACGGCACTGGACAGCACCGGCATCGGGTGCGCGTTACGGGGGAAGCCGTCGAAGAACCTCTTGAGGTCTTCGTGCAGCATCGTGTGCCGCTGAATCTGGGTGGTGAACTGCTCGAGTTGGCCCGGGGTCGGCAGCTCGCCGTAGATGAGCAGGTAACTCACCTCAATGAAAGTCGACCTCTCCGCCAGCTGGTCTATCGGATAGCCGCGATAGCGCAGGATGCCGGCGTCGCCGTCGATATAGGTGATGGCGCTCTTGGTCGACGCAGTGTTGACAAATCCCTGGTCGAAGGTGGTGTAACCGGTCTTAGCCAGCAGTGGACCCAGTGCGATCCCGTCCGAACCCTCAGTGGCGTGGACGATCTCCAAGTCCAGTTCCCCGCCGGGATAACGGAGCTCGGCGGTCTCGTCGGTAGCGGCCACATCCACCCCTTCTTGCGCATTCGACGGCGTTGGTCGATCCGTCCCTCGGATGAACCTAGTCGACGTAGTCCCGACTTACCTTATCGGGGCAGATCCAGGGGATACCAGGGCTGCCAGAGCTGGGCGAAGATCCCGTACGTCGACTCGATCCGGTCGCTGACGCGGCCGGGATCGCTGACGTCAATGCCCGGGCTGCCACACGCGACCGCCATCAGAACCGCCCAGGTGTCGAACAGAATCCGGATTGCCGGGTGCTGCGCGGTCACTCCCATCCGGGCGGCCATCGCCTGAATCACCGCGTCGGTTGGCCCCCCTTCCGGCCGGAAGGTGAACGCAGCCAGGCTCAGCATGGGTGAGCTGTTGACGATCTGCAGGAAACCTCTGACCCGGTCGAAGGACATCGCCCCGGGCTCGCCTCGCTCGGCGGCTCGGAACACCTCGACGTGGGCGCGCACCAGCGCCTCATGTTCGGTGATGTCATCCGGCTGGCGGGCCAGGGCCGCGGCCACGTGCTCGGCGGTCTCCTCGATCAGCGCGCCGATAACCGCTTCCTTATTGGGGAAGTAACGACTGAATGTTCGCGGCGAAACCTCGGCAGCACCGGCGATCTGGTCCACGGTGGTGTTCTCGTACCCCTGCTGGGCACATAGTTTCGCCGCAACGCCGACGATCGCGGCGCGCGTGCGTTGTTTCTTAAGCTCTCGCAGCCCTGGAGCTGCGTCCCCCGTGCGGTTGGGCACGTTGGGAATAGTAGTCGGGATCTGAATTCGGCGCGCCCACAACGGGCAGTGTTCCTTCAGTACGCCGGGCGGTACCGAAGGAACGCCGGTGCGGCAAGAACCGCCACCAACACACCGACCACCACCAACACTCCACCGCCCGTCGCCGCAAGGGTGGTGCCAACCGCCGCCGCGGCGCTCCCGTGCACGACGTCTGCCAGTCGCGGACCACCACCGACGACGACGATGAACACCCCCTGCAACCGCCCACGCAGATCATCGGAGGCAACCTCCTGCAGGATCGTGGACCGAAATGCAGCCGAGACCATATCGGCCGCCCCGCCTAACGCTAGGAATGCCAACGCAATCCACAACATCGACCCACCCCGTCCACCAGCCAAACCGGCGGCAAGTCCGAAGCCGATAATCGCCACACCCCACACCATGATGGCGACCACGACAGCCATGCCCTGGCGGCGGACACGCGGAAACCAGCCGGAGAAGACCCCGCCGGCGACCGCTCCAGCTGCGATCGCTGCGGCCAATAACGCCATCGTGGTGCCGCCATCAACCGGACCCCCGAAGCTCTCGTGCGCCATCTGCGGGAACAACGCACGCGGCATACCGCACACCATCGCGATGATGTCGACCACAAAGGACATCAGCACCACCTGGTTGCCGGCCAGATAGCGAAAGCCTTCCAGTACCGCACCGATGCCCCACCGCGATTGCCCTTGCGCCCCAACAGATTCGGTGGCCGGCATCGGTGCCAGCCGTAAGGTCGCCCAGATCGGGACCATGCATGTCACAGCATCGATCAGGTACAGCGTCGGCAGGTCGACCCAGTGCAGCAGAATTCCGGCCAGCAGCGGGCCGACGATCGCACCGAACTGCTGCACGGTCATATTCAGCGAGTTGGCGGCGGGCAACTGCTCGATCGGCACCATACGCGGGATTGCCGCGCCCCGGGTGGGCCAATTGACGGCATAGAACGACTGCTGCACCGACAACAGCAGAAGTATCACCCAGACGTTGTTCAGTGCCAGAGCGGCCTGTGCCCATAACAGCACCGAGGCCAGCGCCAACCCGCATGACGTGATGATGAGCAATAGGCGGCGATCCATGGCATCAGCCCAGGCGCCGCCCAGCAACCCGAACACCACCAGGGGTACCAACGCGAACAGTCCAGCCAGTCCCACGTAGGCGGAGTTTCGGGTCAACACATACAGCTGGACGGGGACGGCGAAGATGGTGAGATTGCCCCCGATCACCGTCACGATGCCGGCCAGCCACAGACGCCGGAAGTCCCGTGTACGCAGCGGTGTGGTGTCCGCGAACAGCCGCCGCCTCGCGCCGGCGTCCTCTGCGCTCACGCCTCAGGGCTGCAGACGCTCGATACGCTCCGCTCCGCCATCGCGATGCGGTGTGACGCGAATGCGGTTGTGAATACGGTTCTCTCGGCCCTGCCAGAATTCAACGACCTCGGCCGCGATGCGGTAACCGCCCCAATGCGGCGGGACCGGAACTTCTTCTTCATCGGCGAAGCGCTGCGTCACCTCGGCCAGCTGCGCCATCAGCGCGGCGTGTGATGCGATCGGACGGGACTGCGCCGATGCCCACGCGCCCAGTTGCGATCCTCGCGGGCGGCGCGACCAGTACTCCGCAGTCTCCTCGGAACTGACCCTGGTGACAGCACCACGGACATGCACCTGCCGACTGAGGACGTACCAGGGGAAGGTCGCTGATGCGTACGGCGCCGCCGCAATATCGGCACCCTTTGCAGAATCATAGTTGGTGTAGAAGGTGATGCCTGCGGCCTCGACGCTTTTGCACAGCACAGTCCGGGTGACCGGCCGGCCGTCGGCAACGGTGGCCAAAACCATCGCGTTGGGCTCGACTACACCCGCTTTCTGCGCGTCGTCGATCCACCTGTGCAGCAAGGAAAGCCAGCCATCGGCCAGCCAGTCGACATCCAGGTCAGCACTGCCGTCCTTCTCCACCGAGCCATACTCCACGCGCATCGCCGCGAGGTGGTGCGTGGGTAGTAGGCCATCTTGATCAACCACAGCATCACCGTACGCCCGACCGCACGCCGGTGTCGTTCTGCAGCCATCGACGTCGGTACCGGGGTGGGGCGGGACCTTCGGTGGTTGGATCGGAGACGCGGCGGCCGATCGAGGTGAACACCCGGCGGGCACCGAGCTGATCACCTCGATTTCCGGACTCAGGCCCCAGATCCTAGGGTGAGGTTATGGCTGACAGCTCCGGGCTCACGATCCCCGCCGACCTCAAGCCCGCCGACGGACGCTTCGGTTGCGGCCCATCCAAGGTGCGCCCTGAGCAGTTGGCTGCGCTGAGCGGAAGCGCCGCCGCACTATTCGGCACCTCACATCGGCAGGCGCCGGTGAAGAACCTGGTGGGCCGGGTCCGTGACGGGCTGCGGCAACTGTTCTCGGTGCCCGAGGGCTACGAGGTGATCCTCGGCAACGGCGGGGCGACGGCGTTCTGGGACGCCGCGGCGTTCGGCCTGATCGACTCCAAGTCGCTGCACCTGACCTTCGGTGAGTTCAGCGCAAAGTTCGCCTCAGCCGTGGCGGCCAACCCCTTTGTGGGCGAGCCGATCATCATCAAGGCCGACGCCGGCAGTGCGCCGGTGCCGCAGGCCGATCCATCCGTGGATGCGATCGCCTGGGCGCATAACGAGACCTCGACCGGAGTCGCCCTCGGCGTCCGCCGCCCCGAGGGGTCCGGGGATGCGCTGGTGCTCATCGACGCCACCTCCGGGGCCGGCGGCTTGCCGGTGAACATGGCCGACTGCGACGCCTATTACTTTGCGCCCCAGAAGAGTTTCGCCAGCGATGGCGGGCTGTGGCTGGCGATCCTGTCGCCCGCCGCGCTGGCCCGCGTGGAGGCGATCGCTAAATCGGGCCGGTGGGTACCCGAATTTCTGTCATTGCCGATAGCGGTGGACAACAGTCTCAAGAACCAGACCTACAACACCCCGGCGATCGGCACGCTGGTTCTGATGGCCGAGCAGGTCGACTGGATGCTCGGCCAGGGTGGACTGGACTGGGCGGTCAAGCGCACGGCCGACTCGTCATCCCGGCTCTACTCGTGGGCCGAGGCCTCGGCATACGCGACCCCGTTCGTCACCGATCCGACGCTGCGATCCCAGGTGGTCGGCACCATCGACTTCAACGAGGACGTCGACGCCGCGGCGGTCGCCACGGTGCTGAGGGCCAATGACATCGTCGACACCGAGCCGTACCGCAAGCTGGGCCGCAACCAGTTGCGGGTGGCGATGTTTCCGGCGATCGAACCCGATGACGTCAGCGCGCTGACACAGTGTGTGGACTGGGTCGTCGAACACCTCTAGACCCATCTGTAACAGCGGCGTGTCGCTTTCTTCAGGTCAGCGCGGGCTGGGTTAGATTCCGCTTCAAAGGAGGTCGACATGCGGGAACTCACTCTCATCGGTCTCGATGTCGACGGCAAGCACATCATCTGCGAAGGTGGCGACCCCGCCGACAAATTCCTGGTTCGGGTAGACGACCGACTGCGTGCTGCGGTGCGCGGCGACCGGTCGTGGCTGAGCCAGACCGCACGAGACAGTGAGGTCAAAGGCGTGTTGCGTCCCAAAGATATCCAGGCCCGCATCCGCGCGGGGGCATCAGTCGAGGAGGTCGCCGAGGCGGCCGGGGTCGATGTGTCCAAGGTTGAGCGCTTCGCCCATCCGGTCCTGCTGGAACGGCAGCGCGCCGCCGAACTGGCCACCGCCGCCCACCCCGTGCTGGCCGATGGACCGGCGGTGGAGACACTGCTGGAGACCATCACCGCCTCGCTGTCGGAGCGTGGTTTGAGCTCCGAGGCCACCGATTGGGACGCCTGGCGCACCGACGACGGTCGCTGGACGGTTCGGATGGGCTGGCATGCGGGATTATCAGAGAACTTCGCGCATTTCCGGTTCACCCCGGGTGCGCACGGCGGCACCATCACCGCGATCGACGAGTCTGCCAGCGAACTGATCGACCCGGAGTTCGAACGGCCACTGCGGCAGGTGGCACCGGTGGCGCAACTGGAGTTCGAGGAGCAGCCCTCCGCACCCGTATCGGTAACCGCCGCGACTGATGAGCAGCAGCGGCCGGCTTCGACCACCCGGAACAAACGCAAACCCACGGTGCCGGCGTGGGAGGACGTTCTGCTCGGCGTGCGCTCCAGCGGCGAGCGCTGATCAGCTGATCGCCAAAGCCGCCAGCGCTATCCAGCCGACGGCTACCCCGATGGCCGCGCCCAGCACGAACCACCGTTTAACCGGAACCCGCCGCCAGCCCCATAACGTCGGGGCCAGACCTCCAACGGCAATGAGGTTCAGCGCAATTGACACCAGCGGGTTCACCCGGGTCATGCCGATGCTCAAGACGACGATCGCCGCGCCGGTGACCGCTGCCACGAAAGCGGACACCGTCAGGCCGGTTCCCCAGGGCGTCGAATCATCGGGCATGCGCACAGGTTATCGGTCCCGATTCCCAGCACTGCGGACTCGCTCGTAGAACGCGCATGCGGCCGCAGTGGCGACGTTGAGCGAGTCAGTGCCGCGGGACATCGGGATGCGCACGCGAACATCACTGGCTCGCATCGCGGTCTCAGTGAGTCCGGGCCCCTCCGCCCCGACCAGCACCGCCACCTTCTCCCCCACCAGTGCGCCCATCGCATCGGCCAGGGTGTGGGCTTGCGAGTCGGGTGTCATGGCGAGCAGCTGAAAACCGTTGTTGCGCAATAGCTCCAGATCACCCGGCCAGTGCCGGGCCCGGGCGAAGGGAACCAAGAGTGCATGACCCATCGACACCCGCACCGCACGTCGATAGAGCGGATCGGCGCAGCCGGCGCCGAAGATCACCGCGTCGATACCAAGACCGGCCGCATTGCGGAAAATCGAGCCCAGATTCTCGTGGTCGTTGACGCCCTCGAGCACCACGATGGTGCGCGCACCGGTGAGTACCTGCGCCACGGTCAACTCCGGCTGGCGGCGCGCAACACCCAGCACCCCTCGGTTGAGGTGAAAACCGACCACCTCCGCCATGACCTCGGCCGCAGCCCGGTAGAACGGAGCTCCCGCGCCGGCGATGTCGTCAGCAAGCTCGGCCAGCCGACGGTCGGTGCCCAGAAACGCATGCGGGGTGAATCGCGATACCAGCATGCGTTGCACCACCAGCACACCCTCGGCGATCACCAGACCCTTGCCTCCCGGCAGGTCGGGTCTGCGGTCGATGCTGTTGAGGTCGCGGAAGTCGTCAACCCGTCTATCGTCGGGATCGGTGATATCGATGACGTCGGGGCCGTCCACGTCGCTAGGTTACGGTGAAGAGCAATGTCACCCGATTCCGAACCGACCCCGCCGCCGCTGTCGCCCGCGCTGACGAAACCGTGGCCGGTGATCGCAGTGGGTGCAGCGCTCTGGGCACTGGCCAACATCGCGGCATTCGCCGTTCCCGCGTTGCACAGTTGGCGCCCGACCACTCTGGCCGGACTGGGCGTCGGGGTGTTCGGGTTGTCACTTTTCCTCTGGCAACGATCAGCGGCGCGGCGCGGTGTGCGGGGCGCGCAAACCGGTCTAGACACTCGCTAACAATCGAAGGAGAACCATGGCAGCGCCACTGTTACAGGCAGAGATCGAAATCAGCGCACCGGTCAGCAAGGTCTGGGGCCTGGTCTCGGATCTGAGCCGGATGCCGCAGTGGAGCCCGCAGTGCCGGGCGATGAAACTGCTCGGTCCGTTGCGACCAGGTACCCGCACACTCAACGTGAACCGTCGGGGAATGCTTTTCTGGCCGACCACCGCGGTCATCACCGAGGTAGTTCCGGACCGCAAGCTGGCCTTCCGAATCCCCCTGAACACCAGCGTATGGACCTACGAACTCGAGCCGACCGCCACCGGCACCCGCCTGGTGGAGTCCCGCCACACCGAGAATGGGGTGACGGCGATTTCGACCGCGGCGACAAAGGCAGCACTCGGCGGCGTCGACACCTTTGAGAAGGAACTACTCGAGGGCATGAACCAGTCGCTGGCCCGGATCAAGGCGGCGGCCGAAGCCCGCTAGCCCTCGGTCGGCTCGACTTCGGCGACCTCGACAGCTTCGGCGACTTCGAGGACTTCGGCGACTTCGACGACCTCCGTCTGAGCCTCAGTCGGCGGAGCTTCGACAACCTCGAGCGCGCCGTCGTCGTAGGGCTCGTACATCGGTGAGCCGGTTCCCGGCGGGGCCGGGGTATCGGAGTGCGCACCGCACCCGTAGGTGAAGTCGACTACTTGACCGTCTGCGGACATCTCATTGCAGCACACGCCGAACATCACGCCGAGGGCCCCGGCCAGCGGAGCCATGAACCCGCAGTCGCGACACATTCTCTTGGTGGCCCGTGCCATCGGCGATCCGGGCCCGTGGTCGCCGTCATGCCAGCGCTGCGCGGCGTCGTCGCGACCATAGGCGCTCAGTACCCGTCGTCGACCGAAGCCGACCGCGAAGGCAACCTCGTCGATCGCGGGGTCGCCGGTCGCCACGTAACCCGGCACCAGTCGCGGGTCGTCGGGAAGCGGCGCCAGCAGATCGCCGGCACCGAGGTCGCCGGGGCGGACGCGCTCCTCCCATGGCAACCATTGCGGGGCCAGCAGCGCTGCCGGACCTGGAACCAGCACCACCTCACTGACCGTCGCCCGTTCGGCCCCGGGGTAGGCAGCGACCACCACGGCCCACTGCCAGCCCTGATAACCCGGCATGGTGGCCAGGAACCGGTGGGTGGCTGCGGCTTCGTCCTCGAACGCGACGCCGAGGTAGTCCCCGACGGTGTCGCCGCTGAACTCGACGACCGCCTGGCGCGCATCGTCGGCCGCTCCGCTCAGGAGCGCAGCCACAGCGTCCGATGGCTTCGCCGCCGGGGCCGTGGGTTCTGCGGTGTCGATTTGGGTGTCCATCGTTGTCAATCTTGCCTCACCGGGCATCGGCACAGCCACACCGGTCGGCTGCGCGCCTGCGATGTCCGGATGGGGGACAATTGTCACCGTGTCCGGACGGCGGCGTTTGCATCCCAGCGCGGGGTCGGGACCAGGCCCGGTCCGCCGCAACGTCCGCGCGCATCCGGGCATGGCGAATTATCCCAGTGACACAGGCGACGACCGTCGCGTCGAGCACGGCCATCGCGAGGACGCGATCAACGCCAACCGCTACCTGCCACCCCTGGACACCGACCGCATTCGTGCCCAGAACCACTTCGCCGATGAACCGGCCGACAGCGACGGACGGGTCACCGCCGGCCGCACGGCGGCCATGCGCAGCCGCGAGATGGGTTCGCGGATGTATGAGATGGTCCAGCGGGCCGCCGCCGCCGACGGGGCCGACAAGTCCGGCCTGACCGCTCTCACCTGGCCGGTGGTTGCCAACTTCGCGGTGGACTCAGCGATGGCGGTGGCATTGGCCAACACACTGTTCTTCGCCGCGGCGACCGGCGAGAGCAAGGGCCGTGTCGCGCTCTATCTGCTGATCACCATCGCCCCGTTCGCGGTGATCGCCCCGCTGATCGGGCCGGCCCTGGACCGGGTGCAGCACGGCCGCCGGGCGGCGCTTGCGACCTCGTTCCTGCTGCGCACTGTGCTGGCGGTGGTGCTGATCATGAGCTACGACGGCGCCACCGGTGGCTATCCGTCATGGGTGCTCTACCCGTGCGCGCTGGGAATGATGGTGCTGTCCAAGTCGTTCTCGGTGCTACGCAGTGCAGTGACGCCGCGGGTAATGCCCCCGACGATCGACCTGGTGCGGGTGAACTCGCGGTTGACGATGTTCGGATTGATCGGCGGGACGATCGTCGGCGGTGGTGTCGCCGCCGGCATCGAGTACATCTTCTCTACCGCATTTGAACTGCCCGGTGCGTTATTCGTCGTCGTGTTCGTCACCGTGGCCGGCGCATCACTTGCGATGCGCATCCCGCGATGGGTAGAGGTCACCGAAGGTGAGGTTCCGACCACCCTGAGCTACCACGGCCGCAGACAGGGAGACTGGGGCTGGCTTGACGATGAACCCACTGACATCACCGGATCGCGGCGACAACCGTTGGGCCGCAACATCATCACCGCGCTGTGGGGCAACTGCACGATCAAGGCGATGGTCGGCTTTCTTTTTCTCTACCCGGCGTTCGTCGCCAAGGCTCATGATGCCAGCGGCTGGGTCCAGCTGGGCATCCTGGGAATGATCGGGGCGGCCGCGGGTATCGGTAACTTCGCCGGCAACTTCACCGCTGCCCGCCTTCAGCTTGGCCGGCCGTCGGTGCTGGTCCTGCGGGCAACGATCGCGGTCACCATAGCGGCGGTGGCCGCTGCGGTCGGCGGAAACCTCATCGCGGCCGCGGTGGCGACGTTGGTGACCTCAGGTGCCAGTGCGATCGCCAAGGCGTCGTTGGACGCCTCACTGCAGGATGATCTTCCGGAGGAATCGCGGGCCTCGGCCTTCGGCCGTTCGGAGTCGCTGCTCCAATTGGCCTGGGTGCTCGGCGGCGCGCTGGGGTTACTCGTCTACACCGAACTGTGGGTCGGCTTCACCGCCATCAGCTCGCTGTTGATCCTTGGCCTGGCACAAACCGTGATGAGCCATCGCGGCGCCTCGCTGATCCCCGGCTTCGGTGGCAATCGTCCGGTGGTGGCCTCGCCGGAGCGCCGCTCCGCGGTACCGCAACGGTGAAGCGACTCACCGGCTGGATCATGGCAGCGCTGGTGGTGCTGGCTTCGGCCGGCGCCGGAGTGGGGGCATGGCTGCTCACCCGCGACCACGGCACCGCACTGCCGGAAATCAGCGCTTACTCCCGCGGCGAAACGATCCGGGTGGGCCCATACCTGTACTGCAATGTGATCAACCTCAACGACTGCGCGAAAAACACCGTGCAGGGTGAGCTTTCAGTCAACGAGCGCGACCCGGTACAACTGTCGGTACCCACCGCGATAAGCCGCGCACCGTGGCGGCTGTTGCGCGTCTACGAGGATGAGAAGAACACCACCACCACGGTCTACCGGCCCGACACCCGGCTGGCGGTGACCATTCCGACGGTCGATCCGCAACGCGGTAGAACGGTCGGACTGGTGGTGCAACTGCTCACCCTGGTACAGGACCAGAACGGCGAACTGCGCGATCTTCCGCACGCCGAATGGTCAGTCAAGCTGAACTGGAAGTGAGGAGCTACGCGTCCAGCTCGCGCGCGACCGCCTGCACCACCTCGGACACCCGTCGCGCGATCTTGCGGTCGGGATAGCGGCCCTTGCGCAGTTCGGGCTGAACGGCACCCTCCAAAAGCGTGATCATGTCCTCGACCATGCCGTGCAACTCATCGGGGGTGTGTTTGTGCTCCGCGGCTGCCGCCTCCCGGCGGGTCCGCGTAAGACTCGGGGGCGGGTCGATCAACGTGACACTGAGCGCCTGCGGGCCACGGCGACCCGAAGCCAGGCCGAACTCGACCTTCTGGCCGGCCTTGAGGTCCTCAACGCCGTCGGGCAGGGCCGAGGAACGCACATAGACGTCCTCGCCGTCCTCCTGGGAGAGAAAGCCGAACCCCTTGTCGGCGTCGTACCACTTCACCTTGCCGGTCGGCACTGGTCTCACCTGCTTGTCTCGCGGAGGCAATATGACGAAGCGTCCCTCCGGGGAGGACGCGTGAAGCGATCCTACTCAACGCAGGCCAGGCAAGTGACCGCATGAAGTTCGGTAGGGTGACCTGACCCGACGGAGGTGACATGCGGCTGGTCCTGAACATCATCTGGTTGCTGTTGGCTGGTTCGTGGCTGGCAATCGGACACATCCTCACCGCGGTACCGATGGCGATCGCCATCGTCGGCTTCCCACTGGCACTGGCCACCTCCACGATCGTCGCGTTCGACCATGCACGGGAACGCCGATGACCCTGATCACGCTCGGACTGCCGGCGTTCGGCGGCCAATCCGACCCCCTGCCGAATGACATGCCGCGGCACGGTCCGCTGATCGACACCTTCGGTCGGGTGGCTACTGATCTGCGTGTCTCCCTGACCGACCGCTGCAACCTGCGGTGCACCTACTGCATGCCGGCCGAGGGTCTGGACTGGCTACCCGGCGACGACCTCCTGACACCCGATGAGCTGGCCCGACTGCTGCGACTGGCCGTTACCCGGCTGGGCATCACCAGCATCCGTTTCACCGGCGGCGAGCCACTGCTGTATCGGAGGCTTGAAGATGTCGTCGCCGCGACGGCGCGGTTGGAGCCGCGTCCGGAGATCGCGCTGACGACCAACGGTGTGGGCCTGGCGGCTCGGGCGCGCGCTCTGGCCGACGCCGGTCTGGACCGGGTGAACGTCTCGCTGGACACCCTGGACCCCGCACACTTCGCGGCCATCACGCGACGCAACCGGCTCGACGAGGTGCTCGACGGTCTGGCTGCCGCGGCCGCCGCCGGGCTGGGTCCGATCAAAGTCAACGCCGTCCTTGATCCCGTCACCGGTCCCGGCGATGCAGTCGAGTTATTGCGGTTCTGCCTGAAGTTCGGATACCAGCTGCGCATCATCGAGCAGATGCCACTCGACGCCGGAGGGCAATGGACCCGCGAAACCACCGTGAGCGCCAGCGCAATCGAAGCGACGCTGCGTCGCGAGTTCGACCTACACGCCGATCCCGCCCCACGCGGATCGGCGCCCGCGCGGCTGTGGCTGGTGGACGGCGGACCCGCCACGGTGGGCATCATCGCCTCGGTGTCGGATGCGTTCTGCTCCGCCTGCGACCGCACCCGGCTTACCGCGGACGGCCAGGTTCGCAACTGCCTGTTCGCGACGCAGGAGACCGATCTGCGCCGACTGCTGCGTGGCGGTGCCGACGACGCGGGACTCGAGGCGGCGTGGCGGGCCGCGATGTGGCGCAAGGCCGCCGGGCACGGCATCAATGACCCGGGTTTCGTGCAGCCGGACCGTCCGATGAGCGCGATCGGGGGCTGACTATGACCGATATCACCCCCACCATGGAAGTGACGGTTCGGTTTTTCGCTGCCGCATGTGCGGCCGCCGGAACCGAGTCCGACGTCATGACGTTGCGGCCGGGGGCGACCGTTGCCGATGCCGTGCGTGAACTGTGTGGTCAGAGTGATGAATTAGCACTAGTGCTACAGAAGTGTTCGTACCTCTGTGATGGTGTTGCCGTTCGCGATCAGACCCTTGCACTGCTGGCTCATCAGACCCTGGACGTCCTGCCGCCCTTCGCCGGCGGCTAGGAGTGATTTAAGTCACATCACGAATCCATCACGCCGTGGCCACAGCCCGATCACGCGACCTCCTTACCTGCGCCAGCCCTGGGGTTTTAGAATTTCTTTATTATTTGCCACCACGGGAAACGCCTCTTTGCCGAAAAGGTGACGCACCCTGCGCCAGCCGATACCGTTTCTGTTGGCCCGCCCCCTTGGTCGGGGTAGGCCCTCCCCGCTTCGCGCGCCGAGCTCCATCCATTCGAGCGGGGAGAACCGCGAACACCGCCGGATCGAGGCGGGGCAGGGCAGTCTCCCCGCCCACATCCGACGACTGACCGCGCAGGCGCATTGCAGAGAGGATTCACACCATGGCCGGACGCCACCGCAAGCCCACGAACTCATCCATCAGCGTCGCCAAGATCGCCGTCACCGGTGTCGTCATCAGTGGCGGCGCCATCGGCATGGCCGCCCAGTCCCAGGCAGCCACCGATGCCGAATGGGATCAGGTGGCACGATGCGAGTCCAGCGGCAACTGGGCGATCAATACCGGTAACGGCTATCACGGCGGGTTGCAGTTCTCCCCCGGCACCTGGTCCTCCCACGGCGGCGGTCAGTTCGCCCCGGCAGCCAATATGGCCAGCCGCGAGCAGCAGATCGCCATCGCCGAGCAGGTGCTGGCGACGCAGGGCAAAGGCGCCTGGCCGGTGTGCGGGCGCGGTCTCTCCGGCCCGACACCGCGCACCGTGAGCAGCACACCGGCGTCGGTCACCCCCGCCGACCCCTCGCAGCCGCCCGTCGCCGCGCTGGATAACCCCGAGGGCGGCGCGGCCCCGCAGGACCTGCCGGCCGATGCGCCCGAGCTTGACGTGATCACCATCAGCGAGGGCGGCGCGGTCCCGGACGACATCATCATCGTCGGCATTGATCCGGCGGCCGACCAGATCACCTCAATCGGCCTGCTGACCAACGCGGGCGACCCGCAGATCATTCAGGCCGGCTGGAGTGGCGGGGTCGCGCAGTCCCCGGTACTGACCGATCCGGCAGTGCCGCCCGTGGCGCCGACGACGGCTGCGCCGTTGCCCGCGGACACCGGCGCGCCTGCCGACACCACGGTGCCTGCGGGTAACGCGGTCACCCCGAGCACAGAAACCCCCACCACGGTCGTTCCGATCGCCACGGTGACCGGAACGGGCGGGGCCGCCGGGGCTGTCGGAACCGGCACCACCGCAGCGAGCACGGCCGCACCTGCCGACGGTGTGCCACACCTGCCAAGCCCGGACAGCCCGCCGCCCGGCACCAGCGACGAACCGGTCGGAACGAATCCAAACCCCAACGTGAGCTATCTCAAGGATCTCTGGCATGCGATCCAGAACCAGGAAGTCGACCGCGGCGATCTGCTGCTGGCGTTGACGCAGCGCTCGTTCACCTCCCCGGTTCCCGGCGGCACCAACTCCAGTGACGTTGTGACGGCTGATGGTTCGGCTCCGCTGTTGATTCCGATACCCGTCGAGGCTCCCGCTTCCGAGTAACGGGTTACGCGCAGTTCACCCACTCATCGGTGCCGTCGGCGAAGAACTGGTGTTTCCACACCGGGAGCCGTTCCTTAATGGTGTCGACCAGACGGGCGCAGGTGTCGAACGCGGCCACCCGATGGTCAGCCGCGACGGCCACCACCAGGGCGGCGTCGCCGATCTGCAAGGGCCCGATGCGATGACTGGCGGCGATCGCCCGGATCCCGGGCGCGGTGGCCGCCACTTCGGCCACCGCCTCGAACAGAACCTGTTCGGCGTGTGGGTGCGCTGAGTACTCCAACCGGACCACCTCACGGCCGCCATCGTGGTTGCGGACCACGCCGGCGAAACCCACCACCGCGCCGGCCGCGTCACCGGTCACCAGATCCTCGTGTTCGGTGAGCAGAATCGGAAGCTCTGTCAGTGCCGCCCGCAGGATTCGCGTCATCGGCTGTGGTCGCCACCGACGAGTTGATCCAGGGCATGGTCGAGAACATCACCCAGAACGCTCAGCCCGTCACGGACTCCGCCGATGGAACCGGGCAGGTTGACCACCAGGGTGCGGCCGGCCACCCCACAGACCCCGCGGGACAGCACCGAGGTCGGAACCTTCGGCAGACCGGAGCGGCGGATGGCGTCGGCCAGTCCGGGGATCTGGTAGTCGATGACGGCAAGGGTGGCTTCCGGTGTGGCGTCAGTCGGAGATATCCCGGTTCCGCCTGAGGTGATGATGATGTCGACGCCCTCGCCCACCGCAGACCGCAGTGCCTCCAGTACCGCATCGCCGTCGGTCACCACCGCCGGGGCGGCTACGTCGAACCCACGGCCGGCAAGCCAGTCGCGGATGATCGGCCCGCTCCGATCGTCGTACACACCCGTGGCGGCGCGCGTGGAGGCGATGACCACCCGGGCCGAACGACTCACCACGGGGCGATCCAGACGCCGGTCTTACCGCCCTCTTTAGCCACCACGTGAATATCGTCAATCCGCGCAGCCGGGTCGACAGCTTTGATCATGTCGTAGACAGTCAGCGCCGCCACCGTGACGGCGGTCAGCGCTTCCATCTCGACACCGGTGCGATCGGTGGTTCGCACCGTGGCAGTCAATTCGATTGCACTGGCGTCGATTTCAAAGTCAACTTCAACGGCGCTGAGCGCAAGTTGATGGCACAGCGGAATAAGATCACTGGTGCGTTTGGCAGCCAGAATTCCGGCCACCCGAGCAGTGGCCAGGGCATCGCCCTTAGGCAGCCCGCCGGAGGCTATCAACGAGATCACTTCGGCGGTTGTATGCACGGTGCCGGAAGCAGAGGCGGTTCGCGCAGTCGCCGCCTTTTCGGAAACATCGACCATCCGGGCAGCGCCATGATCGTCGACGTGTGACAGGTGGCGCTTCGGCCCGGTGTTCACTGTTACTTGTTGACGACGGTGACCGGATGCACGTAGGGCAGATCGGTGGCGGGCAGCGGGAAGGTGGTGTCTCCGAATGGGGACAGCGCGCCCACCCGATCGGCAGCCAACTCGCTTACCGGGTGGTCCTCAGGATCCCTGGTCGGCCAGCCGTTGTCGATGTATCGGTGCGTTTTCTGAGCCACGTGACCATTGTGACACTTGTCCACCGGAGTCGCCTATATGCCGACTGATTTAGGCTGGTCAGTAATGACCGAGCAGAGGAACGTCCCGCTGGGCTCGTGGCTGTCCGGTCTGCCGGACGAGAAGTTGATCCGGGTGCTCGAACTGCGACCCGACCTGGCCCAGCCGGCACCCGGCAGTATCGCCGCACTCGCCGGCCGGGCTGCCGCCAGGCACTCGGTGAAAGCCGCGGCCGACGAATTGGACTTCCTGCATCTGGCGGTGCTCGATGCGCTGCTGACGCTGCAGGCTGACCGCGTCGCCGTGCCGGCCGATGAGGTGGTGGCCCTGATCGGGAATCGTGCAACGCCGGCCGCTGTCCTGGTTGCCCTGGAGGATCTGCGGGATCGGGCGTTGGTGTGGGGGGCGGCCGAGGTTCAGGTCTCGCCAGCAACAAGCGAAGCACTCCCGTGGTTTCCGGGCCAGGTAATCGCCGAGGGCGCCCACCGCTCTGCCGCAGAGCTTGCGGCGGCGATCGATGACCTCGACGAACCCGCGCGCGAGGTGCTCGAAAGGCTGGTGGCCCGATCTCCGGTGGGCCGCACTCGCGATGCCGCCCCGGGCACGCCCGCCGACCGGCCGGTGCAGCGACTGCTGGCGGCCGGACTCCTGCGCCTGGTGGACGTCGACACGGTCGTCCTACCTCGTGACGTCGGCCAGGTGCTGCGCGGCGAGGAGCCCGGTCCAGAGGGCCTGAAGCCGCCGGATCCGATCGTCGCAACCACCACCGGCACCGACGCCGACGCTTCAGCGGCCGGCGCGGCGATGGAGCTGATGCGCCACGTCGAGGTGGTGTTGGAAACCCTTTCAGCCACTCCAGTCCCCGAGCTTCGCAGTGGCGGGCTGGGTGTGCGGGAGACCAAGCGGCTGAGCAAGGTCACCGGGATCGACGAGCACCGGCTGGGACTGGTCCTGGAGTTGACGGCAGCGGCCGGGCTGATCGCCAGAGGAATGCCCGACCCCGCACCGCCGGACGACACGCTGCCGCACTGGGCGCCGACAGTTGCCACGGACCGATTCCTGGAAGCTCCGTCCGGGTCCCGCTGGCTGCAACTGGCGACCACCTGGCTTGAACTTCCGTCACGCCCCGGCCTGATCGGTGATCGCGGTCCCGACGGGAAACACTATGCAGCACTGTCGGATTCGCTGTACTCCAACGCAGCGCCCGTTGATCGTCGGTTGCTACTCGAGGTGCTGGCCGAACTTCCCGTTGGTGCCGGCGTGGACGCGCCGAGCGCATCCCGCGCGCTGATCTGGCGTCGGCCCTGCTGGGCCGCACGGTTGCGGCCCGGGCCGATCGGACATCTGCTCGACGAGGCACACGCACTGGGTCTGACCGGCCGTGGCGCGCTGAGTTCTCCGGCGCGCGCACTGCTGGCCGGCGGTGACGAGGATGCGCTCGCCGCGATGGCCGCCACCCTGCCGGCCCCCATCGACTATTTCCTGGTTCAAGCCGATCTGACGGTAGTGGTGCCCGGTCCGTTGCAGCGCGAGCTTGCCGACGAACTGGCCGCGGTCGCCACCGTCGAATCGGCGGGTGCAGCCATGGTGTATCGAGTGAGTGAAGGTTCCATACGCCACGCCCTGGATACCGGCCGAACTGCCGGGGTGCTGCAGAGCTTCTTCGAGACGTACTCCAAAACCCCTGTCCCCCAGGGCTTAACCTATCTGATCAATGATGTCGCCCGTCGGCACGGCCAGCTTCGGGTTGGCATGGCGTCGTCTTTCCTGCGCTGCGACGATCCCGTGCTGCTCGCCCATGCGGTGGCGTCACCGGCACTGACCGATCTTGAGGTCCGGCTGCTGGCCCCGACGGTAGCGATCTCCCAGGCGCCGATCGCCGAGATCCTTGCCGCATTGCGAGCAGCCGGCCTGGCGCCGGCCGCCGAGAATTCCTCCGGCGCGATCGTCGACCTACGTCGCCGTGGTTCGCGGGTGCCGGTGACGCTGGCCCGCCGGCCATTGCGTTCCCAGCCCAGGCTGAGCCGGGAGACTCTGGCCACGGTTGTCTCAGTGTTGCGCCGCGTCGATGCGGCACCACTGGGCAACGTCCGGGTGGACCCCGGGGTAGCCATGGCCCTGCTGGCCCAGGCCGCGGTCCACGGCAAGGACGTCCTCATGGGTTATGTCGACGCCGCCGGGGTGGCTACCCAGCGGGTGGTGACACCGATCTCGGTGCACGGCGGGCACCTGATGGCATTCGACCCCGCCCAGGGCCGCATGCGCGAATTCGCTGTGCACCGCGTCACCTCAGTCTTGTCAGCCGACAACCGATAGTGGGTCTTGTCGGTCGGCAACGGATAATGGCGCTATGACCGACCAGCGAGTAGCGGAGGCGGATCGCGCATGAGCGACCAGCGAGTAGCGAAGGCGGATCGCGCATGAGCGACCAGCGAGTAGCGAAGGCGGATCGCGCATGAGCGACGGCCCTCTGATCGTGCAGTCCGACAAGACCGTGCTGCTGGAGGTCGATCACGAGCAGGCCGGAGCCGCGCGGGCTGCCATCGCGCCGTTCGCCGAGCTGGAGCGGGCACCCGAACACATTCACACCTACCGCATCACCCCACTGGCCCTGTGGAACGCCCGGGCCGCCGGCCACGACGCTGAGCAGGTCGTCGATGCACTGGTCAGTTTTTCCCGCTACGCGGTGCCGCAGCCGCTGCTGGTCGACATCGTCGACACCATGGCCCGCTACGGCCGGCTGCAACTGATCAAAAGTCCGGTGCATGGCCTCATGTTGCTGAGTCTGGATCGCGCCGTACTTGCGGAGGTGCTGCGCAACAAGAAGATCGCCCCGATGCTCGGCGCCCGGATTGATGACGATTCCGTGATTGTGCATCCCAGCGAGCGGGGCCGGGTCAAGCAGATGTTGCTCAAGATCGGTTGGCCCGCAGAGGATCTTGCCGGTTACGTCAACGGCGAGGCCCACGAGATCACCCTGGTCGAAGACGACTGGGAGCTTCGCGACTACCAGCAGATGGCAGTCGACTCGTTCTGGGCCGGCGGCTCGGGCGTGGTAGTGCTGCCCTGTGGCGCCGGTAAGACCCTGGTGGGCGCGGCCGCCATGGCCAAGGCCGGCGCCACCACCCTGATCCTGGTCACCAATACCGTGGCCGGCCGGCAATGGAAGCGTGAACTCATCGCGCGAACCTCACTCACCGAGGCGGAGATCGGTGAGTACTCCGGCGAGCGCAAGGAGATCCGCCCGGTCACGATCGCCACCTATCAGGTGATCACCCGGCGCACCAAGGGTGAGTATCGCCATCTCGAACTGTTCGACAGCCGCGACTGGGGCCTGATCATTTACGACGAGGTTCATCTGCTGCCGGCGCCGGTGTTCCGGATGACCGCCGACCTGCAATCCCGGCGGCGCCTGGGGCTGACTGCAACCCTGATCCGGGAGGACGGCCGCGAGGGCGACGTATTCAGCCTGATCGGGCCGAAACGCTACGACGCGCCGTGGAAGGACATCGAGGCCCAGGGCTGGATCGCACCTGCCGAGTGCGTCGAGGTGCGGGTGACGATGACCGATAACGAGCGGATGCTGTACGCCGTCGCCGAACCCGAGGAGCGCTACCGGTTGTGCTCGACTGCGCGCTCGAAGATTGCCGTGGTGAAGTCGATCCTGGCCAAACATCCCGGCGAGCCGACCCTGGTGATCGGCGCCTACCTCGACCAGCTGGACGAACTCGGTGCCGAACTCGGCGCACCGGTGATCCAGGGTTCGACCAAAAATGCCGAACGCGAGGCGTTGTACGACGCGTTCCGCAGCGGCGAGGTCAAGACCCTGGTGGTGTCCAAGGTGGCGAACTTCTCAATCGACCTTCCGGAAGCCTCTGTGGCCGTGCAGGTTTCAGGCACCTTCGGTTCACGCCAGGAGGAAGCGCAGCGGCTGGGTCGGCTACTGCGGCCCAAGCACGACGGCGGCGGGGCACTGTTCTACTCGGTCGTCTCCCGAGACAGCCTCGATACCGACTACGCGGCGCACCGACAGCGGTTCCTGGCCGAGCAGGGCTACGGCTACATCATCACTGACGCCGACGACCTGTTGGGCCCGGCGATCTAGGCAAGCGCGGGAATGACCTCTCGGGCGAACAACTCGATGCCGGACCGGTCGTAGGCCGCCTCCGGGAAGTAGCAGATCACGTACTCGCACCCTAAGCCGCGCAATGTCGAGAGGCTTTCGACCACCTGCTCTGGGGTCCCGGTGGCATTTCCGGGCGCGCTGACCATAGCCATCGTCGCATCAGCAGCCGCGTCGCCGCATACGTCGGCCACCCGGTCTCGGACCCGCTTGACCCGCTCGGTCACCTCCGCAGTTGAACTGCCGAGAATGGCGTTGACATTGGCCGACCGAACGATCGAACCGAAGTCGGTACCCACATCGCGGCAGTGTCCGGCAAGGATCTCCGACTTGTGCGCAAACTCCTCTGGTCCGGCACTGAAGTTGGTGTACTGGGCGTATTTCGCTGCGATCTTCAATGTCACCTTCTCACCACCGCCGGCGATCCACAGCGGAATCCCGGCTGCCTGCAACGGTTTAGGGGCGACGATCGCGCCGTCCACCTGGTAATGCTTACCGTCGAAGCTGACCCTTCCGTCGCGCCAGGCATCGCGCATGATTTGCACGCCCTCGTCGAGGCGAGCCAGACGTACCCCGGCGGAGGGAAATCCGTACCCGTAGGCACGCCACTCATGCTCATACCAACCCCCGCCGATACCCATCTGCACCCGGCCACCCGAGATGATGTCGGTGGTGGCCGCGACCTTGGCGAGATACGCCGGGTTGCGATAGCTCATCGCCGTGCACATCTGGCCGATCTTGATCCGCTCGGTGGTGGCGGCGTAGGCGGCCATCAGGGTCCAGGCCTCGTGGGTGGCCTCGTCGGTAGGCATCGGCACGGTGTGGAAGTGGTCGTACACCCACAACGAATCCCACGGTCCGCTGTCGGCGTAAGTCGCCA
>JBMOKE010000377.1:0-1694 GCA_049315425.1 Mycobacterium sp. | reverse complement strand
GTCTGCCGGACTCCGATTTCCCCCGGATGCTCAAACTCACCCAGGAGATGTTCGGTGGCAACGATGAGGAACTGCAGCGCGGCGGTGCCGTCGATGACATGCTCGCCGTGCTGCTGGACTTCTTCAACTACTTCTCGGCACTGACCGCCTCGCGTCGCGAGCACCCCACCGAGGATCTGGCGTCGGCGATCGCCAATGCGAAAATCAATGGCGAGCCGATCTCGGATATGGACACACTGTCCTACTACGTCATCGTGGCCAGCGCCGGCCATGACACCACCAGTGCCGGTATCGCGGGCGGACTGCTGGAACTACTGCGTAATCCCGGCGAGCTTGACCGGTTGCAGAAGGACCCCTCGTTGATGGGCACCGCCGTCGAAGAGATGATCCGCTGCATCGTGCCGGTCAAGGAGTTCATGCGCACCGCCCAGGCCGACACCGAAGTACGCGGGGTGAAGATTGCCAAGGGCGAGTCGGTCCTGCTGAGCTATGTCTCGGCCAACCGCGACGAAGAGATCTTCAAAGACCCGATGCGCTTCGACGTCGGCCGCGACCCCAACAGGCATCTGTCCTTCGGCTATGGCGTGCACTTCTGCCTCGGCGCTGCACTGGCCCGGATGGAGATGAACAGCTTCTTCACTGAGCTGCTCCCCCGGATCAAGACCATCGAACTGGCCAGTGAACCCGAGTTGAGTGCCACGACCTTTGTCGGCGGCCTCAAACACCTGCCGATTCGCGTCACGCTAAAGGACTAGCGCACGAACTCAGCGCCCCGGTGGCCGATCATCGCGATCGTGGCGTGCGGGCCACGGCTGGGGATGCGCGGTAGTACCGAAGCGTCGATGACCCACAGGCCCGGCACTCCGAGAACCCGGCATTGCGGGTCGAGGACGGCGTACTCGTCGCCTTCTATGCCCATCGGTGCCGTCCCGCACAGGTGCTGGCTGGTGGACCAGGTCGGTTCACCGAGTTCTATTGTGCTACCGATCATCTCGATCACCAGGTCGCAGCCACGCTGCAGGTCAGCGAGGTCGGCGGGTTCGCTGTCGTAGCGGTGCTCGATGCGCGGCGGCACCGCCGAGTCGGATGAGACCAGCGAGACGCGGCCATGCGACCGCGGGCGCATCAGGGCCACCCCGATGCTGGGTTCCGCACGCACACCGAACCCGGACGTGTATGGCCGGATTTCCAGGTCGTCGGTGACCAGTACCGCTTCGAGCACCGGCCTGCCGGACGTCGCCATCCACCCGGTCGACATCATCCACTCCGGGTGATCCCAGCATCGTTGCCCGACTGAGAGATCCGAGACGACGCCGATGCGGTGCGCGGCCAACTCATCAGCCGGCCCTATGCCCGACAGCATGAGCAGGTGCGCGGTAGCGATCGCGCCGGCCGACAGCACCACCCGGTCGGCATCCAGTACCACCGGCCCCCGCGCACCGACGGCGTCGACACCGGTCACCCGGCCACCGGATGTGCGGACCCGGGTGACTCTGGTATCGGTCAGCACCGTCAGGTTGCTCCTGGCCAACACCGGGACGAGGAATGCGGTACCGGGGCCGACGCGGAGGCCGTCGAGGATATTGAGCGGGACGGCACCCATACCAATCCCGGCAGCGTTGAGGTCTGGCAGCCACCAATAGCCCGCCTGCTGCGCCGCAGTGATGAATGCCGCTGTGCTGAAACTGAATTCA
>JBMOKE010000120.1:0-7419 GCA_049315425.1 Mycobacterium sp. | reverse complement strand
GCCAACCAGGGTCTGTTCGGCCACGGGTCCTCGGTGATCGTCGCGCGCTGAGCCTCCGCGACCCGCGCGAGACCGCCTCGACCCGCGAGATCGACACCACGGCTGCGACTCGCGTGTCGTCCACGACCCTGGTGTCGATTTCGGAAGTATGCGGGCCGCAAGCGGCCCGCACCGTCGATCAGGCAACCCCAAGATAGGCGGCGCGAATCGCGTCGTCGGCCAACAACTCCCGGGCCGGACCCTCGCGGGTGACGGTGCCGGTCTCCAGGATGTAGGCCCGGTCGGACCGGCTCAGTGCCTGGGCGGCGTTCTGCTCGACGAGCAGAATGGTGGTGCCGGCGGCGTTGATGTCGGCGATGATGGAAAAGATCTGCGAGATCATCATGGGCGCCAGTCCCATTGATGGCTCATCGAGCAGCAGCACCCGCGGCCGGGCCATCAATGCCCGACCGATGGCCAGCATCTGCTGTTCACCGCCGGATAGCGTGCCGCCGACCTGCTTGCGTCGCTCGGCCAGCCGCGGGAACGTGGTGAACACCCAATCGAGCCGCTCGTCGTGGGCGGTCTTCGATTCGAACTTGCGACCGTAGCAACCCATTTCGAGGTTCTCGGTGACAGTCATGCCGGGAAAGACGCCACGGCCCTCCGGTGCCTGCACCAGACCGTCGACAACCCGTCGATGCCCCTTGACTCGGGTGATGTCACGGCCGTCGAACCACACCGAACCCGACGTCAGTGGGCGCAGCCCCGACAGTGCCCGCATCAGGGTCGTCTTACCCGCGCCGTTGGGGCCCAGCAGTGTCACCAGTTCGCCCTCGCGGACGGTCAGTGATACGCCGTGGAGGGCTTCGATGCGGCCGTAATGGACGACCACGTCGCGCACCTCGAGCAGTACGGCGGCATCATTCATCGGGCACCCCCAGGTAGGCGGCGATCACGGCCGGGTCCTCGCGGATCTCGCCGGGCAGGCCATCAGCGATCTTGCGACCGAATTCCAGCACCACGATGCGATCGGTGACGCCCATGACAAGACGCATGTCGTGCTCGATTAACAACACCGTGAACCCCTTGTCGCGGATGGCGCGAATCAGGTCGACCAGCGCGGCCTTCTCGCTGGGATTGAATCCGGCCGCCGGTTCATCAAGGCAGAGCAACTGGGGCTCGGTGGCCAGTGCGCGGGCGATCTCCAGCCGGCGCTGATCGCCGTAGGGCAGGTTCTTGGCCTTCTCCTCGCCGCGGTGGGCAATGCCGACGAACTCCAGCAGTGCGACGGCACGATCAATCGCTTCGTGTTCCTCGCGGCGGTGCCGGGGTGAACGAATCAATGCACCCGGCACCGAGGTCTTGTGCCGGGCGTCGGCGCCGACGACCACATTCTCCAATGCGGTCATCTCTCCCCACAGCCGGATGTTCTGGAAGGTCCGCGCGATCCCGCGCTGCGTGATCTGGTGGCGCTTGATCCGGCCCAGCGGTTCGCCGTCGAATATCACCGTGCCCGCACTCGGCCGGTACACACCGGTGATCGCATTGAAGCAGGTGGTCTTGCCCGCACCGTTGGGTCCGATCAGCCCGAGGATCTCACCGCGCTTGATCGAGAAGCTGACGGCATCGAGTGCCGTGAGGCCACCGAACTTGACGCTCAGCTCGCGAGTCTGCAGCAGGTCCTCAGTCATGTGATGGCCTTGGCAACGCCCCGGCGCGCGACAGCAGCCTGCGCGCCGATTGTCCGTAGGCAAGCAAATGCTGTCGCACCGGGAACAGCCCCTGCGGGCGGAAGATCATCAGCACCACCAGTGCCAGTCCGAAGAACAGGTACTTCAGGTCGCCGAGGTTGATACCAGCGACCTCGACTCCGAGCAGACGATTCGGTAGATAGACGATGACGAATGCCCCAAAGATCACGCCGAGTTTGTTGCCCTGTCCGCCGAGCACCACCGCGGCCAGGAACAACATCGAGTTGATGATGTTGAAGTTCGTCGGCGCGACGTACTGCACCTGTCCGGCATACAGGGCGCCCGACAGTCCACCGATACCGGCGCCGATCACGAAGGCCCACAGTTTGAATCGGAACGTGTTGACGCCCATCACTTCCGCGGCATCCTCATCCTCCCGGATGGCCACCCAGGCCCGCCCGACCCGGCTGCGTTCGAGGTTGCCCACTAACAGCAGGACGACGGCGATGAGGATCAGGCCCAGCCAGTACCACCACGTCCCGTAGTTGGCGTTGCCCAGTGCGTTACCGCTGGAGAAATATCCTCCCCGGACCCGGTCATCACCGATGTGAGGAAAAGCAATCTGGTTGAGGCCGCGTGAGCCATTGGTGATGTCGGACAGATTGTCAGCCAGCAATCGAATGATCTCGCCGAACCCCAGGGTGACGATCGCCAGGTAATCACCGCGCAGACGCAGCGTCGGGAAGCCGAGAATCAGACCGGCCAATGCCGTGAAGGCGACGGCCAATGGCACACAGGACAACCACGCCCAGTGGGTATTCAGGAGGCCGTTGGGTCCGACTTGGTTCCACGGACTGTCCGGACTGGTCAGTAGCGCACAGGTGTAGGCGCCGACGGCGTAGAACCCGACATAACCCAAATCGAGCAGACCGGCTTGTCCGACAACGACATTGAGACCGATCGCGATCAGGGCCACCATTGCGAACTGCGCCATCACCGCGTCGAAGTTGATCCCCGGGGTGACGATGAACGACGGCGTGTAGATCGGCAGCATCGCCATGAGTGCCAAGCCGATGGCGCCAAACCCCCACTTCTGGACCCGACTCAGATCTGACCACCAGGTGCGCAGTCGGTCGCCGGGGGCCGCAAGTGAACGCGTGATGCTCATGCCCGCGCCTTCCCGAGGCTCTCCCCGAGGATCCCGGTCGGCCGGATCAGCAGCACCAGGACGAGGAGAACGAAGGCGACCACATCACGCCACTGGGTGCCAAACAATGCCTGGCCGTAGTTCTCCATGACGCCCAGCAGCAATCCGCCCAATAGTGCACCGCGCAGGTTGCCGATTCCGCCGAGTACCGCCGCGGAGAACGCCTTGATACCCAACAGGAAACCACCGGAATAGAGGATGCCCTGGGGAACCTTGAGGATGAACAGCACGGCGGCCGCGCCGGCAAGGAGGCCGCCGATGAGGAACGTGATGATGATGGTTCGCTCCCGGGAGACGCCCATCAGGGTTGCGGTCGTCGGATCCTGCGCGACGGCACGAATTCCGCGGCCCAACTTGGTTCTGTTGATCGCGATATCGGTCAGAAGCGCCAGCACCAAAGCGGCGGCGATCACCACTAGCGTGACATTGGAGACGTCAGCACCGAAGAGGTGGAATTGGGTCCTGGGCCGCACCAGAATGATCGGCTGCTGCGCGTTACTGCCGCCGTAGCCGGTGATGATCTCCGGCAGAATGAAGTGCACGAACTCCTGCAACACGAACGACATGCCGATGGCGGTGATCAGGAATGTCAACGGCCGCGCGTTACGACGCCGCAGGGGCCGATAGGCAACCGCTTCCAGGCCCAGCGCCGCTGTGCCGGAGACCAGCATGGCAAACAGCATGGCGATGCCCAGATACAGCACCGTCAACCCGACGCCCTTGGTGTAGGCGTTGCCACTCGGGGCGAAGCCCAGAATCTTGTCCAGGCAGAAGTACGCGCCGAACATTCCGAGCATGAAGATCTCGGAGTGCGCGAAGTTGATCAGCCGGAGCACCCCGAACACCAGCGTGTATCCGACAGCGACCAGCGCGTAGATGGAACCCCAGGACAGGCCGTCGACCGTCAACTGCCAGAAGCCGTTTCGCAGGTTCTCGATATTGAAGCCGATGTTGCCGGCGAGGCACGCATAGTCGCCGAGGCACTGGTGGTTCATGCGGCGGCAGGACTCCTTGCGATCAGTAGTCGACGAAGGCACGCCCGGGAATGCCCGTCCCGGGCGCGCCTCGCGATGCGGTTACTGAACCTTATAGATCCAGATCATGTTCGAGGTGAGTTCCCCGTTGGGGGTCCACTGATACATGCGGGCCACACCCTGGCCGGAGTAGTTCCGGACGTAGTTGAGCAGTGCCTCCCGGGTGACAGCACCCGAGTCGATGCCCTTCAGCAGAATCGTGGCAAGGTCATAGGCCTCAAGACTGTAGGTGCCCGGAGCCTGACCGAACTTCTGGGTGTACTCATCGGCGAAGGCACCGCCGGCCGGACCGCACGGGCAGGACAGGATCGCGCCATCGGCGGACTGCCCGGCCGACTTGACGAACTGCGGATCGTTGAGACCGTCGGGACCGGAGAACGTGCCGGTGAAACCGGAGTCGCGCAGCTGCTGCAACAGCAGAGCGGCCTCGGTGTAGTAGGACGCGTAGACGACCAGATCGGGAGCCTGACCATTGATCTGGGTCACCGCGGCTGAGAAGTCCTTGTCGCCCTTCTTCACCGAGATATTGCACGCCGAGTCGGCAATCGGGCCCAGGGTGTCGCGCACCGCATTGGCCTGGCCCAGGCCGGCATCGGTGCTGTCGTCGACGACGCAGGCCTTCTTCACGCCCACCACGTTCTTCAGATAGTTGGCCAGCGACGGGCCCTGCACACCGTCATTCGACAAGCCGCGGAAGAAGGTCTTCCAACCCTGGTCGGACAGTGCCACATTGGTGGCCGACGGCGTCAGCGCAGCCAGGCCCGCCTGATCGAAGACCGCACCGGTTGCCTTGGTCTCACCCGACCAGGTGGGGCCGACCAGACCGACGACCGAGGCGTCGCCGACAATCTGCGGAGCGATGGCGGTCGCCTTCTGCGGGTCGCCCTCGGTATCGAAGGCCTTCAGCTCGACCTGGCAGCCGGGGTTGGCGGCGTTGTGCTGATCGATCGCAAGTTGCGCGCCGTCTTTGACATTGGTACCGAACGGAGCATCAGCACCGGTCAGTGGACCGGCCATCGCGATCGCGACCGGTGCGCAGGTGGCGGTGCCGTCGCCGGCCGGGTTGGCCGGTGGTGCGGCGTCCGTCGCTAGCTTGATCTCGGCACCGTTCTGATCGACGGGCATCTGGGGGACGATCTTCAGGTTCGTCTCGGCCACCTGTGCCGAGCTGGTGGCGCTCGAAGCTGTGTCAGTCGATGTGGACTGCTTGCTACAGCCGGCCACACCGAACACCGCGAGCGCGGCCGCACTGGTCGCGATCGCGCTGCGGACTGTTCTGCTTCTCATCTGCTACCTCCGGATCGTGTGTCCTGTCGGCGACGACCCTACAGCCCGCACGGCCTCGGAGATCGCCTAATCCTCGGCTAACGGATCCTCGGCTACTGGACCTTGTATATCCAGATCAGCGTCGTGGTGAGTTCGCCGTTGTCGGTCCACTGGTATTTGCGAGCCACCCCTTCGCCGTCGTAGGCCTTGACGAAGGCCAACAGCGCCTCCCGGGTGACTGCACCGGAGTCGATGCCCTTAGCCAGGATGGTACCGAGGTCATAGCCCTCGGTGCTGTAGGTGCCCGGGGCCTGACCGAACTTGGCGGTGTACTCGGCGGCGAAAGCCGGCGAGGCCGGGCCGCACGGGCAGGACAGTAGCGCATCCTTGGAGGACTCCCCTGCCTGCTTGACGAACTCGTCGTCCTTGGTGCCGTCGGCGCTGACGAACGTGCCGGTGAAGCCGGCGTCGCGCAACTGCTGCACAAACGGGGCCGCCTCGGCGTAGTAACCGCTGTAGAACACCGCGTCCGGCGACTGACCCTTCACCTGGGTCACCGCGGCCGAGAAGTCCTTGTCGCCCTTCTTGACCGAGATGTTGCATGCCTGGTCGGCCACCGGGCCGAGGGTGTCGCGGACGGCCTTTGCCAAACCGGTTCCGTAGTCGGTGCTGTCGTCGACGACGCAGATCTTCTTGTCGCCGAGGGTGTTCTTCAGATAGTTGGCGACCGACGGCCCCTGCACTCCGTCGTTGGCAAGGCCGCGCAGGAACGTCTTCCACCCCTGCTCGGACAATGTCACGTTAGTGGCCGATGCCGTGGCAGCCACCAGACCGGCCTGATCGAACACCCCGCCGGTGGCCTTGGTCTCACCGGAGAACGCCGGCCCGATCAGTCCGATGATCGCCGCATCGCCGACGATCTGCGGCGCGATCGCGGTGGCCTTCTGCGGATCACCCTCGGTGTCGAATGCCTTCAGTTCGATCTGGCAGCCCGGGTTAGCGGCGTTGTGCTTGTCGAGGGCCAGTTGCACGCCGTTCTTAATGTTGATGCCGAGCGCGGCGTCGGGACCGTTGAGAGCACCCGCCATGGCGATCGCCACCGGCGCACACGTGGCCTTGCCGTCACCGGCCGGATCCATCGGAGCGGCGGTGGCATCCGACTTGACCTCGGCACCGTTCTGATCAATCTGGACCTGCTCAATGATCTTCAAATTGGTGGGAGCCGCGGTGGCCGACGAAGCGGATGAGCTGCCTGCGGCCGAGTCACTGCTCGGTGCTTTCTGGCTACATCCGGCGATGCCCAGCATCATCAGGGCGGCTGAGCTGATTGCGATCGCATTGCGTGTCGTCTGAGCGCGCACGTTTTACCTCCGGGTCAGTGATTCTCACCTCAGCATCGGCTGCGCAGCCCACTCACCGGTCTGACGTCGACGCTTTCGCTAAAAGATAGCCAACATCAGGCTAAATCGCGCGTGATCGGGGGGTCGAGGTTCTCTAAGACCACCTCGGCGACGTGTTTCATGCTGGTGCGCCGGTCCATGGCGGCCCGCTGCATCCAGGTGAACGCCTCGGGTTCGGTCATGGCGTGCTTGGCCTGAAGCAGTCCCTTGGCGCGTTCCACCAGCTTGCGTGTCTCCAGCCTCTCGCCCAGATCGGCGACCTCACGCTCCAGTTCGGTGATTTCGCTGAACCGGCTGATGGCCACTTCGATCGCCGGGATCAGATCGCTGATCGAGAACGGCTTGACCAGGTAGGCCATGGCGCCGGCGTCACGGGCCTTCTCGACCAGATCGCGTTGGCTGAATGCGGTCAGCAGCACCACCGGGGCAATGCGCTTGGCGGCGATCTCCGCGGCTGCGTCGATGCCGTCGCGCCGTGGCATCTTGACGTCCATGATCACCAGGTCCGGCCGCAGGCTCTCGGCCAGATCCACCGCCTCCTGACCGTCGCCGGCCTCACCGACCACCTGGTAGCCCTCGTCACGCAACATCTCGGCCAGGTCCAGCCGGATCAACGCCTCGTCCTCGGCGATCAAGACCCGGCGCGCAGCCGGCCCGGCGGGGTTGGTGGTGGGGTCAGCCATGAGTGCCATTGTGTCGCGCCGGACGTCCGAGGGCGAACCCTGGTCGGCATCCACTATCGTGAGACACCGCCATCATGAGCCGCCCTCGTATCCCAACTGGCAGAGGAAACGGATTCAAAACCCGTGCAGTGTGAGTTCGAATCTCACCGAGGGCAC
>JBMOKE010000376.1:0-1698 GCA_049315425.1 Mycobacterium sp. | reverse complement strand
TGTCTTCTGCTGCCCGGATTCGGGTGGGGTCGGCGACCCGCGCGGTGTCGGTCGCTGAAGTCATCGCGCCGAGCGAAGACGGCGACGTGGCACGCGATCTCATGGTGGCGCTGGTACGCACCGGCGTGACTGCCACCTGCAGCGCCGCTGAGCACACCCGGTATGGACACCTGGAGGTCGACTCGAACCTGCCTGACGCCCGTATCTCCCTGGGCGGGCCTGACGTCAATGCCTTCACCGCCGCCGTGCTCGCGGCCGCGGATCCGGCGTATGCAGCCGAGTTGGATCGCCAGCTCGCCGCCACCGGAACGGCACGGATTTTCGTACCGGCCACGAGTTCCCTCGCTGCGGTGTGGATCCCCGACGCCGACCTTCGCGGCGTGCTGGTGTTGCCGGTGCTGATCGTCGCCGGTAACGGCGCCGTCGACGCGGTGGTGGCCGATCTTGATAACGCGGAGATCGTTGTCGAACAAGATGTTGTCGTCGACTGCGGTGAATTCGAGTCGCACACCGTCGCATTGATCAACCGTGGAGTTCCCGGGTTCGCCGTCGAACGCGACGGCACCCTGCACACCTCGTTGATGCGGTCGTGCACCGGCTGGCCCTCGGGGGTGTGGATCGACCCACCACAACGCAAGGCCCCGGACGGCTCCAACTTCCAGCTTCAGCACTGGAGCCACAGCTTCGACTTCGCTCTGGTCACCGGTTCCGGAGACTGGCGCGCGGTCGAAATGCCCTCCCGGAGTGCGGAATTCAATCACTCGCTGATCGCCGTGACCGTGGATCAGGCTGGTGGGGAACTGCCTGCCGACGGCTCGCTGCTCAGCATCGAACCCGAGCGAACGGTTCAGTTGGGCGCACTGAAGGCTCGCGGGAATCCGACCGCGACCGGAAGTTCAGCCGAGGTCGATCCGACCGCCGTCACCATCCGGTTGGTCGAAACCACAGGTGCGCCAACCGATATCGCCATCTCCAGTCCGATGGGCACACTCTCCGAACTGAGATCGGCGGATCTGTTGGAGGATGCGCGGCTTGCCGATGACCCGCCGCTGCATCTGCACGGCTACCAGATCGCCACCGTGGCGGCCCGGTTTGAAGCCACGCCGCTGATCGACGGTGAGCGGGTGCCGCTTGCCCCCGACGCCGAGGCCGCCCAGCCGCTATATGCCCGGTACTGGCTGCACAACCGCGGCCCGGCTCCGCTGGGTGGACTGCCCGCCGTCGCCCACCTGCATCCTGAGGCGCTGACGGTCGCCCCCGGCGAGACGGTACATCTGCGGGTGACCGTGGCCAGTGACTGTAGCGACGCCACCCTGATCGGCACGGTCCGACTGCGCTACCCCCGTGGCTGGGACCCGAGCGGCGAGGTGCCCTTCGACCTGCCCGCCCGCGGGCACCGCGAGTACGAGATCGCCGTCACCGTGCCGCACGACGCCGCCCCCGGCCATTACCCGGTGCGCGCCCAGTTGACGCTGGCCGGCGATGTGCCGCCCGCCTGGCGACAGACCGTCGAGGACGTGTGCGTCGTCACCGTCGCCGCTGAACTCGCTCTGGAAACCCCGCCCGACGAACTGGTGCGTCTGATGACCGAACCGACCGATGTCGTCGTCAACCGTGGTGAACGGGCCCGGATCGCCGTCACGGTCGGCACCGATGCCCGGGCGGATCTGGCTGTGGAGGCCCACCTGATCAGCCCGT
>JBMOKE010000375.1:0-1699 GCA_049315425.1 Mycobacterium sp. | reverse complement strand
TTCGGTGTCGCCCCGTAATAGCTGAACCGGGTGTAGCCGCCGACATCCTGGCCGTAATCGAGGATCACCATCGGTGCCTGCCCACCGAGTGCGTAGTTCAGGGTGATCTCACCGTTGTCGCCGACCGTGACGCCGTCGCTCTTGTAGTAGAGGCTGACCGGGGAGACCCTGCAGGGTTGGGATTGCGAGCATCCCTGGGGTGTCAGGACGTAGCGCTGCCAACCCTCCTGAGCGGCAACCGGATTCGCCGACAGCGCCTGCGGGTCGCCCGTGAGCACCGGCGCCGGGTCAGTGGGTGTGACGGTGATCGCAACACGCGCGGGAACGGAGTTGGTGTAGGGCGTCGCGAGTCCGAACAGTTGCAGGCTGTTCACGATCTGCGGACCGAGCACCGGGATGTGGGAGAGAAGATCGACGATGCCGTGGAAGGTGGGGAACGTACCCGGTGTCTGATCGCTGACGGTGATGTTGAACTGATCGAGGCCGCCGAGAGAATTCATCGTTGAGGGCGCGGTGTAGGTGAAGTTGCCGGTGGTCTGATCGACGTCGAGCGTGCCACCGGCCTGCGGTGTGCCGATGTAGGTGTAGCGCAGGGTGTCTCCGTCGGCGTCGGCGGCACCGAGATTGCCGGTGACCACCGCCTGGCCGGTGCCGCTGGTGGTCTGGCCGTAGATGACCGGGGTGACGGTCGGGGAGGTGTTGAAGAATTCGCGCCGGATGGCGGCCAGCACTCCCCAGTTGTCCGGCGGGTTACTGGCCGGGGTCGGAGTGCCTCCCGCGTTCGCGCGCGGACGACTCACTGCGGCGGCGGTAACGGATGCGGCGGTGCGGGTCCGTGCCGGCGCGGCGGCCGCACTACGCGCGCGCCGCGCCGATGGCGACGCCGCGGACGATGCGGACACAACGGAAGAAAGGGCGACCTTCGGGGACGATGCCGACGCGGGTGATCGTGTGTTCACCGGTGCCGGGGTGTGGCGCGACCGGTCGACGACGGATGAGCGGGCGGGTCCGCGGTCCGCGGCCACGCCCGCAGTGTCGCCGGGCGCGTCGGCCCACGCCGACCCCGCGAAGCCGATGGAGAGTGCGACGCCGATGCCGAGTGCTACAGCGAGTCCCCCGACGCGGCCGACATAGCTTGAAGCAGTCATACCGCTCCTCTCCGCGAATGAGTGAGTCGATGCTAGGCCACCGAACCTTCCGCCGCGGCCAAAACCGCGGCGCCGATCGTTCATCGCCGACGCCACATCAGCCTGCGGAGGTGGGATCGAACCCTCCGACGAAGACCAGGCTGCCGCTGTCGGTGAGTTCGTTGATCCGGAGGTCTTTATACGGCAGGTACTCCGCCGAGTTGTACCAGTCCTCAGCGACCTGCATGCTCGGAAAGCGGAGGACGGCGGCCCAGTTCCCGTCGAAGTCGCCTTCCTTGGTCTGCGGAGTGGGTGATCCCGCGATCATCGTTGCTCCGTACTTGTCCAGGATCGGAAAGACGTACTGGGCGTACCGCTCGTTAAACTCAGCCGGGTCTTTGATGGTGATTTGCACCATCGCGTATGCGGGCGTGTCGTCAGTCATGTTGTCTCGCTTTCTGTTTCAGTGTTTCTGCGGTGAAAACCCGCACTACTACGGGATGCTGTGGATTCCCTCGTGGAATTCCTTGAGGTGCGTGTAGGACCAATCTGCGAGGGCTTCGATGACGGGT
>JBMOKE010000119.1:0-7450 GCA_049315425.1 Mycobacterium sp. | reverse complement strand
AGCATGTCCAGGGCGCCCGTCGTCGTGATCGGTGGGCATGCGACGGTGCGGTCGGCAAGCAATTCGATCAGAGTCCCGCCGGCGGCGACGATGACGAGTGGACCGAAATTCTCGTCACGCACGACACCGATCGAGACTTCGACACCGGGCCGTGCCATGGCGTGCACGCTTACTGTGGGACCCAGCCGTTCCGTCATCGACCGATAGGCGTCGCTCAATGCCGCAGCATCGGCGAGTCCCAGGATCACTCCGCCCACATCGCTCTTGTGGTCGGCGCCGAGGGTCTTCAACACCACCGGATAACCGACGGTCTCCGCGATCGCCAGCGCTGTGTCGTGATCATGGGCGACGCCGGAAGCAGGCACCGCAATGCCGTAGTCGGCCAGTAATGCGAAGGCCTCGTGGGCATCCCAGTCAGGGGCGGTGAGTCGCGATGACCAACGTTGTTGGCGATCAGCGTTGATTTGCACGGTGCTGGTGTTGGCTGGCAGCGGCCATCGGGCCAGATGCCCCAGTGCGGCGATACCACTGCGGGCATTCTCCAACACCGGTACACCGTTGGCGCGCAGCCGATTCGCAGTGACCCGGTCGACGGCTGATTCGACTGATGCCAGTACGGCGATAGGCGCATCCGTATGAGTCGCCACGTCGATCACCGCATCGGGATAGGAGGTGTCACCGTCGAACTCGTTGACGAGGTCAACAGCTAACGCGGTCACCGCGACTGCGGGATCCGCGGCGCAGATCTGTAAGCAGTTGCTGAACAGCTCCCTGGTGTCTGCCCCGGTGCCCCACAGGTCAAGCGGATTAGTGGCTACCAGTCCTTCGTCGAGAAGATCTCCAATCGCGCTCAGTGTCGAGTCGCTCAGTTCGGCGAATTCAACGCCGAGATCATGCGCGAGATCGGCGCAGAGCGCCCGCTCTGCTCCCGAATCGTGGACTGTTGCAATTCCTCGTGAACCGGAGCGCCGACGTCGACCCGCTTCGAAAATCTCTACGGTGTCGCATAATTCGGCCAGATCCCGGACCCGCACCGCCCCGGTTTGCTCGCAGAATGCCCGCCAGCCGACATCGTCGCCGGCCAGCGCACCGGAGTGTGCGGCAACCATCGCCCGGCCGCGCGGTGAATGCCCGACGGGAAGGATCACCACCGGAACGGACTGCGCAGCCGCACGGAGCAGGGCGGCGCGCAGCCGTCGGGCAGCTCTAGGTGTCTCGAGCAGTAACGCGATCAGCGTCGTCTCGGGATCGTCGAGCGCGTAGTCGACGTAGTCGGCGGTATCGGTGACCAATTCCTGCCCCGAGGAGACTGCCAGCCGGAAACCGAATCCTCTGTTTGCGCGCAGCAGCGTGGAGAACGCCGACCCCGAGTGGGTGATCAGCGAAACACCGCCTGCGGCAAGCGGATCGGGTTCCAGATAGCCCAGTGCCCGCAGCCCGATTGCGTTGTTGACAAAACCCATACAACCCGCCCCGCATAACGCCATACCGGCCGCTGCGGCCGTGGCAGCGAGTTCCTCGCGAAGCCCGGGCGTATGCGCGGAGCCGAACACCACGGCGCCCCGGGCTCCCGCGGCGGCGGCGGCCTGAAGTTCGTCGTGCAACGCCGTGTCGGGTACACCCAGCAACACCAGATCCACGGGCTCGTCGAGTGCGGCCAACGACGGCGCACAGGTAACCCCGTCGATGCGTTCGTAGCGGGGATTCACCAGATGCATTCGCGCGGAACTGCGTAGGCCTTCGACGATCATCCGGGCCCCGAAGCTATCGGGCCGTGCACTGGCCCCGACGAGTGCCGCGGATCGGGCGCCGAGCATCGCGTCCACCGCGGCGCTGCGCAGCCTGCCGCCGGGCGAATGCCCGGATGGGGCGGGAGTCAGGAGCGCCGGCCCAGCGCGGCCAGGCCCCTGCGGCTACCACGCTTCTTGTCGGCCAGGGCGGCACGGGCGGCCTGCCAACCGGGAATGCCACAGACGCCGCCGCCGGCGTGGGTTGCCGAACTTCCGTTGTAGAGGCCGGCGATCGGGGTGCGGTAGTCGGCGAAGCCTGGTGCGGGCCGCATATGGAACAGCTGTTCCAGCGACAGTTCGCCGTGGAAGATATTGCCGCCGATGAGCCCGTACTCCACTTCCATCTCGTGCGGGCCGACGATGTCGCGATGCAGGATCGAGCCCTTGAAGCCGGGTGCGACCGCGTCGTAGAGGTCGATGAGCCGGTCGGTGTAGGCCTCGAGTTCTTCGGTGTGCGGTTCGCTCGCCCACTCGGACGGAACCCACTGGGTGAACAGCGACATGATGTGCGTGCCATCGGGATTCAGCGTCTTGTCCAGTGTGGTGGGAATGACGCTGTCGCTGAACGGTGCCAGGGCCGGGCGGCCGGCGCGGGCGTCCTGGAAGGCCGCTTCGATGAACTCCATGGACGGGGCCATCTCGACCGAGCCGGTGTGGTGCTCGGCCTGACCGCGACTCGGATTGGCGGTGAAGCTCGGCAACTCGCCCAGGGCCAGGTTGATCTTCACCACCCCGCTGCGGGTCTTCCAATGCTCGATGTCGTTGACGAAGTCCTCGGGCAATTCGTGGCGAGGGATCTGGTCCAGGAATGCGGTGCGGGGGTGCAGTGTGGTCACCACCAGAGGTGCGTGAATCTCATCGCCGTTGTCGAGTGCGACGCCCTGGACCCGGCGGTTGCGGACCAAGACTTTCGACACTCGCGCATTGGTGCGGATCTCGGCGCCGAAGCCCCGTGCCGAGCGGGCGATGGCATCCGACACGGCACCCATACCGCCTTCGGGGTAACCCCAGCTGCCCATCTGGCCGTCGCCGACGTCACCGATCGAGTGGTGCGCCATCACGTAGGCGGTTCCGGGTTCATACGGCCCGGCCCAGGTGCCGATCACGCCGTTGACCGCAAGCGAGCCCTTGATCTCAGGAGACTCGAACCAGTCGTCGAGGAGGTCGGCGACGCTCATCGTGAGCAGTCGGGTGACGTCAGCGGTGCTGCGGACCGTGATACCCCGCTTGCTCCACGCGAGCTTGGCAAGATCGGCCAGGTCCGAGGGACGCCGCGAGCCGATCTTGGGTGGCACCTGCGTCAGAAGCGGCCCGAGAAAGTCGCCGAGCCCTTCAAGCCACGCGTTCCACTTCGGATAGGCATCGGCGTCCTTCTTCGACCACTTGGCCATCTCCTCATGCGTGCGGGCCGGGTCCTCGTAAATCGTCAGCGATCCACCCTCGGGGAAGGCCTGGTAGTACGGCCCCATCGGATGCACCTTGTAGCCGTTTCGCTCCAGGCTCAGATCTTTAACGATCGTGGGCGGCATCAGGCTCATCACGTAGGACAACCGGGTGACGCGCAGATGCGGTGCGTCCTCCCACGGCGATTCGGTGACCGCCGCGCCGCCCAGCGCTGCCCGCGATTCCAGCACCAGGGTCCTGGCTCCCGACCGGGCGAGATAGGCGGCCGAGACCAGCCCGTTGTGGCCGCCGCCGATGACGATGGCGTCGTAGGTGTTGGACATGAGCGCCCCACTTCCGTTGGCCCCGCAGATTTCTTGACTGACTGTTCAATCTAACCAAGTGTTAGGCTTTGAACAAGTGCAAGCGCCGACCCGGGGGGCACGAATAGATGGCAGAACCCGCACCCGCCACTGAGAACAACGAGGCTCGCCGCGTCCAGATGTTACGGGCGGCGGCCGAGTTGATCTGTGAACGCGGCTTCTCCGACACCAGGATCTCCGACGTCGCCAAGCGTGCCGGTGTGAGTTCGGCCCTGGTGATCTACTACTTCGGAACTCGTGACCGGTTACTGGTCGATGCCTTGCGCTTCTCGGAGGAGTCGTTCTACGAGGCAGCCGAGCAGATGCTGGCTGAGGTTCCCTCTGTGCGCGAACGGATTTCGTTGCTGATCGAGTGGACCTGCATTCCGTCCCGTGACGGCGAGATTCCCGGCGCCTGGGGACTGTGGTTCGACCTGTGGGTACAGGCCTTCCGGCACGAGGAGGTTAAGGCCGGCCGGGTTGAACGTGACGCTCGCTGGCGGCGGATGATCGTCGACGCGATCAAGTCGGCCGATCTCGAAGCCACGGTTCATCCTTCGATGTTCGCTCTCGAGTTCGCCGCGCTGCTCGACGGATTGTCGATTCAGGTCGCACTGGATGACCCGGAGGTGAACGCGAAGGTCGCCTACGACATCGCCATGCGATTCGCCGAACGCGAGCTCAACCTGCCCGCCGAACGGCGCCGCACTCGGCCCAAGTCAGTCGCCGGACCCAAGCCGATCGGACGTAGTCGAGTTCGTTGAGGCGTCAGCCGTCTTTCGTCGCGGGCACCGCGGCCACCGTGGCGGGGCTGCGATGGAGCACCCGCACCGCGTCGGGTGCACACACGCAACTCACTGCTAACCCGGGCCGGTAACCGACGGACTGTGGTCCGGAGTGATTGGGAACATCGACGACCAGAGCCGCGGACTCACCGACGTCGACATGCACCTGCGTCGAGGCTCCGAGGTAGACGACTTCGGACACGGTGCCGGTAATGGCGTTGTAGCCGGCCGGCACCGGGTCGTGAGGAAGCTGCACGGTCATGCGTTCGGGCCGGATCACGACGGCCGCCGGTCCGGGTGCGCAGCCGTTGTCGACCACGGCATCGAGCCGCGCCGACATCGCTGAACACACGGCGGTGCCGCCGGCGCACTCCAGCACCTGGGCATCAAAGATGTTCGCAGCACCAAGAAATCCCGCGACGTAGGTTGTCGCCGGCGCGGTGTAAATCTCCTGTGGCGGACCAATCTGCTCCACCCGTCCTTCGGCCAGCACCGCGATCTGGTCGCTCATCGTCAGTGCTTCCTCTTGGTCGTGGGTCACGTAGACGAAGGTGATTCCGACCTCACGCTGGACCGCGCGCAGCTCAAGCTGGAGTTGCTTGCGCAGTTTGGCATCGAGCGCGCCGAGCGGTTCGTCGAGCAGCAGAACCCGCGGCCGGAGAACCAACGCGCGAGCTAGTGCAACGCGCTGCTGCTGACCGCCGGACAGCTGGGTGGGCTTGCGTTTGGCGTAGTCGTTCATCTGGACCAGGTCGAGCGCGGCGCCGACACGCTCCTTCGTCTCGGCCTTGGTGGCCTTGTGGTAGCGCAGCCCGAATGCAACGTTGTCCCAGACGGTCATGAACGGGAACAGAGCGTAGGACTGGAACACCGTGTTGACTGGTCGCTTGTGCGGCGGGTCGGCGACGACATCCCGGCCGTCGAGTTCGATTCGTCCGGAGTCCGGCTTCTCGAAGCCGGCGATCATCCTCAGGGTGGTGGTTTTGCCGCAGCCCGATGCGCCCAGTAGTGAGTAGAACTGCCCGGCAGGGATGTCGAGATCGATGCCGGTGACGGCGGGGACCCCGTCGTAGGCCTTGGCCAGCTTCTCGAGCCGGATCGCGCCGCCACTCACCGGACGCCCCGGACTGCGGTCAGCCCGCCACCGCTTCGGCTAGCCGCGCAAAGTTCGCGGCGAAGCGGTCGACATCGGCATCGTCGTGCTGGACGGACAATAACCATTGTTCGATCTTGCCCCACGGCGGCATGAAAACGCCGCCGTTGTGCTGCATGAGCCAGTGCAGATGCCCGATATTGGTGTCGATCTGCAGGAAATCGCGGAACTCTCGGACCGGTTCTGACCGGAAGGTCACGCAGCCCTTGGCCCCGAGGCTGACCACGCGCCAGCCGTAACCGTGCTCGGCGATGGTTGCTTCCAGACTGGACCGCAGCCGGGCGGCAAGATGATCAAGGTGCGCGTAGCCCTCGGGGGTGAGGACCTCGGAGAGGTTGGCTCTAGTGGCGGCCATCGCGAGTGGATTGCCGTTGAAGGTGCCCACCTGTTCGTAGCGGCCGTCAGCGATCGCCGACATGACTGCGGTAGTACCGCCGATCGCGGCGACCGAGATGCCGCCGCCCAGGGCCTTGGCCAGGCAGACCATATCGGGTGTGACGCCGGATAGTCCGGTGATTCCTGCGGGCCCGGTAGTGAACCCGGTCTTCACCTCATCGAAGATCAGCAGCGCTCCCGCCGCGTGCAGTATCTCGCGGATCGCGGCCAGGTAGCCGTGATCGGGGGGGATGATGCCGGCGTTCATCATCGCCGGTTCGACGATCATGCCGGCAATCTGGTCCGGGTGCTCAGCCAGCGCCCGGGCAACCGCCTCTGGGTCATTGAACGGCACAATGACGACTAAATCCCTTATCGCAGAGGGGATTCCGGAGTTCCCGGGCACGCCGTTCGGGTGGTCGCGTGGGCCGACTTCGTCGGCCTCTGGCAGCACGGACACCTGCACCGAGTCGTGGTGGCCGTGGTAGCAGCCTTCGACTTTGATGATCAGATCGCGCCCGGTCACCGACCGGGCCAGATGCACGGCGTCCATGGTGGCTTCAGTACCTGAGTTGGCGAATCGCCACTGTGGCAGGCCGAAGCGGCGGGCTAATTCGCCGGCGTTCCAAATGGCGTCCTCGGTGGGTTGTGCGAAATGCGTTCCACGGCGAACCCGGTCACTGACGGCGGCGACGATCGCCGGGTGCGCGTGGCCGGCGATGGATGCGCCGTAACCACCGTGCATGTCGACATACTCGGTGCCGTCGACGTCGTACACCTTCGATCCGGCGCCGTGGCTCATCCACACCGCCTGCGGTTGGGCGATCTGCCAGTTCGAGGTGGCGCTGCCGGCGAGATGTCCACCGGCGAGTGCGATGAGTTCGGTGCTGCGCGGCTGCCGGCGCAGAAACACCTGCTCCTCATGTTCGATCAGGGCGGCGACGTCGCCCCGGACCGGTCTGTCGATGGTCGGGGATGCCACGGGAAACCTCCACTCGATTGCCCTGGCCACCTGGGAAGGGGCGGTCTGGGCAATTCCTGACTGAGCGTTCAGTCTATGCCAGAGTCCGCGGGGCGACAAGCAGTGAAACGCCAGATGATCTAACGCCGGGCATCGGCACCGTAAGTGTGCGAGAGTCCAATAATCGACACCCGTGCGACTTTCGGAGGACCTAATGGCAGTTCCCAACCGACCCAGTCCGAGCCGACGGCAGTTTCTGCTGCGCGCTGCACTCCTGGCGGGCGGAACTCCCGCCCTGATGGCGTTTCTTGACGCCTGCGCCACGGGCGATCAGACGTCGTCGTCGGCCCCGAGTATGAAAGTTGCCTCACCCGACAAACCGGTCACCTGGGATATCGCGAAGGACAATGCGCCGATCGCCGATGGGCTCGCCCCGGAGAAGGCTGCGACATTGCAGTTGTACACCTACGCGGACTATGTCTCGCCGGATGCCATCAAGTCGTTCCAGGAGAAGTACGGGACCACCGTGCAGGTCTCGACCTTCAACGACACCGACGAGGCGATCACCAAGATTCGTGCCGGCAGCGTCGATTACGACGTCTTCTTCCCGAGCTACGACCAGATCGGGAAGCTGGTGAACG
>JBMOKE010000374.1:0-1707 GCA_049315425.1 Mycobacterium sp. | reverse complement strand
AGCCACCGGCCGAAGCCGAGATGCCGTGCCACGGAGTCACCGGCTGCGGTGCTGTAGGTGGTGCCGTAGAGGTTGTTCATCGCGAGCGCCAGAAACCGGCCGTTGCTGTATCCGGACGGGCCGCCGTTGCGAGCCAGGAACGCGTAGGCGCGGCGGATGGCCTGGTTCTGGAAGTCGGTGAAGTCCATCCCGCGTGCCTTGAGCACCATGTTGATCGCCAGCAGGGCATCCAGCGTCTCCTCGGTGTAGGCCCGTCCGGCGAGATCGACCTTGCAGCACGCCACCGATGTCAGCGCGGTGTGGCGCAAGGCGTCGACGATGATGGCCCCGCTGCGGGGATCGCCGGGCTTGTCCGGGTTGATGCCGCGCTGCAGGGTTGATGACAGGTCCCAGGTACGCCCGTTGTTGTTCCAGGAGTAACCCGTGGTCGGGTTGAAGGCCGGCCACGGCGAAGTGGTGTCGCCCAGGAACCGGCGGTAGACGGCGATGTCGCGGGCGACGGCGACCTCGTCGCCGAGCACGATACTGATGGCGAGGTGGCTCGACAGCGCATAGGCGTTCCAGTTGCCCGCGGAGTCTCCGGAGGTCTTCTCAAGGCTGATCCAGCGGGTGTTGCCGGGAAATTGCTCGGTTCTGGCCTGCTGAAGGAAGGCGAGCCAGGTCTGGCCGTTGCTCGTGACCGTGTTCAGTGGCATTCCCACCAGATCGGCCGCGACGACGTAGCCGAAAATGTTGCGCGCGAAGGGCAGAACAACGTCGGTTTTCTTCTCGGTGCCCGGGACCTTCGTGATCGCCGCGATCACCTTGTCGCGGTAGCTCACATCGCCGGTTCTGGCGTAAACCAGCGCGGCAGCCATCACCATCGCCGGAGTCTTGGTGTCCAGTTTCGACAGTTCAGGGGTCTCCCACACGGCGCTGGCCTGGGCTTTGAGGAAGTCCCAACCGGGCCCGCTGGTGGGCTTGGACATCAGATCGGACCTACGGATCAGCACGTAATCGCCGGCGGGCTGCACGACTGCCGCAGCCGCGGCCGAACCGTCACCGCCGACGGCAGGCGAGACCGCAGGAGCGGTCACCGGGATCCGGTTCCGGCTCGCGACCCTCGCGGGCGACACGGCGGCGGCAGTACCGCGCAGGATTCGGGCGCGGTTGCCACCGTCGAGCGAGACCGTGGGTTGCGTCCGGGCCTGCGCGCCGTCGGGGGTGCGACGCGCTGACACTGACGAGCGGTGCGCGACCGGGGACGTTACCGAGGGTGTTCCGGAGGATGTTTCGGCGTCGGCCGGCGCCGCGGAAGCAACTCCGGCGCCCCACACCGCGGCCGCGATACCTGCCCCGATGGTCAGGCCCAAGCCCCAGGCCCAGGGGACCTGCTCTGTCATGACCGCTTCCCCGATCCGTTAGCTGCAAAAAAGCATTAGCTATTGTAGATCATGGTTTCCACTTCGCGTAAATCATTGCTGAATCGCAGGCGGCACGATGTCTTACGGATTCCGGGCCTTAGAGATCCAGGCCGATGTCGAGGACCCGGACCGAGTGGGTCAGCGCCCCGACCGCGAGGTAGTCCACGCCGGTGCCGGCGTAGTGCGCGGCGGACTCCAGCGATAGACCGCCTGAAGACTCCAGCAATACCTGCGGGGCACGGGCGTCGCGGCGCTGCACCGCCATCTGCGTCTGCCACACCGGGAAGTTGTCCAGCAGGATCAA